>NZ_CAWPSZ010000051.1:0-336601 GCF_963890955.1 Pseudomonas sp. MF6747
TCTGGGCTTCGATGAACTGAAGCAACTCGCTGTCGAATTCTGCGTAACTCTTTGTTTACCAAGGAGTTTTCCGTTTCGACTGCGCCGGAAGTGGGGCGAATTATAGACTTCCAGAATCTGCCGTCAAGCACTAATTACGCTTTTGGTGCAGAAACTGGTTTTTTCGCGATAAGGCGGGGAATCCAGCGCATGACAGGCGGAATACGCAGCACCAAAAGCAGCACACCTATAGATGCATATATCGCCCACTCCTTCAGATCGGCCCGCACAATCCACAGCATATGCAGCAAACCTAGCCCAAGGATCACATACACCAAGCGATGCAGCTTCTTCCAACGACTGCCAAGTCGACGCTGGCTATAGCGATTGGAGGTCACTGCCAACACCAATAAGCAGAGGAAGCCCAACGCGCCCACAATAATGTAGGGCCGCTTACGCAGCTCCACCCCGAGTTGCGACCAATCAAGCCCCAAGATAAAGACGCAGTAAGCCGCCAGGTGCAAAACCACATACGCAAAACACCAGAGTCCCAGCTGTCGGCGGACAGCAATCCACCCCGCCCAACCGCTGAGCTTCTGCAATGGTGTCATGCCCAGCGTGATCAGCAACAGAATCAAGGTCCCAAGCCCCAACCGATCCATCAGCACTTTGCCTGGATCAGGCCCGAGCACAGAATTCCATGCCTCGTACAACCAGAAAAATGGCCAAATCGCCGCGGCTATAAAGACGCCGACACGCCAGATCGGATAACGCATCAGTAATTCTTCCGCAGATCGAGGCCCGTATAAAGAGAAGCGACCTCATCCGAGTAGCCATTGAACATCTGCGTCTCACGCACGTTCGGGCTGAACAGGCCGCTGGGCAGACGACGCTCTCGCGCCTGAGTCCAGCGAGGATGGTCGACCGTAGGATTCACGTTCGCGTAGAACCCATACTCATCGGCCGCGATGCTCTGCCAGGTCGTCTTGGGTTGTTCGCTTACAAGACTGATCCGCACAATCGACTTCACACTCTTGAAGCCATACTTCCACGGCACCACCAGACGCAGTGGTGCGCCGTTCTGGTTAGGCAGTTCACGCCCGTACATGCCAACGGCAAGGATAGCCAATGGGTTCATCGCCTCATCCAGGCGCAACCCTTCGACATATGGCCAGTCGATCAAGCCAAAGCTTGAGCGCTGCCCCGGCATACTTTTGGGGTCTTGGAGCGTTTCAAAA
Organism: Pseudomonas sp. MF6747; assembly: GCF_963890955.1. Lineage (NCBI taxonomy): Bacteria > Pseudomonadati > Pseudomonadota > Gammaproteobacteria > Pseudomonadales > Pseudomonadaceae > Pseudomonas > Pseudomonas sp. MF6747. The sequence continues at coordinate 1,218 of NZ_CAWPSZ010000051.1, forward strand.
CGGATGAACTTGGCTTTAGAGGTCGGCTCCACCTGCTTGAGCAAGGCTGAAAGGGGGAAACCCATCCACGGAATCACCATCGACCACGCCTCGACACAGCGCAAACGGTAGATGCGCTCCTCCAACTGATAAGGCTTCATGAAGTCTTCCAGGGCATAACGCCCCGGCTTGCCCACCTCTCCATCAATCACCACACTCCAGGGCTCGGTCTTGAGTGAACCCGCGTTCTTCGCCGGGTCACCCTTGTCCGTACCGAATTCATAGAAGTTGTTGTAGTGGGTTGCGTCCTTGAACGGCGTAATGGCTTCGTCCTTTACCGTAACAGCCTGCCACTGGGTGCCTGGCAGCTTTTGGGCAAACCAACTCGGCGCATTGCCAGGCTCGACGTCGGCGTAACGCGCTGCATCGTCAGCACTGGCCCAGCGCGGCAAGGTACTGGCAGCGACGCCAGCAAGCGCACCACCGAGCAAGCTACGGCGAGATAAATAGAAGGATTCAGGCGTGACATCCGATTCGTGACAATCGGACGCTTTGGGGATCTTGATTAACATGGCAACTCCGCAGCATTGGAGGACTGATGCACCAATAGACTGCGGAGTATGGCGGACATTACATTAAGACAATGTTTTGTCGCGGCGCAGATGCAGCAAGTACTGAATCGGCCCCGAAGCGGCGTAGACCAGGAACGCCAGCAGCAGGATACGCGGCGGGTCGCTGAACACTACAGCAAACACCAGCACCACCACCAGGATCGCTACGAAAGGCACGCGGCCCTTGAGGTCGAACTCCTTGAAGCTGTTGTACTTGATGTTGCTGACCATCAGCATGCCAGCCGCAGCCACCATCAAGGCCACCAGGAACGACATTTTCGAGCCCTGGATTCCATAGTCACTGAATGCCCAGACAATACCTGCCACGACGCCTGCAGCCGCGGGGCTGGCAAGGCCAATGAAGTAACGCTTGTCAGCGGTACCCACCTGGGTATTGAAGCGCGCCAGACGCAAAGCGGCGCCGGCGACATAGATGAAGGCGACCATCCAGCCGACCTTGCCCATATCTCCCAGCGCCCAGGCAAACGCCAGCAGCGCCGGTGCAACCCCGAAAGCGACCATGTCCGACAGCGAGTCGTACTCGGCGCCAAAGGCACTTTGCGTGTTGGTCATGCGCGCCACGCGGCCATCAAGGCCATCAAGCACCATGGCCACAAAGATTGCGATGGCGGCAAAACCGAAATACTTGCTGGCACTTACCGCATCACCCGCCGCCAGCGCACTTTGGGCGCTCATGGAGTTGATGATGGAATAGAAGCCGGCAAACAGGTTCGCGGTGGTGAACAGGTTAGGCAGAAGATAGATGCCACGATGCCGGACCTTGCGACCTTCCGCGTCATGCCCTTCTTCGACATGCTCATCGATCGGCAGCAGGCTTTCGGCGTCAGAGGCCTGGTGTGGCTCTTCGGGACGTTCGCTCATGGATTTTACCTTGCAACGGTGTGAAAAAATTCGACAGAAACTTGCGGCGAGTGTTCGCCCGCAAACGATGCAGCTTTATACCAGAACCAGCCCCTCAAACGAAAAAACGCGGCCTAAGCCGCGTTTTCTGTTGATGCGTACGACTTAGTTTTTGGCTTTGTCGACGATCTTGTTGGCACCGATCCACGGCATCATGGAGCGCAGTTGCTCGCCGATGACTTCGATACCGTGAGCGGCGTTGTTACGACGCTTGGCGGTCATCGAAGGGTAGCCGGTTGCGCCTTCGCTGATGAACATTTTGGCGTATTCGCCGTCCTGGATACGTTTCAGGGCGTTGCGCATGGCCTGACGGGACTCGGCGTTGATCACTTCCGGGCCAGTCACGTACTCGCCGTATTCGGCGTTGTTGGAGATCGAGTAGTTCATGTTGGCGATACCGCCTTCGTACATGAGGTCAACGATCAGCTTCAGTTCGTGCAGGCATTCGAAGTAGGCCATCTCTGGCGCGTAGCCAGCTTCAACCAGTGTTTCGAAACCAGCTTTGACCAGCTCAACGGTACCGCCGCACAGAACGGCTTGCTCGCCGAACAGGTCGGTTTCAGTCTCGTCCTTGAAGGTGGTTTCGATGATGCCGGTACGACCGCCACCCACGCCAGCTGCGTAGGACAGTGCAACGTTTTTAGCGTTGCCCGAGGCGTCCTGGTAGATCGCGATCAGGTCAGGGATACCGCCGCCTTTGACGAACTCGGAACGCACGGTGTGGCCCGGGGCTTTCGGCGCGATCATGATCACGTCGAGGTCAGCGCGTGGAACAACCTGGTTGTAGTGAATCGCGAAGCCGTGGGAGAAGGCCAGGGTGGCGCCCTTCTTGATGTTCGGCTCGATTTCATTCTTGTACAGCGCGGACTGGAACTCGTCCGGGGTCAGAATCATGACCAGGTCAGCAGCAGCAACGGCGGAAGCAACGTCGGTCACTTTCAGGCCATGGGCTTCAGCCTTGGCAACAGTGGCCGAGCCTTTGCGCAGGCCGACAGTGACGTCAACGCCGGAATCTTTCAGGTTGCACGCTTGGGCGTGGCCCTGGGAACCGTAGCCGATGATGGCGACTTTCTTGCCCTGGATGATCGACAGGTCACAATCTTTATCGTAATAAACTTTCATGAGGTTCCTCTATATATCCAGGCCGTAAGGCCATTCGCTAATTTGGGTTAGATGCTGAGTACTTTGTCGCCACGGGCAATCCCGGTGACACCACTGCGTACGGTTTCCAGAATCGAGGCCGTCCCGATCGACTGGATGAAGCTGTCCAGCTTGTCGCTTGTACCGGTCAGTTGAACGGTATAAACGCTGGCGCTCACATCGACGATCTGCCCGCGATAAATATCAGTAGTCCGTTTAATCTCGGCACGCTGGGCACCCGTAGCCTTGACCTTAACCAACATCAGCTCACGCTCAATGTGGGCACTTTCCGAAAGATCGACCAGCTTGACCACTTCGATCAACTTGTTGAGGTTCTTGGTGATCTGCTCGATCACCTCATCGTGGCCCACGGTGGTCAACGTCAGACGCGACAGGGTCGGGTCTTCGGTCGGTGCCACGGTCAGGCTTTCAATGTTGTAGTTGCGTTGCGAAAACAGGCCGACAACACGAGACAGAGCGCCGGGTTCGTTCTCCAGAAGCAGGGAGATAATGTGCCGCATGATTAAGTACGCTCCGTCTTGTTCAGCCACATGTCGCGCATAGAGCCGTCTTTGATCTGCATCGGGTAGACGTGCTCACTGGTATCCACTTGAATATCGAGGAACACCAGGCGGTCCTTCATGGCGAACGCCTCTTCCATCTTCGGCTTCAGATCTTTCAAATCGGTGATGCGAATGCCGACGTGGCCGTAGGCTTCAACCAATTTTACGAAATCTGGCAGCGATTCCATGTAGGAATGGGAGTGACGGCTGCCGTAGCTCATGTCCTGCCATTGACGCACCATGCCCAGTACGCCGTTGTTCAGGCAGACGATCTTCACCGGAAGGCCGTACTGCAAGCACGTCGACAACTCCTGAATGTTCATCTGGATGCTGCCCTCACCGGTGACGCACGCGACGTCGGTGTCGGGGAAGCTCAGCTTCACACCCATGGCCGCAGGGAAACCAAAGCCCATCGTGCCCAGGCCACCGGAGTTGATCCAGCGGTTAGGCTTGTCGAACTTGTAGTACTGCGCGGCGAACATCTGGTGCTGACCCACATCGGAGGTTACAAAGGCATCGCCCTTGGTCACTTCGCACAGGGTTTCGATCACGGTTTGTGGCTTGATGACGCTGCCGTCGCCTTTGTCGTAAGGGAACAGGCCGCGGTCACCGCGCCATTCGTCGATCTGCTTCCACCAGCTGGCAACGGACTCCTTGTTCGGCGTTTCGCCGATGTCCTTGAGCGCGGCTACCATCTCGGTCAACACACTTTCTACCGGACCCACAATCGGCACATCAGCCTTGATGGTCTTGGAGATCGACGCAGGGTCGATGTCGATGTGGATGATCTTGGCATTCGGGCAGAACTTGCTCGCGCCGTTGATCACACGGTCATCAAAACGCGCGCCCACTGCCAGAATCACATCGGCGTGGTGCATGGCCAGGTTGGCGGTGTAGCTGCCGTGCATGCCGAGCATGCCGACGAACTGACGGTCCGTGCCCGGGAATGCGCCGAGGCCCATCAACGTGTTGGTGACTGGCAAATTGAGCAGCTTGGCCAGCTCGGTCAGCGGAGCAGAACCGCCGCCCAGGATCACGCCACCACCCGAGTACAGCACCGGGCGCTTGGCCGCCAGCAGCATTTCTGCTGCCTTGCGGATTTGCCCCGAGTGCCCACGAACAGCCGGGCTGTAGGAACGCAGCTTGGCTTTCTTCGGGAAGATGTATTCGAACTTTTCAGCCGGGTTGGTCATGTCTTTCGGGATATCGACCACAACAGGGCCCGGACGACCGGACTGTGCGAGGTAGAACGCCTTTTTCATGACTTCCGGGATTTCCGAGGCATGCTTGATCATGAAGCTGTGTTTCACGATCGGCCGGGAGATACCGATCATGTCGGTTTCCTGGAATGCATCGGTCCCCACCATGGTGCTTGCGACCTGGCCGGAAATGATCACCATCGGAATAGAGTCCATATACGCAGTCGCGATGCCGGTAATGGCATTCGTTGCGCCTGGGCCGGACGTCACCAGTACCACACCGGCTTTACCGGTGGCACGGGCGTAACCGTCAGCCATATGGGTCGCGGCCTGTTCGTGGCGAACCAGGATGTGGGTAACAGCCGGTTCCTTGAACAGTGCGTCGTAAACATGCAGCAGAGCACCACCTGGGTACCCGTAGATATAGTCGACGCCTTCGTCACGCAAAAAGCGGACGAGCATCTCACCGCCAGATAAAAGCTCCACGTTGTTCACCTCTAAAACGCCAGAATACCGTCCGTTAAAAACCGACGGGTCTTAATAGGTTTACTTCTCAACAGAGCATGAGCGACGGTGGTCGCCGACTACGTCAGCACTGACTGAGCAAGTATTGGGATCGTCCCAAGTGTTGCGGGCTTTTCCCACCCAGCGCGAGGTAACGCGTTGCGGGTGTTACAGGTCGGCGCGGATATGCGCCTCATGATCTGCTGAGCGGGTCTGCTTCTGGCAGTCCCGATACAGCGGACTTTGGATTCTTCTGTTTCAGCCCCTTCAAGTCAAGCAATAATTGCGCTTTTTTCCAACTAAGCGCATGAGAACGTAGATTAAAGGGGTTTGAGGAGGGATAAAACTCGCCTGAATGTCGTCAAGCGGTAGAAATGTGCGCAAGACTGCCGGAAAACCCGGCAGTCAGGCAATTAACGAGCGTCGACGATCAATTGGTCGAACTTTTTCAGCGCGTTACGCAAACCGAGGCTCTCAAGCGGGCGATCGGCGTAAACCATCTCCGCCATCTCCAGGATCCCCGACGCATTAGGCAACGGTAGATCCTGCTCGAGGATCTGCTTCATGCGCACCAGGAAGATCCATTGCAGCCACTGGTGAAAATCCAGGGTATCAACCGAAAAAGGCTCGACACTGCTGAGCGCCTCTGCGCTGGGGGACACCTCGTCCCACCAGCCCTGCACGCGCAATTCGCGCTCGATCAGCAATAACTGTTCGGCAATCGCGGGAAACCGTGCATCCATCAGAGGCTGACCTTGGCTTTCTGCCGAGCCTGCGCAGCACCGGCGGCATCGCCTTGGGCAGCACGCGCGTCACCAATCAAGGCCCACAGGTTGGCCTGCAGATCGGGACGACCATTGGCCAGGCTCAGGCCGCGACGGGCGAACTGTTCAGCTTGCGGCGCATCACCTTGGGCCATACGCACCTGGGCCAGGCGATACAACACTTGCGGCTCGCGAGGCGCCACGCGCTGGGCACGCTCAAGACTGGACGAAGCACCGTTCAAATCACCACCGGCCTGCTGTTGCTGGGCAGTAGTCAACAGCGACAACACGGGTCCGTCCAGTTGCTCATCAGCCGACAGGCCGCCCGCGCTTGACGACGACGGAATACCGCTCGGCGTCGACGGCATGTTGTAGGTGCCCTGATTGACCGGCGCCGTCTGGATCGGCGTGGAATCAACCGGCCCCGATGTGCTTGGACCTGGGGTCCACGGCTCGGCGCTGATCGGCGCCGACGTTGCAGCACCACCGCCCGGCACCATCACTACCACACCCGAATCCTGCGGCATGGCTTGCGGTGCGGCTTGCGTAGGACGCTTGACCACGGTCTGACGGAAGCCGCCGTTGGCCGAAATGCGATCGTTATTGGAAACGGTGGTACTCGAATCCACCACGGGAATCGAACCGCGCTGCACGCTGGAGCAACCGCTGAGCACTGCCAGAGCTGTAATAGCTGGAATCAACCACTTGTTCACGTGAAACCCTCTTTGCTTAGTTCATCCAGCCCTTGACCCAATCCATCACCGATTCCGCGTCAGCAGGGGCACTGCCACCGCATGCGGCGCCGGGTGGTGGCTCGCTGCCGCGAATATACGGCATCTGCACCGCGCCCGGACAGTTGGCATCGGAGCCCTGCCCCGTGTGCGGATCAATCCAGGCCTGCACGATGTTGTCCGGTTGCGGCATGTTCAGCGGCAACGGGTCGGCCTTGCGCATAAAGCTGGTCCAGACCTGCAGCGCACCGGTAGCACCGGTGAACGGCGTCTTGCCATTGTCGTCACGCCCCAGCCAAACCACGGCCAGCACGTCCTGGCCGAAGCCCGCGAACCAGCTGTCACGCGAATCGTTACTGGTACCGGTCTTGCCCGCCAACGTGAGGTTCGACGGCAGCACGCTGTAAACCGAACGCCCGGTGCCTTCGCGCATTACGCGCTGCATGGCGTTCTGGATCAGGTAAATGGAGCCTGCATCAAAGCGCTGCTGAATCTGGAACGGATAGCGCTTGAGCGGCTCGCCCTCGGCAGTCAGCACGCTGCGGATACCGCGCATCGGGGTATTGAAGCCGCCGTTGGCGAGGGTCTGGTACATCGTGGCCACTTCCATCGGGGTCATGGCGCCAGCGCCCAACAGCATCGATGGGAACGACGGGAACTCACGATTGATGCCCAGGCGACCCAGGGTTTTCAACACATTCGGCACCCCAACTTCCAGCCCGAGGCGCGACGTGGAGATGTTGTAGGAATGCGCCAGGCCCTGATACAGGAACACCGTCCCGTGAGAGCGGCGATCGAAGTTCTGCGGCGTCCACACTTGGCCATCAGCACCTTTGACCGACAACGGGTCATCCGACAGCCAACTGGTCAGGGTGTATTTGCTCGGTTTTTCCAGTGCCGTCAGGTAGACCGCAGGCTTGACCAGCGAGCCGATCGGCCGCACGGCATCCAGCGCGCGGTTGAAACCGGCAAAACTGGCCTGGCGACTGCCGATCATGGCCTGGACTTCACCGGTTTCGGGGTTGGTCACCACCATGGCCGCCTCGACTTCATCGGAGCCCTTGCGGCCGGTCAAGCGTTTGAAGGTGTCGTTGACCGACGCTTCGGCTTTCATCTGCAAAATCGGGTCGAAGCTGGTGAAGATCCGCAAGCCTTCTTCGGTCAAGTCTTCGTCGCGGTAATCTTCGCGCAGTTGACGTTTGACCAAGTCGATAAAGCCTGGGAAGGAGCTGTCGGCCAACTTGCCGCGGGTTGTCACACCCAGTGGCATTTTCTTCGCGGCCGCGACTTGTTCAGCGGTAGCCACGCCCTGCTGCTCGAGTACATCCAGCACCAGGTTGCGACGCTCAAGCGCACGCTCCGGGTTGCGACGCGGGTTGTAATAGGACGGCCCCTTGACCATCCCCACCAGCAACGCGACTTGATGCAATTTCAACTCGGACAATGGCTGACCGAAAAAGAACTGGCTGGCCAAGCCAAAGCCGTGAACGGCGCGCTGGCCATCCTGACCGACGAATACTTCGTTGAGGTAAGCCTCGAGGATTTCCTGCTTGCTGTAATGCAGCTCCAGCAGCATCGCCATCATGGCTTCGGTGAGTTTGCGGGTCAGGCTGCGCTCGTTGGTCAGGTAGAAGTTCTTGACCAATTGTTGCGTCAGCGTACTGCCACCCTGCGTCATCTTGCCGCCAGAAGTGTTGACCCAAATGGCGCGGGCAATCGACTTGGGCGACACACCCCAGTGGCTGTAGAAGTCGCGGTCTTCGACGGCAACGAGTGTTTCAAGCAGATACGGCGGCACCTGATCGAGCTTGATCAGGATGCGATCTTCCAGGTTCTTTGGGTAAATGCCGCCGATCAGCAGCGGCTCCAGGCGCACCACAGGCAACTTCGAACCATTGAGCGAGGACAGCTCGGCGACGTAATCGCCAGAGAAGCGCACGCGTACCGGCTGGGCTTTTTCCAGGCCTTCGTAGAACTGGAAGCCGCGGGTGTTCAAGTCGACGGTATTGCCGCTGACGGCCGCAGCGCCAGGACCATTGCTCACGGCTTCGCGGCGGTAACCCAACGCGTCGAGCTCGGTCAGGAAATCATCTTTACTCAGCTTCTGGCCAGTGAACAGTTCCAGCGGGCGTGCGTACACCTTGGCCGGAATGGTCCAGCGCTTGCCGGAGAACTTCTCCTGGACCACAGCGTCGAGGTACACCGCGAAGCCGGCGAGCACTACAAGGCCCACCAGGCTGAGCTTGAGCGCCCAGCCGAGCCACGGGCGCAGGCCGCGGGAAGGAGGTTTTTTACGGGAACGGGGAGATCGGGTTCGAGTCATGGCGGCGGATTATACGCACTTTATTGATGATCAACATGAGCCGGACAGCGGTTTGCACGACCGGCTGTAACAGCCATAATGCCCGCCATGATTTCCCCCAGACTTTGAAGGATCGCCCGTGAGCCAGTCCCTGATCGCCGCCCTGCAAAACCCGGCTTTGTATCCCCATCCGGTTGAAGCGTTTCACGTTATCGAGACCCATATTTCCTGGGTCATTCTGACTGGCCCCTTCGCTTATAAACTGAAGAAGCCGATGAACTTCGGCTTTCTGGATTTCACCCAGCTGGACGACCGGGGGCACTTCTGCAACGAAGAACTTCGCCTCAACCAGCGCCTGACCGAAGATCTGTACCTTGAAGTGTTGCCGATCACCGGCACCGCCGAGGCCCCGCAACTGGGCGGCGATGGCCCGGTAATCGAGTACGCGCTGAAAATGCGCCAGTTCCCGCAAAGCCAACTGCTGAGCACCTTGCAAGCCAACGGCGAACTCACCAGCGCGCATATTGACGAAATGGCCAAGCAGATTGCGCACTTCCACCTCACCGCACCAAAGGTTCCACAGGCGCATCCGGCCGGCACCCCGGACGAGGTGATGGCGCCAGTGCGCCAGAACTTCGATCAGATCCGCCCTTTCCTCAGCGACAAGGCCGATCTGGCACAGCTGGAAGCTCTGCAGGCCTGGGCCGAAAGCAGCTTCGAGCGCCTCAAGCCTCTGCTGGCGCAGCGCAAGCAGGATGGCTTCACGCGTGAATGTCACGGCGATATCCACTTGGGCAATGCGACGATGATCGACGGCCAAGTCGTCATCTTCGACTGCATCGAGTTCAACGAGCCGTTCCGCTTCACCGACGTGTACGCCGACACCGGCTTTCTGGCGATGGACCTGGAAGACCGTGGCCTCAAATCCCTGGCGCGTCGCTTTATCAGCCAATACCTGGAACTGACCGGCGATTACCAAGGCCTGGAAGTGCTTAACTTCTATAAAGCGTACCGGGCGCTGGTACGCGCCAAGGTTGCACTGTTCAGCATGCCGAGCGAGGCAAGCCCGGTGCAGCGCGCCACCACCCTGCGCCAGTACCGCAACTACGCCAACCTGGCCGAAAGCTACAGCACTATTCCTTCGCGCTTCCTGGCGATTACCCACGGCGTATCGGCAGTCGGCAAGAGCCACGTAGCCATGCGCCTGGTGGAAGCGTTGGGTGCCGTGCGCCTGCGCTCGGACGTGGAACGCAAACGCCTGTTTGGCGAACAGCACGTGGAAAACACACCACAGGCCGGCATCTATGCTGCCGACGCCAGCGCAGCAACCTATGCTCGCCTGAATGAAATCGCCGATATCGTCTTGCGCGCCGGCTACCCGGTCGTACTGGATGCCACCTTCCTCAAACGTGAACAGCGCGACGCTGCTGCGAAGATTGCCGAGGCCACCGGCGCGCCATTCCTGATCCTGGATTGCAACGCACCGCAAGCCGTTATCGCCAGCTGGTTGGCACAACGTCAGGCGGATAAGAACGACCCTTCCGACGCGACGCTGACCATCATCGAAGAGCAGCAGGCCAACCGCGACCCGCTGACCGCTGAAGAACTGCTGCTGAGCAAGCGCGTAGAGACCAATGAAAGCGGAACCCTGGATGCCTTGGTGGCGCATATCCGCCAGCGCCTGCCAGGCCTGTAAGAAATATTTCTTGGTCGTGTCACCGATCTACGGTGCACGACCAAGCAATAGTGGCACTATAATGGCGTCATAATTCCAACAGGAGTCGCCGTCATGAGTCAGCCCAAGCTTCTTGATACTCCGCTCTACGCGCTCCTGCACAAGGACGACATTCGAGGCTTCAACCAGGAACGGCCTAAAGACGGCAGCATCGACATGCGTGGCGGTGACTTTCGCGGGCTGGACCTGCGCGACCTGAACGCCACGGGTGTAGATTTCACCGACGCGTATTTCCGTTCTGCCGACCTGCGTGGCCTGGATCTACGCGACTGCTCATTGGAAGGCGCCAGCCTGGCGCATGCACAAATTTCCGGCACTTACTTTCCACCTGAACTGACCGCTGACGAGATTCTCATGTCGGTTAATTTCGGTACTCGCCTGCGCTATCGCACCAAGTGACGTCACATGCCCGCCCCCGGCTACGCATCAAGCGTGCCGGGTGGTTCGCCCTGCCCTTGCTTAAAACCTCCTGACCATTCTTATAAGCGTTTGAGCCGTTCCTGACCAAAGAACTACGCTTTTCCTACTGAGCGCTACACTCCTTTTCAGGCTTGCCTGGTCACGATACCCACCGCACCATTCGGCCGTCGCAAGGAGGCTTGATGAACGATGAGCTGCAACACCTGAAAAACCTTGGCAAGACGTCGGCGCAGTGGCTGCATGCGGTGGGCATCCACAGCGCGTCCGACTTGCGCCGCCTGGGAGCGGTCGATGCCTACCGGGCAGTGCGAACTCGCGGTTTCCGGGCCTCGAAAGTATTGCTGTATGCCATTGAAGGCGCATTGATGGATGTGCACTGGAACGACATTCCCGTGGAGCGAAAGGAAGCGCTGAACCGCCAGTTGGATGCGATTTCGGCACGTCAGAAGAATTAGCTCAGCGATAAAACTCAACGTTTACGGGCATTACGAACGCCTGTTTGAGAAATTCCGCAGGTCGAGCAAAAACAAATGTTGACTCTCAAATGAGAATCGTTATGATTATCACAACTGGTCGCGAGATCAGCCGATAACTGAAAGACCATTGGTTCGGACTCTCAGATTATCTCCTCATCAGGCTAATCACGGTTATTTGACCCGGCTCTTGCCGGGTCTTTTTTTGCCTGTAAAACGCCTATAAAGCCGCGAGTCTCAGCGCGCGATAATCAACGGATGCCCACGCTCCGGGTGCGGCTGCACCAACACATCCAGCCCAAACACCGCTTTGAGCGGTTCAGGTCGCAAGACGTTTGCGGGCGTATCCAAGGCGTGCGGACGCCCGCCTTCCAGCAGCAGAATGCGATCACAGTAACGCGCTGCCAGATTCAGGTCATGGAGGATCACCAGTACGGCCGCGCCTCGATCGGCAAAACTGCGAATAGCCTGCAACGTCGTGTGCTGATGCAGAGGGTCAAGCATCGACGTCGGCTCATCCAGCAGCAACGTCTGTCCCGCCTCGCCCGGCCATAGTTGCGCCAATACCCGCGCCAGGTGCACACGTTGGCGCTCCCCGCCAGACAACGCCAGGTAGCTGCGGCCGCTCAAATGGCCGATGTCCGCCGCCTGCAAGGCCGCACGGATGATCTCGTCATCACGCACGCGCCCGGTCTGATGCGGCAAACGCCCCATGCCGACAACTTCTTCCACGCGAAACGCAAAATCCAGGGTCGAGGTTTGCGGCAACACCGCCAAGCGCTGGGCACGCTGCGGGCCGGTCCAGCTCTTGAGCGCCTGCTGATCCAGCCACACCTTGCCCTGATCAGGGTGCAGCTCACCGCACAGCGCGCTGAGCAAGGTGCTTTTGCCAGCACCATTAGGGCCCAGCACGCCAAGTACCTGGCCCGGCAACAGGTCCAGGCTGACATCGGCCAATACAGTCTTGCGACCACGCCGGATCTGCAGCGCTTCCACTCGCAGCATCAGGCGCGTCCTCGCAACAACAGATAAAGAAAAAACGGCGCACCGATAAACGCCGTCACAATGCCGATCGGCAACTCCGCAGGTGCCAAGGCCAGGCGCGCCACCAAATCCGCAAACAGCAGCAAACTCGCGCCGGCCAGCACCGAGGCGGGCAACAGCACTCGATGGTCGGGCCCCGCCAGCAGCCGCACCAAGTGCGGTACCACCAGCCCGACAAACCCGATCATCCCCGCCGCCGCCACTGCCGCCCCTACACCCAGGGCGGTGCAGAACACCAGCTCACGCTTGAGCCCTTCCACATCAATCCCCAGGTGACTGGCCTCGGACTCGCCCAGCAACAATGCATTCAGCGCCTTGGCGCGGCGCGGCAACCAGAGCGCGACACCAGCGCTCACCAGCAGCAACGGCCATAACCGCGAGTAGCTCGCGCCATTGAGGCTGCCCAGGTTCCAGAAAGTCAGGGTGCGCAGGGTGGCGTCGTCGGCCAAATAGGTAAACAGCCCGACCGCCGAGCTGGCGAGGGCCGTGAGCGCGATGCCGGCAAGCAACATCGTCGCAACATTGGTCTGGCCGTTACGGCGCCCCAGACGATAGACCAGGGCAGTCACCCCCAAACCACCGAGAAACGCACACAGCGACAGCAGGTAAGGCCCGAACGCGTCCGGCAGCCCGCCAAAAAACGAGCCACCGACAATTGCAATCGCCGCCCCCAGCGCCGCGCCACTCGACACCCCAACCAGCCCAGGATCCGCCAGCGGGTTACGAAACAGACCCTGCATCGCCACGCCCGACAATGCCAGCACGCCGCCGACTGCCAGGCCAAGCAATGTGCGCGGCAGGCGAATCTGCCCCAGGATCAATTCGGCCTGCTCCAGGCCGTCGGCTGCAATCGGCACGCCCATCAAGCGCAACGCGGCCCTGAGTGTATCCAGCAACGGCAGGCTGACCGGCCCCAAGGCTAATGAGAGCCAGATCGCCAATACACACAACAGCGCCAGGCCGACAAACAGCGTTTTCGGCTTAACCAGAGTGGTCATGGAGCAGGTTTAGCCTGGGACGGAAAGAACCCGGCAGACAGTTGCACCAGGCTTTGCGGCACACGCGGGCCCAGGCCGCCCACCAGCAGGGTGGGGTCCAGCTCAAACACCCGGCCATTTTTGGCCGCCGGCGTTGAGGCCAAAATCGGGTTTTCCTTAAACAGAGCCGCGCGCGCGGCATCGCCGGTCAAGGCACGGTCAGCGAATACCAGCACATCAGGGCTCAGTCCCGCCAACGACTCCACCGAAAAAGGTTTGTAGCCGGTATGGGTGGCCAAGTTGCGCCCGCCCGCCTGCTGTAACAACCAGTCGGCGGCGGTGTCTTTACCTGCGATCAGCGGCTTGCCGCCTGCATGACCGAGCACCAACAGCACACCCGGGGCTTTTTGCGTGGCCTGGGCCTGAGTGACCCAGCGCTTCTGCTGCTCGAGCGCTTGTTCATATCCAGTAAACAATTCGTTGGCTTTAGCCTCGCTGCCCAGCAACTTGCCAAGGTGCTGCAAGTTGCCTTTCAGGGTCGGGAGGTCCGGCTCGGCCGAAAACATTTCGACCTGCACGCCGGCGCCGCGAATCTGCGCAAGTACCGGCGGCGGCCCCATTTCCTCGGTGCCGACCAGTACTTGCGGGCGCAGGCTGAGAATGCCCTCCGCCGACAACTGGCGCTGGTAACCTATGCTCGGCAAGGCCTTCAGCGATTCCGGGTGCTGGCTGGTAGTATCCACGCCCACCAGTTTCGATTCGCCGCCCAAGGCTGTCACCCATTCCGATAGCGCTCCACCGGCACTCACCCAGCGTTGCGGCAGTTCAGAGGCTTGCGCCCCATGGTGGACCAGCAGTGAGGCAACAAACGCAATAGCGCTGGTACTCAGACGCATGACAGGGTTTCCTTCCAGGGGCGGGGCGAAGCCGGCATTTGATAATTGTTTGCATTTGAACGTCAAGGCACTTAAGGATTGAAATGAAGTTTCTCTGCACCTCCGACGCCCTTGCAGCCAACAGCAGCCTCGGCTTTGAGATCGACGGTTGCAAACTGCTGGCCGTGCGCCGGGACGGCGTCGCCTACTTCTATATCAACCGTTGCCCCCATCGCGGCATCGCGCTGGAATGGCAACCCGATCAGTTCCTCGACACCAGCGCCAGCCTGATCCAGTGCGCCACTCACGGCGCGCTGTTCCTGATCGAAAGCGGCGAGTGCATCGCCGGTCCCTGCGCGGGCCAGAGCCTCACCGCCCTGCCCGGCCGCGAAGACGCACAGGGCCTGTGGGTGCAACTCTAGTCGCTGATCAGTACGTCCAAACGACGTTCCACAACAATTTCCTCAGGCGTGACGCGAACACCGTAGGCCAACACCTCCACACCGGCGGCCTTGGCCTCCCGCAATGCCGCAGCATAACCGGCGTCGATTTCAACCGCTGGGCGTACTGCCTCTATTCCCGACAGGTTCACGCAATACAACTGCACCGCCCGCACCCCGTCACGCGCCAGGTGCGCCAACTCGCGCAGGTGCTTGGCGCCGCGCTGCGTTACCGCATCGGGAAAGGCTGCTACCGCCGTGCCATCAAAGCCCAGGGTGACACTTTTGACTTCGACAAACGCCGCGCCTTGCGGGTAATCGAGACGAAAATCGATGCGGCTTTTCTCCTGGCCATAAGGCACTTCGCGCTTCAAGGCGGTAAACCCGTTGAGCTCAGTGATGACTCCGGCGCGCAATGCCTCCTCGACCAATTGGTTGGCGCGCGCCGTGTTGACGCACGCCAATCGGCCCTGCGGCGTTTCGGCAATTTCCCAGGTGCCGGGCAACTTGCGCTTGGGGTCTGAAGAGCGACTGAACCAGACCTGGCCACCTTCCACCATGCAATTGAGCATCGAGCCGGTATTCGGGCAGTGAATCGTCAGCAACTCGCCGGTAACGGTCTCGATATCGGTGAGAAAACGCTTGTAGCGGCGGATAAGCCGCGCTTCTTCGAGAGGAGGATGAAAACGCATCAGCCTTGCCAGCTCCGCAAACCACGGGCGATACGCTCTACCGCCTGTTGTAGCCGATCGATGTTTTGCGTGTAGGCAAAACGCACATGGTGGCCGGCTTGATAGCGGCCAAAATCCAGCCCAGGCGTAAACGCCACGTGTTCGGTTTCGAGGAAATGACGACAGAACGCGAAGGCATCACCGCCGAACGCGCTGATATCGGCATACAAGTAGAACGCCCCTTCCGGCTCAACGGCGATACCGAATCCTAGTTCGCGCAGGGCGGGCAGCAGGAAATCCCGACGGCGACCGAATTCGGCGCGGCGCTGCTCCAGAATGCTCAACGTTTGCGGGGTAAAACACGCCAGTGCCGCGTACTGGGCCATGCTCGGCGCGCTGATGTAGAGGTTTTGCGCAAGCTTTTCCAATTCACCCACCGCCGCAGGCGGCGCCACCAGCCAACCGAGGCGCCAGCCGGTCATGCCGAAATACTTCGAAAAACTATTCAGGACGAATGCGTCGTCGTCCACTTCCAGCACGCTGGCGGCATCGGTGCCGTACGTGAGGCCGTGATAGATCTCATCCACCACCAAGTGGCCGTCGCGCGCCTTGATTGCACTGGACAACCCCGCCAACTCGTCGCGTGTAAGGATCGTGCCGGTGGGGTTGGCCGGAGACGCGACCAACGCGCCCACGCTGTCCTGGTCCCAGTGTTTGGCCACCAGCTCGGCAGTCAATTGGTAGCGCACGTCCGGGCCAACCGGCACCAGCTGCGCCGCGCCTTCCACCAAGCGCAGAAAATGTCGGTTGCACGGATAGCCTGGGTCGGCGAGCAACCAATGTTTGCCCGGATCGACCAGCAGGCTGCTCGCCAGCAGCAACGCACCGGAACCACCGGGGGTGATCAGAATGCGTTCAGGATCAATGTTCAGCCCGTAGCGCTGCTGGTAGAAACCGCTGATGGCCTCACGCAACTCCGGCAACCCGCGTGCTGCGGTGTAGCGGGTCTTGCCGTTGGCCAACGCCGCCTGGCCGGCCTGGATGATGGGCTCGGCCGTGGTGAAATCCGGCTCGCCGATCTCCAGATGGATCACATCATGGCCGGCTGCCTGCAGCTCATTGGCTCGCGCCAGCAGCGCCATGACATGAAAAGGTTCGATGGCGCGACTGCGCGCACTGTAGGGCTGAGCCATTAGCCTTCCTTAACGGTGTGGACAAAATCAGGATTCTACCGAACCCTCGCGGTAAAACATGCTCTATTGCCTGCTCGGCCGTCCATGACGAACCGAGCAAGCGCTTGCAAAACGACTAAAATCAACATTCGAGACACGCTATACCCAGCCATGGCGGGCTGTTGCAGTTTGCACCCCCGCCAAGTTGGGCCTCGACAACCGGGAGTGGCGCACCCCGAATCTATCTGGTAAGTTCGCCCGCTTGCAGCCGCAGGGCCGGCAGGTGTCGGTGACGTTGCAATCCTGCGCAATGGATTAGAAGAGTGAGAGGCGGTCTATTCATGTCCACCCAAGCAAAGCAACAGCAGCAGAGCCTCAGTGGCTTCACACCTTACGTCGAAACGAAAGGTGAGGAGTACATGGGCAAGCCCATGCGCCAGCACTTCACCAAGATCCTGCAAAAGTGGAAGCAGGACTTGATGCAAGAGGTCGACCGCACCGTTGACCACATGAAGGACGAAGCCGCCAACTTCCCGGACCCGGCAGACCGTGCCAGCCAGGAAGAGGAATTCGCCCTCGAACTGCGCGCCCGTGATCGTGAACGCAAGCTGATCAAGAAAATCGACAAAACGCTGCAACTGATCGAAGACGAGGAATATGGCTGGTGCGAATCCTGCGGCGTCGAGATTGGTATTCGCCGCCTGGAAGCCCGCCCAACCGCGGACCTGTGCGTAGACTGCAAGACCTTGGCTGAAATCAAGGAAAAACAGGTCGGCAAATAATCCTGCCGGGCTGAACGAATGGGGCGTGCAAACGCCCCATTTTTGTTTCTGGCGTTTACCGATTTTCCAGTAGTATCCGGCCCATGACAGCCTCTACCTATATCGGGCGTTTCGCCCCCACGCCCAGCGGCCATTTGCATTTCGGCTCGCTGGTTGCCGCCCTCGCTTCCTACCTCGATGCCCGCGCCAACCAAGGCCGCTGGCTGATGCGCATGGAAGACCTCGACCCACCGCGTGAAGAACCCGGCGCCCAGACGGCGATCCTGCACGCCCTGGAAAGCTACGGCTTTGAGTGGGATGGCGAACTGGTCCGACAAAGCGAGCGGCATGATGCCTACGCCAAAGTCCTCGACGGCCTGTTCAACCACGGCCTGGCCTACGCCTGCACGTGCTCGCGCAAACAGCTGGAGCCCTACCACGGGATTTACCCGGGTTTATGCCGCAATGCCGGGCACGATCAGCAAGACGCGGCCATCCGCCTGCGCGTGCCCGAGCTGGAATACCACTTTACCGACCGCGTACAGGGTGAATTCCGACAGCACCTGGGGCGCGATGTAGGCGATTTTGTCATCCGTCGTCGCGACGGCTTGTATGCCTATCAATTGGCCGTCGTGCTCGACGACGCCTGGCAAGGTGTGACCGACATCGTGCGCGGTGCCGACCTGCTCGATTCCACGCCACGCCAGCTCTACCTGCAAGAACTGCTGGGCCTGCGCCAGCCGCGCTACCTGCACGTGCCGTTGATCGTGCAGCCGGACGGTAACAAGTTGGGCAAAACCTACCGTTCTGCGCCGTTGACACCGGACCAAGCCACGCCTTTGCTGTTAAGGGCATTGCGCGCCCTCGGCCAGCCCGCCGGCGCTGAACTGCTGCACGCCAGCCCACGGGAGCTGCTCGATTGGGGCATTGCGCACTGGGATGCAACCCTGATCCCGCGCACACTCACGCTGGCCGAAGCGCAATTGAGCTGAAGGCGCTTGCAGCTTGCCAGCCATCCGTTACCATCGCCGCAGTTTTTTAATCAGAGGCCAACATGTACATCTATCGATTGGTCCTGCTGCTGGTCGTCGGGATCTACCTGTTTTCCCCCGCCATCATGGATTGGTGGATCGACGCCACGGGCGCCTGGTATCGCCCTTATCTGCTGTGGCTGATCCTGATCGTCGTGACCTTCATCCTGCAGAGCCAAAAAGATGCCGATGAGCTTTAGCCTCACCCAGATGCTGCTGATCAGCGCCGCCTACCTGGCCGCGCTGTTCGCCGTGGCCTGGATCAGTGAGCGCGGAATGATTCCGCGGGCGATCATTCGCCATCCGTTGACCTACACCTTGTCCCTGGGCGTTTACGCCAGCGCCTGGGCGTTTTATGGCACCGTGGGCCTGGCCTATCAGTACGGCTACGGCTTCCTGTCAAGCTACCTTGGGGTGTCCGGCGCATTCCTGCTGGCGCCGGTGTTGCTGTACCCGATCCTGAAAATCACCCGCACCTACCAGCTGTCATCCCTGGCGGACCTGTTTGCCTTCCGTTTTCGCAGCACCTGGGCCGGCGCGCTGACCACGATTTTCATGTTGCTCGGCGTATTGCCGCTGCTGGCCCTGCAGATCCAGGCCGTGGCGGATTCCATCAGCATCTTGACCCGTGAGCCGGTGCAGCATCGCGTCGCGCTGGCCTTTTGCGCGTTGATCACGCTGTTCACGATTTTCTTCGGCTCACGCCATATCGCCACCCGTGAAAAACACGAGGGCCTGGTGTTTGCGATTGCCTTTGAGTCGGTGATCAAGCTGATCGCCATCGGCGGCGTCGGCCTGTATGCGCTGTATGGCGTGTTCGACGGCCCGCAACAGCTGGAGCTGTGGCTGCTGCAAAACCAGACCGCCCTCGCCGCCCTGCACACGCCGTTGCAGGAAGGCCCATGGCGCACGCTGTTGCTGGTGTTCTTCGCCTCGGCGATCGTGATGCCGCACATGTACCACATGACCTTCACCGAGAACCTCAACCCGCGCTCATTGGTCAGCGCCAGCTGGGGCCTGCCGCTGTTTCTGCTGCTGATGAGCCTGGCGGTGCCGCTGATCCTGTGGGCCGGCCTCAAACTGGGCGCAACCACCAACCCGGAATACTTCACCCTCGGCGTCGGTATTGCCGCCAACAGCAAATCCCTGGCGTTGCTGGCGTATGTCGGCGGTTTGTCGGCGGCCAGCGGCTTGATCATCGTCACCACGCTCGCGTTGTCGGGCATGGCGCTCAACCACCTGGTGCTGCCGCTGTATCAGCCGCCAGCCGAAGGCAACATCTACCGCTGGCTGAAGTGGACGCGCCGCGCGCTGATTGTCGCGATCATCATGGCCGGCTATGGCTTCTACCTGTTGCTGGGCGCCGGGCAAGACCTGGCCAACCTCGGCATTGTTGCGTTCGTTGCCACCTTGCAGTTCCTGCCGGGCGTGTTGTCGGTGCTGTATTGGCCGACCGCTAATCGCCGCGGCTTTATCGCCGGTCTGCTGGCGGGGATTCTGGTGTGGATCGTTACCATGCTGCTGCCGCTGGTCGGCAACCTGCAGGGTTTCTACATTCCGTTGCTGAACATGATTTACGTGCTGGACGACACCAGTTGGCACATGGCCGCCATCGCTTCATTGGCTGCCAACGTCTTGATGTTCACCTTGATCTCGCTGTTCACCAACGCCAGCCCCGAAGAAACCAGCGCCGCCGAAGCCTGCGCGGTGGACAACGTGCGCCGCCCGCAACGCCGCGAGCTGCACGCCGCCTCGCCCCAGGAGTTCGCCACGCAACTGGCCAAGCCGCTGGGTGCGAAAGCCGCGCAAAAGGAAGTCGAACAGGCCCTGCGCGACCTCTACCTGCCGTTCGACGAGCGCCGCCCGTATGCGCTGCGGCGCTTGCGTGACCGTATCGAGGCCAACCTGTCCGGCCTGATGGGGCCAAGTGTGTCCCAAGACATGGTCGAAACGTTCTTGCCCTACAAGGCTGGCGGCGAAAACTACGTCACCGAAGACATCCATTTCATCGAGAGCCGGCTGGAGGATTACCACTCGCGCCTCACCGGCCTTGCCGCCGAACTCGATGCGCTGCGCCGCTACCACCGCCAGACCCTGCAGGAGCTGCCGATGGGCGTGTGCTCCCTGGCCAAGGATCAAGAGATCCTGATGTGGAACAAGGCCATGGAAGAATTGACCGGCATCGCCGCCCAGCGGGTAGTGGGTTCGCGCCTGAACACCTTGGGCGATCCGTGGAAGGAACTGCTGCAAGGCTTTATCAACCTGCCCGACGAGCATTTGCACAAGCAGCACTTGGCACTCGACGGCCAGACGCGGTGGCTCAACCTGCACAAAGCGGCGATCGACGAACCCCTGGCACCCGGCAACAGCGGCCTGGTGCTGCTGGTCGAAGACTTGACCGACACGCAAATGCTGGAAGACAAGCTGGTGCACTCCGAGCGCCTGGCCAGCATTGGTCGTTTGGCGGCAGGCGTGGCCCACGAGATTGGCAACCCGATCACCGGTATCGCCTGCCTGGCGCAGAACCTGCGGGAAGAGCGCGAAGAGGACGGCGAAATCACCGAAATCAGCGGGCAAATCCTTGAGCAGACCAAGCGCGTTTCCCGCATCGTGCAGTCGTTGATGAGCTTCGCCCATGCCGGCGCTCATCAGAATCAGGACGAGGCCGTGTGCCTGGCCGAAGTTGCGCAGGATGCCATAGGGCTGCTGGCCTTGAACCGGCGCAATTTCGAAGTACAGTTCTTCAATCTGTGCGACCCGGACCACTGGGTCGACGGCGATTCCCAACGCTTGGCGCAGGTGTTGATCAACTTGCTGTCCAACGCCCGTGACGCTTCCCCGCCGCACAGCGCGGTACGCGTCAAGAGCGAGGCTTTCGAGCACACGGTCGATCTGATCGTGGAGGACGAAGGCAGCGGTATTCCACAGAACATCATGGACCGATTGTTCGAACCTTTCTTCACCACCAAGGACCCGGGTGAAGGTACCGGTCTGGGCCTTGCACTGGTCTATTCCATCGTTGAAGAGCATTATGGACAAATCACCATCGACAGCCCGGCTGACACCGAAAGCCAACGCGGCACCCGTATTCGGGTGACCTTGCCGCGTCATGTCGAAGCGACGTCCGCTGTGAACTGAGACCGTCGAGAGAATTGAATCAATGCCGCACATTTTGATCGTCGAAGACGAAACAATTATCCGCTCTGCCTTGCGTCGCCTGCTTGAACGTAATCAGTACCAGGTCAGCGAAGCCGGCTCGGTGCAGGAAGCCCAAGAGCGATTCAGCATTCCCACGTTCGACCTGATTGTCAGCGACCTGCGCTTGCCGGGCGCGCCAGGCACCGAGCTGATCAAGCTTGGCCAGGGCACCCCGGTGCTGATCATGACCAGTTACGCCAGCCTGCGTTCGGCGGTGGACTCGATGAAGATGGGCGCGGTGGATTACATCGCCAAGCCTTTCGACCACGACGAAATGCTGCAGGCCGTGGCCCGCATTCTGCGCGACCGTCAGTCGGCCAGCAGCGCGCCCGCCGAACAGCGCCCCGCCGGCAAGACCGCCAACGGTGCGGACAAGCCGGGCGTCAACAACAGCAACGGCGAAATCGGCATTATCGGCTCCTGCCCACCGATGCAGGACCTGTACAGCAAGATTCGCAAAGTCGCGCCCACCGACTCCAATGTATTGATTCAGGGCGAGTCGGGCACCGGTAAAGAACTGGTCGCCCGTGCCCTGCACAACCTGTCCAAGCGCGCCAAGGCGCCGATGATCTCGGTGAACTGCGCGGCGATCCCTGAATCACTGATCGAGTCCGAACTGTTCGGCCACGAGAAAGGCGCATTTACCGGCGCCAGCGCCGGGCGTGCGGGCCTGGTCGAAGCGGCGGACGGCGGCACTTTGTTCCTCGACGAAATCGGCGAACTGCCGCTGGAAGCCCAGGCGCGCTTGCTGCGCGTGTTGCAGGAAGGCGAAATTCGCCGCGTGGGTTCGGTGCAATCACAAAAAGTCGATGTTCGCCTGATCGCAGCGACCCACCGCGACCTCAAGAGCCTGGCCAAGATCGGCCAGTTCCGTGAAGACTTGTATTACCGCCTGCACGTGATCGCCCTCAAGCTGCCGGCACTGCGTGAGCGTGGCGCCGACGTCAACGAAATCGCCAGCGCCTTCCTGCTGCGCCAGAGCGCACGGATCAACCGTACCGACCTCAAGTTTGCCCCGGACGCCGAGCAGGCGATTCGTCACTACTCGTGGCCGGGTAACGTGCGAGAGCTTGAGAACGCGGTCGAGCGCGCGGTCATTCTGTCGGAGAGCCCGGAGATTTCTGCCGAGCTGCTGGGCATCGACATCGAGCTGAGTGACCTGGAAGACGACGATTTCATCGGCCTGGCCCCACAACAGGGCGGCGGTAGCAATACCAGCCACGAGCCGACGGAAGATTTGTCACTGGAAGATTACTTCCAGCACTTCGTTCTTGAGCACCAGGACCACATGACCGAGACCGAGCTGGCACGCAAGCTGGGCGTGAGCCGCAAGTGCCTGTGGGAACGCCGCCAGCGCCTGGGCATTCCGCGACGCAAGACCGGGGTGGCCAGCGAGAGTTGAGGGTGCGCCCCCACAGGTAACACCCTCAGATGTGAAAAAACTGTTACCGCTGAATTTTCACGTAACAAAAGCCGGGGCTTACGGTAACGAAGCCCCGGCTTTTTTCCCCCCCCAAAAACGCCGAAAGCGCCTCACACCCCCGGTTTTGCTGGACGGCACAAAAGTTGGCACGCACCCTGCTATATGCTTAGTACAAAAACAATAACAAGCTTAGTACCAGACAATAAAAATAAGACGTATCGACTCACGCACAATAAAAACAACACGGCGGAGGCGCAGCTAACTGATTCTTTTGGAGAGGCGTTGCATTTGGGGCTTGCCCCGCAACCAGGCCGAGAACAACAAAAACTGCCCTAAGGCAGAGCCTGAACTGGTTGGATCGTAGATCAGCAACACAGCGACCAAAGCAATCCGTTTGCTCTTGGCTCCCGATTGGGAGTGTCATGAAGGTGAAGCTTCATGGCGAGGGCGATCAACAAAAACAAGAAGCCCGAAATCAATAATAAAAATAGAGCACGCAACTACTTCTGGGGGAGCTTCGGCTCCCCTTGTAGTTTCCGGCATTTGGCCGGTTCCCCTTTCTTTTAAGCTTATGGCGCAAGGCCTGCAGCTTGTTCCTACACCATCCCTCGACTAAATGCTAGAATCCCGGCCCATCATGCGGTCATTCTTCGTTATGGCCGAACATTCCTTCAAACAGTGCATCCCATGCTGAAGAAGTTGTTCCAGTCATTCCGTTCTCCCTTGCGTCGTACGCAACACATTCGCAGCACGCCTGAAGTGCTTAACAGCAATCAGCATTCATTGCAGCGTGCTCAATTCAGCCGCTATGCGGTGAACATCGTCGAACGTTTGCAGAACGCCGGCTACCAGGCCTATCTGGTGGGCGGCTGTGTACGTGACATGTTGCTCAATATCACGCCCAAGGATTTCGACGTCGCCACCAGCGCCACGCCCGAGCAAGTGCGTGCCGAATTTCGCAACGCGCGAATCATCGGTCGCCGCTTCAAATTGGTGCATATCCACTTTGGCCGCGAAATCATCGAGGTCGCCACGTTCCGCGCCGGCCACCCGCAAAACGATGAAGAGGAAGACACCAACCAGTCTTCCCGCAACGAGAGCGGCCGCATCCTGCGCGACAACGTCTACGGCACCCTGGAAGAAGACGCGCAACGCCGCGACTTCACCATCAACGCCTTGTATTACGATCCGGTCAGCGAGCGCATCCTCGATTACGCCAATGGCGTACACGACATTCGCAACAACCTGATCCGTTTGATCGGCGACCCGACGCAGCGCTACCAGGAAGACCCGGTGCGCATGCTGCGAGCGGTGCGTTTTGCCGCCAAGCTGAATTTCGGTATCGAGAAACACACGGCCGCGCCGATTCGCGAACTGGCGCCCATGCTGCGGGAAATCCCTTCAGCACGCCTGTTCGAAGAAGTGCTCAAGCTGTTCCTCTCGGGGTACGCCGCCGACACGTTCGAAATGCTCGTCGACCTGCAGTTGTTCGATCCATTGTTCCCGGCCAGCGCCGAGGCTCTGGAATACAACCCGACGTACACCCACACGTTGATCAGCGAAGCCTTGATCAATACCGACCTGCGCATCAAACAGAACAAACCGGTGACCCCGGCGTTCCTGTTTGCCGCCCTGTTGTGGCCGGCCCTGCCCAAACGCGTACTGCGCCTGCAGGACCGTGGCATGCCGCCGATTCCTGCCATGCAGGAAGCTGCGCACGAGCTGATCGCCGAGCAATGCCAACGCATCGCCATTCCAAAACGTTTCACCCTGCCGATCCGCGAGATCTGGGACATGCAGGAGCGCCTGCCACGGCGCAGCGGCAAACGCGCCGACCTGCTGTTGGACAACCCGCGCTTCCGTGCTGGCTACGACTTCCTGCTGCTGCGCGAAAGCGCCGGCGAGCAGACCGACGGCCTGGGCGAATGGTGGACCGACTACCAGGACGCCAACGACAGCCAGCGCCGCGACATGATTCGTGACCTTGGCAGCAAAGGTGATGGCGCCAGCGATGGGCCGAAGAAGCGTCGTCGCAGCTCCAGCAAGCGCAAACGCACGTCTGCCGATGCCTCGGGCGCTGCAGGCGAATAAACGTGGAACGTATCTACATCGGTATGGGCAGCAACCTCGCTGCCCCGGACCAGCAATTGCGCAGCGCCATTGCGGCGTTGGCGCTATTGCCAGGCACCGCCCTCGTCGGTGTGTCCGACTTCTATCAGAGTGACTCCCTGCTCCCCGGTCAGCCGCGCTATACCAATGCGGTCGCGGCCCTGGACAGTAGCCTTGCGCCACTGGCGCTGCTCGATGCACTGCAAGCCATCGAAAACGGCCAGGGCCGCGAACGTCTCGAGCGTTGGGGCCCGCGTACGCTGGATCTGGATATCCTGCTGTTTGGCGATCGCTTGATCGACGAGCCGCGCCTCAAAGTGCCTCACTACCAGATGCACCTGCGCGCGTTCGTGTTGTACCCGCTGGCCGAACTGGCCCCCGCTGAGTTGCAACTGCCCGACGGCCGAACCCTCGCGGAGCTGTTGAAGTCCTGCCCGTTTGTCGGCCTGGAACGCCTCTCTAGCGCCTGATGCAGTCCGCGTGGGAGCAGCTTGCTCGCGAATGCGGCGAACCCAGTCGCTACAAGCATTGACTGACCCAGCGCATTCGCGAGCAAGCCGCTCCCACATTTGATCTCACAGGCCGTCAAAATTGGTCTTCAACGTGCTGAAACGCGTCAGTAACAGCGGTAACACCGCCATCGTAACAATGCGGTAACACATCCAATTGACTTCCCGAGTCCTCATCACGACTATAGGCGTCCCGCTGCCGCCAACGCGGCGCTGAAGGGCGCAATCCAGGCCTTATAAGCACTGCTCTCAAGACAGTGCGCCTGTATAAACGAAGACTCACGCGCGTTACTCGCTGTTTCCAAGCGCCTGAACGAGGACCCTTTTCATGCCAGACATTACCCTGACCACCTTGCAGAGCCTCAAGCTCAAAGGTGAAAAAATCACCATGCTGACGTGCTACGACGCCACCTTCGCCCACGCCAGTTGCCAGGCCGGTGTTGAAGTGCTGTTGATCGGCGACTCGCTGGGCATGGTTCTTCAAGGGAATGACAGCACCCTGCCCGTCACCACCGATGAACTCGCCTACCACACTGCCAGCGTCAAGCGCGGCAATGAGGGTGCCTTCATCATCGCCGACCTGCCGTTCATGGGTTACGCCACGCTGGAACAGACCTTTCAGAACGCCGGCAAACTGATGCAGGCCGGCGCGCACATGATCAAGGTCGAAGGCGCCGTATGGCTCGCCGAGTCGATCCGACTGCTGGCCGAGCGCGGTGTGCCGGTATGCGTGCACATGGGCCTGACGCCACAGTCGGTGAACATCCTCGGCGGCTACAAGGTACAAGGCCGCAATGAAGCCCAGGCGCGTCAGATGCGCGCCGATGCCATTGCCCTGGAACAAGCCGGTGCCGCGATGATCCTGCTGGAATGCGTGCCGAGCGAATTGGCGGCAGAGATCACCCAGGCGGTCAAAGTGCCGGTAATCGGCATCGGCGCGGGCTCTGCCACCGACGGCCAGGTTCTGGTCTTGCATGACATGCTCGGCCTGTCGCTGACCGGGCGAGCCCCCAAGTTCGTGAAAAACTTCATGGCAGGTAAAGACAGCATCCAGGCCGCGTTGAGCGCTTACGTCGACGAAGTCAAAGCCGTTACTTTCCCAGGCGCCGAACACGGATTCTCTGCATGAACACCGTTAAAACCGTACGAGAACTGCGCGCTGCAGTCGCCCACGCGCGCAGCGCCGGCAAGCGCATTGGCTTTGTGCCCACCATGGGCAATCTGCACAGCGGCCACGCCACCCTGGTGACCAAGGCCGCCCAGCAATCGGATTTCGTGGTGGCGAGTATCTTCGTCAACCCGTTGCAGTTCGGTGCCGGCGAGGACCTGGACAAATACCCTCGCACCTTGGCCGCCGATCAGGAAAAACTGCTGCAAGCCGGTTGCAACCTGCTGTTCGCACCATCCGTCGAAGAAATGTACCCCGGCGGCATGACCGGCCAGACCCGCGTCAGCGTCCCGCAACTGTCCGAAGGCCTCTGCGGCGCCAGCCGCCCCGGGCACTTCGAAGGGGTAGCGACGGTGGTCAGCAAGCTGTTCAACATGGTCCAGCCGGATATGGCCGTGTTTGGCCAGAAGGACTATCAGCAACTGGCAGTGATTCGCGCCATGGTGCATGACCTGAACATGCCGATCCAGATCATCGGCGAGCCCACTGTGCGTGCCGCTGACGGCCTCGCGCTGTCCTCGCGCAACGGCTACCTCAGCGAAGAACAACGCGCCATCGCGCCGGTGCTGTACCGCAGCCTCAGCCAGATTGCCGCCGCCATCAAGGGAGGCGACCACGATTTTGCCAAACTGCGTGCCGAGCAGATCCAGCAGATCGAAGCGGCCGGATTGCGCATCGACTACTTGGAAGTGCGCCAGGGTGTACACCTGCGTCCCGCCACGCCTGAGGATCGCGATGTAGTGATCCTGGTGGCTGCGTATTTGGGCGCCACACGCCTGATCGACAACCTGCACCTGACCCTGGCCTGACCCTGCATTTTCTCCCTTGAAAACAAGCGCGCCTGTTGCCCTCCCCGCTGTGCCGGTATAAAAAAGTACCGGCTACAACGCAGACAAAGCCAAGACATATCGACACGCTAGGTTTAATGTAAACGCCCTGTGCCATTGTTGGCGCTGACCGGAACCCAACGCCTGATGAAAGACTGGACGTTCCGGATTTAGAAGTGTCCTAAAGGCAAGTCCCCGTAATAAAAAGGAAACCCGCAGCGATGGCGTATTACCGCACTCCTCATGACGTTACCGCTCTGCCCGCTTGGCAAGCGCTCGATAAACATCGCCAAGCCATGCAGGATTTCAGCATGCGCGACGCATTCAATGCCGATCCCCAGCGCTTCTCCCAATTCACCTTGAGCAGCTGCGGGCTTTTCCTCGATTACTCGAAAAACCTCATCACTGCCCAAACGCGCGCCTTGCTCGTCGAGCTGGCCAATGAACTCGGCCTTAAAGACGCGATCAACGCGCTCTACGCTGGCGAGCCGGTCAACTCCTCCGAAGGCCGTCCGGCCCTGCACACCGCACTGCGTCGCCCGGTTGGCGACAAGTTGTCGGTCAACGGCGTGAACATCATGCCGGACGTGCACAAGGTGCTGAACCAGATCACTGACCTGGTCGGCCGCATCCACGATGGCCTGTGGCGCGGTTACACCGAGAAGCCGATCACCGACGTGGTGAACATTGGCATCGGCGGCTCGTTCCTCGGCCCGGAGCTGGTCTCCGAAGCGCTGTTGTCCTACGCCCACAAAGGCGTGCGCTGCCACTACCTGGCGAACATTGACGGCAGCGAGTTCCACGAGCTGACCCAGAAGCTGCGCGCCGAGACCACGCTGTTTATCGTCTCGTCAAAATCCTTCAACACCCTGGAAACCCTGAAAAACGCCCAGGCCGCCCGCGCCTGGTACCTGGCCCAGGGTGGCTCGGAAGCCGAGTTGTATCGCCACTTCATCGCCGTCTCAAGCAACAACGCAGCGGCCGTGGCCTTCGGTATCCGCGAAGAAAACATCTTCCCGATGTGGGACTGGGTCGGCGGGCGTTACTCGCTGTGGTCGGCCATCGGCTTGCCCATCGCCCTGGCGATCGGCATGTCCAACTTCAAGGAACTGCTGTCCGGTGCCTACACCATGGACCAGCATTTCCAGAACGCCCCATTCGAAGCCAACATGCCCGTGCTGCTGGGTCTGCTGGGCGTGTGGTACGGCAACTTCTGGGGTGCGCAGAGCCACGCGATCCTGCCGTACGACCACTACCTGCGCAACATCACCAAACACTTGCAACAGTTGGACATGGAATCCAACGGCAAGAGTGTGCGCCAGGACGGTACGCCAGTGTCCACCGATACCGGCCCGGTCATCTGGGGCGGCGTAGGGTGCAACGGCCAGCACGCCTACCACCAGTTGTTGCACCAAGGGACCCAACTGATTCCGGCCGACTTCATTGTGCCGATTGTCAGCTTCAACCCGGTGTCCGACCACCATCAGTGGTTGTTCGCCAACTGCCTGTCCCAAAGCCAGGCACTGATGCTCGGCAAAACCCGCAGCGAAGCCGAAGCCGAGTTGCGTGAGAAAGGCCTTCCCGAAGCCGAAGTCCAGAAGCTGGCCCCGCACAAGGTGATCCCGGGCAACCGTCCGAGCAACACCATCGTGGTTGAACGCATCAGCCCGCGTCGCCTGGGCGCACTGGTGGCTATGTATGAACACAAGGTGTTTGTGCAAAGCGTGGTCTGGGGTATCAACGCCTTCGACCAATGGGGCGTGGAATTGGGCAAAGAGCTGGGCAAAGGCGTGTATAACCGCCTGACCGGTGCCGAAGAAACCTCGGCCGAGGATGCTTCGACCCAGGGCCTGATCAACTACTTCCGCGGTCGTCACCGCGGCTGAAGCCGGTACACCAAGGCCAACGTCCGTTTGGACGTTGGCCTTGTACCCTCCCCCCACTGCGTGCATCTTTATGACTTGTCGCCAAAACAAGAATAAGGACCGCTCATGTTCGATATCAGCACATTCCCCAACGCCGATGCCGTCCGCCAGGCCGCGCAGCTCAGTCAAGCCGACTACCAGCGCCTTTATCGCCAGTCCATCGAGCAACCCGACACCTTTTGGGCAGAACAGGCCAAAAGCTTTCTCGACTGGATCACACCCTGGCACACCGTCCAGCATTCAGACATTCACACCGGCGCCGCCCAATGGTTTGCCGGCGGCCAACTGAACGTCAGCTACAACTGCATCGACCGTCACCTGGCGCAACGCGCCGACCAGACTGCCTTCATCTGGGAAGGCGATGATCCGACACGGTCTGCAAAAATCACCTACCGCCAGCTCCATCAAAACGTCAGCCGCCTGGCCAATGTGTTGAAAAACCGTGGCGTGAAAAAAGGCGACCGCGTGTGCATCTACATGCCGATGATCCCGGAAGCCGCCTACGCAATGCTGGCCTGCACACGCATTGGCGCGGTGCACTCGGTGGTTTTTGGCGGGTTCTCACCGGACGCCCTGCGTGACCGTATTCTCGACGCCGACTGCCGCACCGTAATTACCGCCGATGAAGGCGTGCGCGGCGGTAAACCGGTGGCGCTGAAAAAGAACGTCGACCAGGCCCTGGCCAGTTGCCCGAACGTCAGCACCGTGCTGGTGGTGGAGCGCACCGGCGCTGACCTTGCCTGGCACGAAGGCCGCGATCTCAAGTACCAGCAAGCTCTGGATGCCGCCAGCGACGACTGCCCGCCCGAGCCCATGGACGCCGAAGACCCGCTGTTCATCCTCTACACCTCCGGCAGCACCGGCAAACCCAAAGGCGTGCTGCACACCACCGGCGGCTACCTGCTGCAAGCGGCGATGACCTTCAAGTACGTGCTCGATTACCGCGACGGCGAAGTGTTCTGGTGCACCGCCGACGTCGGTTGGGTGACCGGCCACAGCTACATCGTGTACGGCCCGCTGGCCAATGGCGCTACCTCGCTGATGTTCGAGGGCGTGCCGAGCTACCCGGACAGCTCGCGCTTCTGGCAGGTGATCGACAAACATCAGGTGAACATCTTCTACACCGCGCCCACCGCCCTGCGCGCCCTGATGCGTGAGGGTCACGGGCCACTGGAGAATACCTCCCGCGCCAGCCTGCGCCTGCTGGGCAGTGTCGGCGAGCCGATCAACCCCGAAGCCTGGGACTGGTACTTCAACGCCGTCGGTGAACAACGCTGCCCGATTGTCGACACGTGGTGGCAGACCGAAACCGGCGGCATCATGCTCAGCCCCCTGGTCAGCGCCCAGCGGATCAAGCCCGGCTGCGCAACCCAGCCGATGTTTGGCGTGCAGCCGGTGCTGCTGGATGAGCAAGGCAAGCCAATCAGCGGCGCCGGCAGTGGCGTGCTGGCTATCAAGGCCAGCTGGCCGGGGCAGATTCGCAGCGTCTACGGCGACCCGCAGCGCATGATCGACACCTATTTCAAACCCTACCCTGGCTACTACTTCACGGGGGACGGCGCACGCCGCGATGAGGACGGCGACTACTGGATCACCGGGCGCATCGACGATGTGATCAACGTGTCTGGCCATCGCATCGGCACTGCCGAGGTGGAAAGCGCGCTGGTGTTGCATGACCAAGTGGCCGAAGCCGCCGTGGTGGGCTATCCCCACGACGTCAAAGGCCAGGGAATTTATGCCTTCGTCACCCCAATGAATGGGGTTGAACCCAGCGATGCGTTGAAGAAAAACCTGCTTGAGCTGGTCAGCAAGGAAATCGGCAGCTTTGCCAAGCCGGAACTGATCCAATGGGCGCCGGCCTTGCCGAAAACCCGATCCGGCAAGATCATGCGGCGGATTCTGCGCAAAATCGCCTGCAATGAACTGGACAGCCTGGGTGACACCTCGACACTGGCCGACCCCAGCGTCGTGGATGGCCTGATCGACAAACGCCTGAACCGCTAGGAACCCTCGAGTCGCCATGGAATTTATCCGCAACCGTATCGAAACCCAGTTGATGAGCCTCACCGGCCTGTCGCTGGGCCAGCTGGACCTGGAAAACCCCAAGGGCGATCCAGGCCTGTTCGGGCCGGACTCGGTCAGTTGGCAGGTCCATGGCGATTTCAGCAGCATGTTGATTGGTGGCATCAGCGCCTTGATGCTGCAAGCCTTGCACCCGCTGGCACTGGCGGGTGTGTGGGACCACTCGAATTTTCGCCAGGACATGCTCGGGCGCTTACGGCGCACCTCGCAGTTTATTTCCGGCACCACGTTCGGCTCGCGCAAAGACGCCGAATGGCTGATCGAAAAAGTGCGCACCATTCACCTGCAAGTGACGGGGCATGCCCCGGACGGGCGACCTTACGCGGCCAGTGATCCGGCGCTGCTGACGTGGGTGCATGTGGCGGAGGTCAGCAACTTCCTCGCGGCCCACCTGCGTTACTGCAACCCGCGCCTTTCGGGTCGGGATCAGGACCGCTACTACAGTGAAATTGCGTTGGTGGCCGAACGCTTGGGCGCGCGGCATGTTCCGCGTTCACGGCAGGAAATTTCGGATTACCTGGCACGCATTCGTCCGCAACTGCTGTGCGACGAGCGCAGCCGCGAAGTGTTGCGTCTGCTGCTCAATGCACCGTCCCCCAGCACGCTGGCCAAACCTTTTGGCGCGCTGATGATGCAGGCGGGGATCGACTTGCTGCCGGACTGGGCAAGCAGCCTGCTCGGGCAACACCAAAGCACGCTGCAACGGCAAATGGTCCGCGCCGGGGTTAAGCGCAGTGCGCCGTTGCTGCGCTGGGCGATGCGCAATGGCTCGGTGCAGCGTGCCCATCGGCGGATGGGGTTGATGTAGGCCGGCGCTTATAGCTGTTAAACTCCGCGCCCCATTTACAGCAAGGCGCGCTCCATGACTCCCTTGAATCAGGCGCTGCGCGCCGCCCTCGATTATCGCCAAGACCTGATCAACGAGTTGCACGCCCAAGGCACTGACTGCTACCGCTTGTTTCATGGCAGCCAGGAAGGCGCCGGCGGCCTGACTGTCGACCGTTACGGCCCACAGTTGCTGGTGCAGAGTTTCCACCAACCCCTGGAAACAGCTGACCTCTTGGACCTGCACCAACTGATCAACCAGTTCATGGGCCTGGAATTGCTGCTGGTCTACAACGACCGCTCCCGTGGCAACTCGCGCATCGACCGTGAAGACACGGTGTACCGCGCCGAGCCTGCCGCGCTGGTAGACCTGGTTGGCCACGAATGGGGCCTCAATTATCGCGTGCGTGGGCGCCACGCCGGGCAAGACCCGTTGCTGTTCCTGGACCTGCGCAACACCCGCGGCTGGGTCAAGGCGCACAGCGCCGGCAAGAGCGTGCTCAACCTGTTCGCCTACACCTGCGGCGTCGGCCTGGGCGCGGCGGCTGGTGGTGCGCGTGAGGTGTGCAACCTGGACTTCGCCGAGGGCAACCTGGCGGTCGGTCGCGAAAACGGTCTGCTTAACCCACAATTGCCAACCATGGAATTCGTGCAGTCCGACTACTTCCCGGCGATTCGCCAACTGGCGGGCTTGCCGATCACTCAACGTCGCGGGCAGAAACTGCCGAGCTATCCCCGCCTCGAGCAGCGCCAATATGACTTGGTATTGCTCGACCCACCGGCATGGGCCAAGAGCGCCTTCGGCACCGTTGACCTGTTGCGTGACTACCAGAGCCTGCTCAAGCCTGCGCTGCTCGCGACGGCCGACAATGGCGTGCTGATCTGCTGCAACAACTTGGCGAAAGTCAGCATGGATGACTGGCGCGAGCAGGTGCTGCGCTGCGCTGAGAAAGCCGGTCGCCCGGTACGCGATTGGCAAATCATGACGCCGGGCGCCGACTTCCCTTCCCAGGACCAGCAGCCACCGTTGAAAACCCTCATCCTGCAGCTGTAGTACTTTTCCCAAGAGGCCCGGTGCTTCGGAACCGAAATCCCGTGCCATACTCCAAGGCACTCCTGTTCGACATAGATGGCGTCACTCATGCCCAAAGGATTGATCCGCGCCGCTGGCGCCTTGTTGACCGCCCTGGCTCTGTACAGCTTGCTGGGTTTTCTGATTCTGCCGGGCATCGCCCTTCGTATTGCCAATCAACAGCTGGCCCATTACGCCACGGTGCCGGCACGCATCGAGCGTATCGAACTCAATCCGTTCAGCCTGGAACTGACAGCCTGGGGCTTGAAAATCGGTGAACCGGGCAAGGAGCAAGTGGGTTTCGAGCGTCTCTACGCCAACCTGCAGATCGACAGCCTGTGGACTCGTGCCCTGCACCTGGCCGATGTGCAACTCGACCAACCCAAGACTGAGCTGCTGTTCAACAAATCCGGCCAGCTGAACCTGGCGCAGTTGTTCAAGCTGCCGCCGAGCGAACCGACCCCGGCCGACCCGAACGCCAAGCCATTCCCGCTGCGCATCGACAGCATCAAGCTGGCGGGCGGCTATGTGCATTTTCAAGACCTGCGTCCCAGCGAACCGATCGAATTCCTTTACGACAAACTCGACTTTGAACTGAAAAACCTCAGCACCTTGCCGGAAGACAACGCCGACATGACGCTGGTGGCCGCCGGCCCCGAGGGTGGGCAGATCGACTGGAAAGGCAACTTCAGCCTGGTACCGATCACCTCCGAGGGCACGCTGAAAGTCACCGACGGCAAGATGAAAGCCTGGTGGCCGTATGTCCGTGACGCCGTGCCGCTTGTGCTGGAAGACGGTGTGCTGAATTTCAGCACCCACTACACATTCAGCCTCGCCAAAGAAACCGAACTGAACCTGACCAACACGGCCGCCAGCATTGCGCCGTTTGCTATCAAGGCGCCCGATGGCCGCCCATTGGTACGCCTGGAACGCTTGGACGTCAGTGACACCACGGTGGACCTGGCCAAGCAGCACGTGGTGGTCGGCAAGATTCGCAGCAACAAGCTGGAAACCTGGGCCGCCCGCGAAGCCGATGGGCAATTGGACTGGCAAAAACTGTTCGCCAGCCAACCGAGCAAACCGGCCAAGGCGCCCGAGCCCGCCACCGCGCCGGCGACGGCCGACTCGCCAAAGGCTGAACCGGCCGCACCTAGCAAGCCCTGGCAGGTACTGCTCAAGGATGTGCAGCTGCGTAACTATCAGGTGCACCTGGCCGACCGTCAGGCCAAACCTGCGGTAGCGCTGGAACTGGGGCCCTTGAACGTCGATGTGCAGAACTTCGACAGCCTGAACCAAAGCCCGTTTACCTTGAAGGTCGACTCCGGCCTGGGTAAACAAGGCAAGATTCAGGCAACCGGCGAGGTCAATCTCAACCCGGTCAGCGCCAAACTCAAAGTGAATACCCAGGACATCGACCTGCGGGTTGCTCAGTCCTATATCAGCCCGTTCATTCGGCTGGAACTGCGCAGCGGTATGTTGGGCAGCAACCTGGATGTAAACCTCAAGAGCACCGAGCCCTTGGCGCTTCAGGTCACCGGCCGCGCCCAGGTCGACCAATTGCACACCCTGGACACGCTCAAGACCCGCGACTTCCTCAAATGGCAGCGCCTGGTGCTCGAAGGTGTCAATTATCAACACGGCGACAGCCTGTCGATCGACAAGGTCAACCTGCTGCAACCGTACGCGCGCTTCATGATCAATGATGACCGCACCACCAACATCGATGACCTGTTGATCCCGCAGCCGGCCGACAGTGGCGCTAAATCGGCAGCCAAGCCAGTGGCCAGCAAAGATAAGCCGCTGGGCATCCATATAGGGCAGATCGCGATCAATGACGGCTCGGCCAACTTTGCCGACTTCAGCCTCACGCCCAACTTTGCCACGGCCATTCAACAGCTCAACGGGCAGATCGGCACCATTGACAGTCGCCAAGCCAAACCGGCCAGCGTCGACATCAAGGGCAAGGTGGATCGCTATGCGCCAGTGACCATCAAAGGCAGCGTGAACCCGTTTGATCCGATGGCGGCGCTGGATATCGCCACCAACTTCAAACGCGTCGAGTTGACCACGTTGACGCCGTACTCCGGCAAGTTCGCCGGTTTCCGCATCCGCAAGGGCAGGCTTAACCTGGACCTGCATTATGTGATCACCAAAGGCCAATTGAAGGCTGAAAACAAAGTGGTGGTTGAGCAACTGCAACTGGGTGAGAAAGTCGACAGCGCCGACGCCGTGGATTTGCCGATTCGCCTGGCCATTGCCCTGCTCAAGGACTCCGACGGCAAGATCTCCATCGAACTGCCGGTCACCGGCGACCTGAACAACCCGCAATTCAGTGTGATGCCGATCGTCTGGCAAACCCTGCGTAACCTGGTGGTGCGCGCGGCGACGGCGCCGTTCAAGTTCATCGGTGGGCTGGTGACGGGCGGAGGCTCGGAAGACTTGGGCAATGTGTCGTTCGCCCCAGGCTCCAGCGAGTTGAACAAAGACGCTCAAGGCGCGCTGGACACCCTGGCCAAGGCACTCAAAGAGCGCCCTACCCTGCGCCTTGAAATCGAAGGCACGGCGGCTGCCAGCAGTGACGGCCCCTTGCTCGCTGCCGAGCGACTGGAACGTGAATATCAGTACAACTACTACAAGATACTGCAGCGCCGTGGCGATAAGGTTCCGGCCCAGGCTTCGCTGCTGGTCGTACCCGAGAAGGAAAAAGCGCCATTGCTGGAAGGCATCTACCGCACCCGCCTGAAACAGCAACCGCCGGCCGAGTGGAAAGACTTGAGCAGCGATGAACGCACCGCGAAGCTGCGTGAGGGGCTGATCAAGTTCTGGGGCGCCAGTGATGTACTGCTGCGTCAACTGGGGCAAGACCGAGCCAGTGCCATCAAGGACTACCTGGTGGACAAGGGCCAGCTGGAAGATGACCGGGTGTACTTCATTGATGCCAACCTGGGGCAGGCGGAAAAGGATGGCCGGGTAGTAACCCCAATGCATCTGGATGCTGAGTAACACCTGAGCGACACCCATCCAAACGTGGGAGCTGGCTTGCCTGCGATGCACACACCTGGATCATTCAGTTGAATCGAGGTGATGCTATCGCGGGCCAGCCAGCTCCCATATTTGTGTGTAATCGACTTGGGTTTTTTCTGCTCAGAATAGAACAGGCCCCGACACAAGTGCCGGGGCCTGTAATGACCACATCCGTGTGGTCGGTCGCATGAACTCCAGAGGTGCCTTGGGTGGATATCTAACTCACCCTAAGCCGCCGCCATTCAGTTCAGACGAACAGTGGAGCGTTACTCTGCTTTCAGGCCATCGGCCGATACAGCTTTAACGCCTTTGATTTTCTTGGCGATATTCACCGCGGTGGTTTTCTGTGCTTCAGTCACTGCGACGGAAGAGGACAGAGACACTACGCCTTTGTTGGTTTCGACTTTGATGTCGGTGCCAGGAATGCCTTTCTCGGTTACCAGGTCAGCTTTTACTTTGGTGGTGATCCAGGTATCGGAAGTGGCGCCCTTGGCGTCAGCTGCTGCGCCTTTGGTTTTGTCGACGTTGTCGGCTTTAGTTGCGCCGCCTGCCAGCAGGCCGTCAGCAGATACAGCGGTCACACCTTTGATGCGCTTGGTGATTGCTACCGCAGTGGCTTTCTGCGAATCAGAGATCGCTACGGTCGACGACAGGGAAACCACACCTTTGTTGGTTTCAACCTTGATGTCCGAACCAGGAATGCCTTTCTCGGTCAGCAGGTCAGCTTTGACTTTGGTGGTGATCCAAGTATCCGAAGTGGATTCTTTGGCTTTGGTCACTTCGCCAGCGGCCATGGTCATTGGAGCTTGGGAAGTCTGAGCAAAGGCCACGTTAGCACCCATGGCCAGGGTCAGAGCGGTAGCAGTAGCGAGAGCGAACTTCTTCATACGAGTAACTCCTGTTTTATTGAAAGTCTGCAGTGGGTAAACCTTGATGCTGCAGCGTTAACAGGGTTATTGCAGGCAGTGTGCCAAGTCACGCTTTCGAATTAAATCCTTATAAAACAATGACTTATAAAAATCGCCAATTTTCGGAATCGTGCAACTTGCATGAAGAAGACCGTCCTTGCATGCAAGTTGCGGCTTTTGGGATTTACTAAGCATCTGATTTATCGGCATTTTCCCACGCGCATAAAAAAAGGACTCCGAAGAGTCCTTTTTTCAGCGTGAGACCTGGGTAATTAAACGCCCGAAGCCTTGGCTGCTGCTACGTCCTTGATGGACAGCTTGATACGGCCGCGGTTGTCCACGTCCAGTACCAGCACTTCCACTTCCTGACCTTCTTTGAGAATGTCGGTCACTTTCTCAACACGAGCGTCGCTCAGCATGGAGATGTGAACCAGACCGTCTTTGCCCGGCAGGATGTTGACGAATGCGCCGAAGTCGACGATGCGTTCAACTTTACCGACGTAGATCTTGCCGATCTCGGCTTCTGCGGTGATACCCAGAACGCGCTGACGTGCAGCTTCTGCAGCTTCTTTGGTTTCGCCGAAGATCTTGATCGAGCCGTCGTCTTCGATGTCGATCGAAGCCTTGGTCTCTTCACAGATCGCACGAATGGTCGCGCCGCCTTTACCGATAACATCACGGATTTTGTCGGTGTCGATTTTCATCGCGATCATGGTCGGAGCATTTTCCGACAGCTCAGTGCGCGACTGACCAATGATCTGGTTCATCTGGCCGAGGATGTTCAGGCGCGCTTCCAGGGCTTGGCCCAGAGCGATTTCCATGATCTCTTCGGTGATGCCCTTGATCTTGATGTCCATCTGCAGCGCGGTAACACCTTTAGCGGTACCGGCTACTTTGAAGTCCATGTCGCCCAGGTGGTCTTCGTCGCCCAGGATGTCGGTCAGGATGGCGAACTTCTCGCCTTCTTTAACCAGGCCCATGGCGATACCGGCAACCGGTGCCTTCATCGGCACACCAGCGTCCATCAGCGCCAGGGAAGCACCGCAGACCGAAGCCATGGAGCTGGAACCGTTGGACTCGGTGATTTCCGACACCACACGGATGGTGTACGGGAACACGTCGGCAGCAGGCAGCATGGCTGCAATCGAACGACGGGCCAGACGGCCGTGACCGATTTCGCGACGACCAGCACCACCCATGCGACCACACTCACCTACCGAGAACGGAGGGAAGTTGTAGTGCAGCATGAACGGGTCTTTTTTCTCGCCTTCCAGGGTGTCCAGCAGCTGTGCGTCACGGGCAGTACCCAGCGTTGCAACTACCAGAGCCTGAGTTTCACCACGGGTGAACAAGGCCGAACCATGGGTCTTCGGCAGAACGCCGACTTCGATGTTCAGCGGACGTACGGTGCGCGTGTCGCGACCATCGATACGCGGCTTGCCGTTAACGATGTTTTCGCGAACGGTGCGGTATTCGATTTCACCGAAGGCAGCTTTGACGTCGCTGGAAGAAGGCTGGCCTTCTTCGCCGGACAGTTTGGCCACAACCTGTTCCTTCAGCTCGCCCAGGCGAGCGTAGCGGTCGGCCTTGACGGTGATGGTGTAGGCGTCGGAGATCGCAGCGCCGAACTCGGAGCGGATAGCACCCAGCAGTTCAGTCGCTTCGGCTTGTGGAGCCCAGGTCCAAGTCGGCTTGGCAGCTTCGGCGGCCAGTTCTTTAACAGCGTTGATCACAACCTGGAACTCGTCGTGAGCAAACAGTACCGCGCCCAGCATCTGGTCTTCGGTCAGCTCTTTGGCTTCCGATTCAACCATCAACACGGCTTCCGACGTACCGGCAACGACCATGTCCAGGCTCGACGCTTTCTGTTGTTCGTAAGTCGGGTTCAGCAGGTAGCCAGTGCTTTCATGGAAAGCAACGCGAGCTGCGCCGATCGGACCATCAAAAGGAATACCGGAGATGGCCAGGGCAGCCGAAGTACCGATCATCGCAGCGATGTCCGGATCGGTCTTCTTGCTGGTGGAAACGACGGTGCAGACAACCTGCACTTCGTTCATGAAGCCTTCTGGGAACAGCGGACGGATCGGACGGTCGATCAGTCGGGAAGTCAGGGTTTCTTTTTCGGAAGGACGGCCTTCGCGCTTGAAGAAACCGCCAGGGATCTTACCGGCAGCGTAAGTCTTTTCCTGGTAGTGAACAGAAAGAGGGAAGAAGCCTTTGCTTGGGTCAGCGGTCTTGGCGCCAACAACGGTCACCAATACGGTAACGTCGTCGTCAACGGTGACCAGCACTGCGCCGGAGGCTTGACGGGCGATACGGCCTGTCTCGAGGGTAACGGTCGACTGACCGAACTGGAATTTTTTGATAACCGGGTTCACGGTGTCCTACCTTCTTTGTGGCTCTTGGGGAACTTGTCTTCTTGCGAAATTCTTGGGCAATGCCGGGAATCGGCCCGACGCTCGTCCAGGGTAAAACGTGTATCCAGATAAAACTTGAGGCTGGGAGCCTGCCATGGGCCAGCGGGAATCCCACTGACACACGGCAGACAACCAACCTCTAGCGCAATCGCTGATTAGCGACGCAGACCCAGGCGACCGATCAGAGCCTGATAACGACCCAGATCCTTGCCTTTCAGGTAGTCCAGCAGCTTACGGCGCTGGTTTACCATGCGGATCAGACCACGACGGGAGTGGTGATCTTTACCGTTGGCCTTGAAGTGACCTTGCAGCTTGTTGATGTTGTGAGTCAGCAGTGCAACTTGCACTTCTGGCGAACCAGTGTCACCAACAGCTTGCTGATAGTCAGCTACGATTTGTGCTTTTTCTTGAACGTCGAGAGCCATGAGGCAATCCTTTTTTCAGGAAACCACCCAAAGGGTGATCTCAACAGGCCAGGGACAAATCCCTGTATCTAAAAATGAGTGTTGACCGTGCCTGTTAACAGCCACACTCGTTCGGTCATTCTGACCGAATCAGTCGACGCGGCGCGATGCGCCCGTCTTCGCTCACTTCACCGATACCGATGAAGCGACCGTTATGATCCTGTACCCGCACCATACCGAACTTCGGAGCATCCGGGGCACGTACCGGTTGGCCGTTGAGCCAGTAGAACGCGCTGTGCTCCGAGAAGTGCAGCAATGGCCAATCCAGCAAACCGCTGTCCGATGGCATCAGGAAGCGATCAACTGCTTCATTGCCGCCTTCGGCATGTACTGCTTCCAACTCTTCCAGCGTGACCGTCTGGGCCAGACTGAAAGGACCGGCCTGGGTGCGTCGCAATTCTGCAACGTACGCGCCGCAACCGAGCTTTTCACCAATATCTTCCACCAGGGTACGGATATAGGTGCCTTTGCTGCAGTCCACGGCCAAGCGGGCAGTGTCGCCTTCATGGGCGAGCAATTCCAAGCGCGCAATAGTAACAGAACGCGGTTCGCGCTCCACTACTTCACCCGCACGTGCCAGCTTGTACAGAGGCTGGCCATCACGCTTGAGGGCCGAGTACATCGGCGGTATCTGACTGATTTGCCCACGAAAACCGGGTAAAGCAGCTTCAATATCAGCACGACCAACGGTCACGTCACGAACCTGCAGAACATCACCCTCGGCATCGGCCGTGGTGGTGGTCTTGCCCAGTTGCATCAGGGTTTCGTAACCCTTGTCGGAATCGAGCAGGTATTGCGAGAACTTGGTCGCTTCACCAAAGCACAACGGCAGCACGCCGGTGGCCAGGGGGTCGAGACTGCCGGTGTGCCCGGCCTTCTCGGCATTGAGCAGCCAGCGCACTTTCTGCAAGGCAGCATTGGAGGTAAAGCCAATGGGCTTGTCGAGCAGAATGATGCCGCTGACGTTGCGACGGATACGTTTGACCTGAGCCACCGCTTACTCCTTGGCGTCTTCAGGTGTGGACGGGTGCTGGCTGTCTTCAGCCACGGCGCGCTCGATCAGCGCCGACAGGTGCGCACCACGCACGACGCTTTCGTCGTAGTGGAAGTGCAACTGAGGCACGCTGCGCAGCTTCATTTCGCGGGCCAACTGCATGCGCAGGAAACCTGCAGCCGAGTTGAGCACCTTGATGCTTTGCGCGATTTCTTCGCTGCTGTCCTGGCCCATCACGGTGATGAAGATCTTCGCGTGACCTACGTCGCGGCTCACTTCAACGGCGGTGATGGTGACCAGGCCAACGCGTGGGTCTTTGACTTCGCGACGGATCAGTTGGGCCAGCTCGCGCTGCATCTGATCGCCGATACGCTGGGTACGGCTGTATTCTTTTGCCATGTCTTGTTACCTGTTACTGCCACACGGTGAAACCCGTGGGGTCTGAAAGCGGCAAACGCCCGGCCTGACAAAAGCCAGACCGGGCGTTGCGTTTAGAGTCCGTACGCTGCGCGGGGCATCTGCATGCCCACGCGCCGCGTGGCTCCGGAAGTGCGCGAGTTAGAGGCTGCGAGCAACCTGAACCTTCTCGTAGACTTCGATCTTGTCGCCAGCTTTGACGTCGTTGTAGCTCTTGACGCCGATACCGCATTCCATGCCGGCACGCACTTCGGAAGCGTCATCCTTGAAGCGGCGCAGGGATTCCAGCTCGCCTTCGAAGATAACGATGTCTTCACGCAGTACACGGATTGGACGGTTACGGTGCACAACACCTTCGATAACCATGCAACCGGCGATCGCGCCGAATTTCGGCGAGCGGAACACGTCACGCACCTCGGCAACACCCAGGATATTCTCCCGAACGTCGCTGCCAAGCATACCGGTAAGGGCTTTCTTGACGTCTTCGATGATGTCGTAGATGACGTTGTAGTAACGCATGTCCAGGCCTTCCTGCTCGACGATCTTGCGAGCGCCAGCATCTGCACGCACGTTGAAGCCGAACAGTACAGCGTTGGAAGCCAGTGCCAGGTTGGCGTCGGACTCGGTGATACCACCGACACCGCCACCGACAACGCGCACTTGCACTTCGTCGTTACCCAGGCCGTTCAAGGCGCCGTTCAACGCTTCGAGGGAACCACGGACGTCAGATTTGAGGACGATGTTAAGCGTCTTCTTCTCTGCCTGGCCCATGTTTTCGAAGATGTTTTCCAGCTTGCCGGCGTGAGCACGGGCCAGTTTGACTTCGCGGAACTTGCCTTGACGGAACAGAGCCACTTCACGGGCTTTCTTCTCGTCGGCTACTACGCTCATCTCGTCGCCAGCGTCCGGGGTACCGTCCAGGCCGAGAATCTCGACAGGGATGGAAGGACCGGCTTCCTTGATTGGCTTGCCGTTCTCGTCGAGCATGGCACGTACACGGCCGTAGTTCGAACCGACCAGCACCATGTCGCCTTGGCGCAGCGTACCGTCTTGAACCAGAACGGTTGCAACCGGGCCACGACCTTTGTCGAGACGCGATTCAACCACAACACCGCGACCCGGGGCCGATGGCGTTGCTTTCAGTTCGAGTACTTCAGCTTGCAGCAGGACCGCTTCGAGCAGCTCGTCTACACCGGTACCGACTTTTGCCGAGACCGAAACGAACGGCGTATCACCGCCCCACTCTTCGGACGTCACGCCGTGAACCGACAGCTCGCTACGGATGCGATCGAGATCGGCGCCCGGCTTGTCGATTTTGTTCACGGCAACAACCAGTGGAACACCAGCGGCCTTGGCGTGCTGGACAGCTTCAATGGTCTGCGGCATCACGCCGTCGTCCGCTGCAACCACCAGAATCACGATGTCAGTCGCCTTGGCACCACGGGCACGCATTGCGGTAAACGCGGCGTGACCAGGGGTGTCGAGGAAAGTGACCATGCCGCGTTCGGTTTCAACGTGGTATGCACCGATGTGCTGGGTGATACCGCCGGCTTCGCCAGCAGCTACCTTGGCACGACGGATG
The DNA here is from genome assembly GCF_963890955.1 of Pseudomonas sp. MF6747. Taxonomy (NCBI): domain Bacteria; kingdom Pseudomonadati; phylum Pseudomonadota; class Gammaproteobacteria; order Pseudomonadales; family Pseudomonadaceae; genus Pseudomonas; species Pseudomonas sp. MF6747. The sequence continues at coordinate 44,475 of NZ_CAWPSZ010000051.1, forward strand.
TAGTCGAGCAGCGAGGTCTTACCGTGGTCAACGTGGCCCATTACGGTCACAACTGGCGCACGGGAGAACGACTCACCTTCAAACTTCAGCGACTCGGCCAGGGAATCTTCCAGGGCGGTGTCGCTGACCAGGGTCACTTTGTGGCCCAGCTCTTCAGCAACCAGTTGGGCAGTTTCCTGGTCCAGTACCTGGTTGATGGTCGCTGGAGTACCCAGTTTGAACATGAACTTGATGATTTCAGCAGCCTTGACCGACATCTGATTGGCGAGATCGCCAACCGTGATGGTCTCGCCGATCTGCACATCACGCACGACAGGGCCGGTTGGGCTCTGGAAACCGTGGGCATTGCGCTTTTTCAGCTTGGCCTTGCCGCGACCACCACGACGGAAGCCATCGCTTTCTTCGTCGGTAGTACGTGGGGCAACGCGTGGAGCAGGCGCTTTCTCTTTGACCGAGGCACGATGTGGAGCGTTTTTACGCTCGCCATCGCCACCACCACCGCGACGATTGTTATCGTCGGCACGTGGCTTGTCCGGACGACGAGGCTCGTCGCGCTTGCGAGCGTCTGCTGCAGGAGCAGGTGCAGCGGCAACAGGAGCAGCCTCACGCACAGCTTCAACAGGCGCTACAGGAGCGGCGACCGCGTCAGTACCAGCAGGTTGCGCAGCAGCAGGCTGGCGGCGCGCTTCTTCTTCGGCGCGACGCTTGGCTTCTTCTTCAGCCTTCTGACGAGCAGCATTTTCTACTGCGCGACGTTCATCCAGTTCGCGTTTGCGCTCGGCTTCGATTTCTTCCGGGCTGCGCTGTACGAAGACTTTCTTCTTGCGTACTTCAACGCTGATGCTCTTGCTACCAGCAACACGCAGGGTGCTGGTGGTTTTGCGCTGCAATGTAATCTTGCGCGGTTCTTCCACTTTCGCCTTGTGGCTGCTCTTCAAGTGAGTCAGCAAAGACTGCTTCTCACTGTCGCTCACACCTTCATCGGCGGCGGTGTGCGGCAGACCTGCCTCACGCATCTGCTGCAACAGGCGCTCTACCGGTGTTTTGACCTCATCGGCCAGTTGTTTCACCGTGACTTGCGTCATGCACTTCTCTCCTCAGGCCGCGCCTAGTTACTCGAACCAATGGGCTCGGGCGGCCATGATCAACTTGCCGGCACGATCATCGTCAATGCCGTCGATGTCGAGCAGATCGTCAATAGACTGCTCGGCCAGGTCTTCGCGGGTAATTACGCCGCGCACCGCCAGTTCCATCGCCAAATCCTTGTCCATACCCTCAAGCGAGAGCAGGTCTTCGGCCGGATGGGCGTCTGCCAGCTTTTCCTCAGTAGCGATGGCTTTAGTCAACAAACGATCCTTGGCCCGAGCGCGAAGCTCGTTGACGGTGTCTTCGTCAAAGCCGTCGATGTTGAGCATTTCTTCCAACGGTACGTAGGCAATCTCTTCCAGGCTGGTGAAGCCTTCATCTACCAGCACCTGCGCCAGGTCTTCGTCGACTTCCAGCTCGTCGATGAAGTTGCGCAGGATGTCACCGGTTTCAGCTTGCTGCTTAGCCTGGATGTCCGATTCGGTCATCACGTTCAGGGTCCAGCCGGTCAGTTGGCTGGCCAGACGCACGTTCTGACCACCACGACCAATGGCCTGAGCCAGATTATCTGCGCCAACGGCGATGTCCATTGCATGGGCATCTTCGTCAACGATAATTGCCGCCACTTCAGCCGGCGACATGGCGTTAATTACGAACTGCGCCGGGTTATCGTCCCACAGGACGATGTCTACACGCTCACCGCCCAACTCGCCCGACACTGCCTGGACGCGCGAACCGCGCATACCAATGCAAGCGCCCTGCGGGTCGATGCGTTTGTCCTTGGAGCGGACCGCGATCTTGGCGCGCGAACCCGGGTCGCGGGACGCAGCCATTACTTCGATCAGGCCTTCGGCAATTTCCGGCACTTCGATACGGAACAGCTCGATCAGCATTTCCGGCGCGGTACGCGACAGGATCAACTGAGGGCCGCGGTTCTCGGTGCGGATTTCCTTGAGCAGCGCACGCAGACGCACGCCGACACGGAAGGTTTCGCGAGAGATGATGTCTTCGCGGGCCAGCAACGCTTCAGCGTTGTTGCCCAGGTCAACGATCACGTTGTCGCGGGTTACTTTTTTCACGGTACCGGAGATGATTTCACCCAGGCGCTCGCGATAAGCGTCAACGACTTGAGCGCGCTCAGCTTCGCGAACCTTCTGCACGATGACCTGCTTGGCGGTCTGTGCAGCAATACGGCCGAATTCGATCGACTCGATCTTTTCTTCGACGACATCACCGACCTTGGCGCCAGGATGCGTTTCAGCAACCTTGCTCGGCCAGGTTTCGATGGCCGGATCATCAAGATCGGCTTCTTCGACGACCGTCCAGCGACGGAAAGTCTCATAGGCACCGGTGTGGCGGTTGATTTCCACACGCAGATCAACTTCGTCTTCAAAACGCTTTTTGGTAGCAGTGGCCAGGGCCAGCTCCAGCGCTTCAAAAATCACGTTTGCCGGTACGCCCTTTTCATTGGATACCGACTCAACAACCAGCAGTACTTCTTTGCTCATCGTACGCCTCGCCTTTCGCAAGCCATTGGATCCGCGGGATCCGCGTCTCAGTCAAAACTGGGAATAATGTTGGCCTTGTCGATCATATCGATCGGCAACAGGAATTCATGGTCTTCTACCTGCACCACGACATCCTGTTCTTCTACACCGCGCAGAAGGCCCTGAAAGTTGCGTCGCCCTTCAAAGGGAGAACGCAGCTTGATCTTCACTTGTTCACCGGCAAATTTTGCAAACTGATCAATAGTGAACAGTGGGCGTTCCATGCCAGGCGAGGAAACTTCGAGGGTGTATTCAACGGAAATCGGATCTTCAACATCCAGGACACCGCTGATCTGACGGCTGACAATGGCACAATCGTCCACCAGCACGCCGCCCTCTTTATCGATATAAACGCGCAACATTGAGTGGCGACCTTGAGCCGAAAACTCAATACCCCAGCATTCATAGCCTAGGGCCACGACCACCGGGGCCAGCAAGGCCTGCAACTCTTCTAGCTTGCTCGACACCTGAACCCCCTCGTGCATGTATGTGCATGCTGTGCAAAATAAAAAAATGGGCGAAACGCCCATCCTTGAAACGCCGTCGAACAGCGGCGTTGAAAGTGTCCAGCTAACAAAAAGCCCCTTAAAAGGGGCTCCGCTAAAACTGGTTGCGGGGGCCGGATTTGAACCGACGACCTTCGGGTTATGAGCCCGACGAGCTACCAGACTGCTCCACCCCGCGACAAAGCTGGGGCGGAAGTATACGACCGATCCCTTACAGGGTCAATGTAACCTTCCACCTACAAGAAAGCCCGCAACAGCGGGCTCTCCTGATAATTGGTACCGAGAAGGGGACTCGAACCCCTACACCCTATGGGCACAACCACCTCAAGGTTGCGTGTCTACCAATTCCACCACCTCGGCAATACAGCGTTTACAACCCTTCTTACTTCTGCTCTTGAGCTGGAGGTACGTCAGTCGCTGGAGTAGCCGACTTTTGCTCTTGAAGCACCGGGACATCATCAGAAGCCGGTTTTGCTTTTGGTACTTCCAACACTGCTGGATTTGGGAGACCTACTTGAGTCAGCACATGAGCTTTCTCTTTAGCAAAGTAACCTAACCCCAAGCTGGTTATGAAGAAACCGGCGGCAAGTATAGCAGTAAACTTACTAAGAAAGGTAGAGGAACCTTGGCTTCCGAACACAGTATTTGAAGCACCTGCACCGAAAGACGCACCAGCATCCGCACCTTTACCCTGTTGCAACAAAACCAGGGCAACTACGCCCAGGGCAGCCAACAGATGAAAAACGACTACGACTGTTTCCAGCATTTTTTCAGTTTCCCGCGGCGCGACAGATCGCACCGAACTCATCTGCATTCAGGGAAGCTCCACCAATGAGCCCCCCATCGATATCCGGCATGCCGAACAGTTCGACCGCATTGGCCGCCTTCACGCTGCCGCCGTATAGAAGCCGCACACCTTGCGCGACTTCAGAATTCTCTGCCGCCAACTGAGCGCGGATGGCTGCGTGCACATCCTGCGCCTGTTGCGGTGTAGCAGTCAGCCCGGTGCCAATGGCCCAGACCGGCTCGTAAGCAATGACTGCCTTTGCAAACGCACCAACACCCAGCTCCTCGATGATGCTGCCCAACTGACGCGAGACAACTTCAAGAGTCTTGCCCGATTCACGCTGCTCCAGGGTCTCCCCTATACACAACACTGGAATCAAGCCACAAGCCTGTGCCGCTGCGAACTTGCGATTGAGCGTCCCATCACGCTCGCCCATCATCTGACGGCGCTCGGAGTGCCCGACAAGCACATAGGAACAACCCGCATCTACCAGCTGACTCGGCGAAATCTCGCCGGTCAACGCACCTTGCATGGGCTCCACCGCAGAGTTCTGCGCGCCGACCTGAATCGACTTACCTTTCAAGCCATCAACAACCTGGTTGATATGCAAGCAAGGCGGGAAAACCGCAACATCAACACCGCTAGGCAAGGCCAAGTGACGAAGGCCATTGATCAGCTCAGCGACACTGGCGCGGGTACCGTGCATCTTCCAGTTACCAGCTACCATAGTGCGACGCATGCTGTACCTCGTCGGTCAAAGTGGGCGCAGATGTTACCCAACCACATCATCACTGGCAAGCCGAATTCAGGCGCAAATTTCAGTTACCAGTTTTGCCAGGTCTTCGGCATGGCCACGAACCTGTGTTTCGTCTTCGCCTTCGACCATGACGCGCACCAGAGGCTCTGTGCCGGACTTGCGCAACAGCACCCGTCCACGCCCCGCCATTGCCAGGGTCACGCGCTCGCACGCGTCTTTGACAGCTGGGTGCTCAATCGGGTTTTCGCCACCGGCAAAACGCACATTGAGCAGAACCTGCGGACACTTACGCAGCGCCTGTCGCGCCTGAGCGAGACTCTCTTCACGGCGACGCAACGACAACAACACTTGCAGAGCAGCAATGATGGCATCGCCCGTAGTGGTGTGCTGGAAGCAGACAACATGCCCGGAGTTTTCACCCCCCACCTGCCAATTACGCTCCAGCAGCTCGGCGATCACATACCGGTCACCGACGTTGGCGCGTACGAACGGAATACCCAGCTCAGCCAGAGCGAGCTCAAGCCCAAGATTACTCATCAATGTGCCGACGACACCACCTTGCAGCTTGTTACGCTCATGCAGGTCGCGAGCAATGATAAACAGCAGGTCATCACCATCAACCACGGTACCGGTGTGATCCACCATCAACACACGGTCACCATCGCCATCAAAGGCGATGCCCAGGTCGGCATGCTCAGCCAGAACGGCCGCCTGCAGCTGCCCCATGTGGGTAGAGCCGCAATTATCATTGATGTTCAAGCCGTTCGGTTGCGCCGACAGCACCGTCACGTCCGCACCCAGCTCTTTGAATACACTTGGAGCCACCTTATAGGTTGCACCGTGGGCACAGTCGATAACGATCTTCAGCCCGGCAAAATTGGTACTGCTCGGCACGCTGCTTTTGCAAAATTCGATATAACGGCCCGATGCGTCGTTGATACGCGACACCTTGCCCAACTTGCTGGACTCAACCACCGTCATCGGTGCATCCAGTAGCTCTTCAATCATCAACTCGATCTCGTCCGGCAACTTGGTGCCCTGGCCCGAGAAGAATTTGATGCCATTGTCATCATGGGGATTGTGCGACGCACTGATCACGATACCGGCTTCAGCGTGAAAGGTACGCGTCAGGTAAGCGATCGCAGGCGTCGGCATTGGCCCCAACAGCATCACATCAGCACCGGCGGCGGATAAACCCGCCTCCAGCGCGGATTCGAACATATAACCCGAAATACGGGTGTCCTTGCCCACCAGAATCCGGCAAGCGCCCATGCTGCGGAACGCCATGCCTGCCGCCCAGCCCAGCTTGAGCATGAAGTCAGGAGTAATCGGGAATTCACCGACCCGACCGCGAATACCGTCGGTGCCAAAATATTTTTTAGTCATAAGTGCTCCGTCATTCTTATTCGGCTGATTCTACAGCGGCAATCATACGCACCACATCGACTGTCTCGGCGACATCATGCACGCGCAAAATTCGCGCGCCTTTGGTCATGGCAAGCGCAGCAAGCGCCAGACCGCCGTACAGCCGCTCGCCTACCGGGCGGTTCAAGGCCAGCCCTATCATGCTCTTGCGCGAAACACCGACCAACAAAGGCCGACCAAGGGCGTGCAGGGCTTCCATACGTTTAAAGAGGCTCAAATTGTGCTGAAGCGTCTTGGCGAAGCCAAATCCGGGATCAAGGATGATCTTATCGGCAGCGATTCCCACCTTGGCGCACTGAGCGATCCTTTCAGCAAGAAACCCACTCACTTCACTCACCAGGTCGTCGTAATGCGGGCTGTCCTGCATGTTGCCGGGCTCTCCCAGCATATGCATCAGGCACACCGGCAGGCCGGTTGCCGCCGCGGCATCCAGGGCTCCGTCTCGCTGTAGGGAGCGCACATCGTTGATCAGGCCCGCACCCAGGCGCGCCGTCTCACGCATTACTGCTGGCGTGGATGTATCAACCGAGATGATCACATCAAGCTCGCGGGCGATACGCTCAACTATCGGTGCAACGCGCTCCAGCTCCTCCAAGGGAGAAACAACACGCGCTCCGGGGCGGGTCGATTCGCCACCAACATCAATCAACGTTGCCCCCGCCAGCACCATAGCCTCGGCGTGACGCAACGCGGCGTCCTGCTGACTGAAACGGCCGCCGTCGGAAAAGGAATCAGGAGTTACATTAAGAATGCCCATGACGTGTGTATGGGCCAAATCAAGAACCCGGTTGCCGCAAGGCAACCGGGTGGAGGACGACGCAGAAGTCATTTCAAACCTTAGTGGTCAGCCGCAGGGCCACCGATCGGGGTTTCAGGGCGTTCGTTCTGAACCACTGGCGGGGTGCCAGAGGTGCCTGAACCGCCTTCCCAGTCGCGAGGCTCACGAGGCGTACGACCGGCCATAATGTCGTCGATCTGGTCGGCGTCAATGGTCTCGTACTTCATCAGCGCATCAGCCATTGCATCCAGCTTGTCGCGGTTGTCAGTCAGGATCTGCTTGGCAGTGCCGTAGCACTGGTCAATGATGCTGCGCACCTCGGAGTCGATCAGCTTGGCCGTCTCACCGGAGAAGCTGGCGCTTTGACCGCCGCCGCCACGCCCCAGGAACACTTCGCCATCTTCTTCGGCATACATCAATGGACCAAGTTTCTCCGACAAGCCCCACTTGGTCACCATGTTTCGCGCAATCTGGCTGGCGCGCATGATGTCGTTGGAGGCACCGGTGGTCACACCGTCAAAGCCCAAGGTCATTTCTTCAGCAATTCGGCCACCGTACAGCGAGCAGATCTGACTGATCAGCGCTCGCTTGGAGAGACTGTAACGATCCTCTTCCGGCAGGAACATGGTGACACCCAGCGCGCGACCACGAGGGATGATCGACACTTTGTAAACCGGGTCATGCTCAGGCACAACACGACCCACAATGGCGTGACCGGCTTCGTGATAAGCGGTGTTCTGCTTCTCTTTTTCAGACATGACCATGGATTTGCGCTCGGCGCCCATCATGATCTTGTCTTTTGCCAGCTCGAACTCTTTCATTTCAACGATGCGCTTACCGGTACGGGCAGCGAACAACGAAGCCTCGTTCACCAGGTTGGCAAGGTCTGCACCGGAGAAACCTGGTGTGCCACGAGCAATCACGGCAGGCGCCACATCGTCGCCCATCGGTACTTTGCGCATGTGCACTTTCAGAATCTGTTCGCGACCGCGGATATCCGGCAGGCCAACCACCACCTGACGGTCAAAACGACCTGGACGCAGCAGCGCAGGGTCCAATACGTCAGGGCGGTTAGTCGCAGCAATGACGATGATGCCGTCATTCATTTCGAAGCCGTCCATCTCCACCAGCAACTGGTTGAGGGTCTGCTCACGCTCATCGTGACCGCCGCCCATGCCAGCACCACGATGGCGACCAACAGCGTCGATTTCATCGATGAAGATGATGCACGGTGCGTGCTTCTTGGCCTGTTCGAACATATCGCGAACACGGCTGGCACCCACACCAACAAACATTTCGACGAAGTCAGAACCGGAAATGGTGAAGAACGGCACTTTGGCTTCGCCGGCAATCGCCTTGGCGAGCAAGGTTTTACCGGTACCCGGAGGACCAACCATCAACACGCCGCGTGGAATACGGCCACCCAGGCGTTGAAACTTGCCCGGATCGCGCAGGAACTCGACCAACTCACCAACTTCTTCCTTGGCTTCGTCGCAACCCGCAACGTCAGCCAGGGTGGTCTTCACCTGATCCTCGGAGAGCAGGCGCGCCTTGCTCTTGCCGAAGCTCATCGGCCCGCCCTTGCCTCCCGCACCGCCTTGCATCTGGCGCATGAAGAACATGAACACAGCAATAATTACCAGGATCGGGAAGCTGGCCACCAGGAGTTGAGTCCAGATGCTCTGCTGCTCAGGCTGCTTGCCTTCGACGACCACGTGGTTATCCACCAAATCGCCAATCAGACCGTTGTCCTGAATAGCGGGACGAATGGTCTTGAAGCTGTCGCCATCGTTGCGCTTGCCGGTGATCACATAGCCATCAACCGCTACGCGCTCGACCTTGCCATCCTTAACTTGCTGGATGAAGTCGGAATAGTTGAGGGTCTGCGGCTCGTTAGGGCTGGAGAAGTTGTTCATCACCGTCACCAGGACTGCCGCGATGATCAACCACAGGATCAGATTCTTTGCCATATCGTTCAATTAACTACCCTCTGAAGCAAGCTCCGCTACTGGCGCGCGCTTCGCATGATATTCACCGGCCTAACTTACTACATTACCTACAACTCTGGCAGGCGCCGTCTGTAACCCTTTGTGAAACTTTGACTACACAATATTCGTAAAGCTTCGTGACGAAAGCGATATAAAAAAACCTATCGCCTTCCTCGAATTCCTCAAAAACGCTCTTCACTCGCCGCACCTTCAACACCGCGGAAGCCGCGGCACAACAGGTATTGCTCTCGAGACCTGTCCCGAGAAGAGTCTGGCTTGCGCGTTTGCACCTTGTCGAACAACTTGCGAATGTTCTTGTGGTACTCGTCAAAACCTTCGCCCTGGAAGACTTTCACCAGAAAATCCCCACCCGGACGCAACACCCGACCCGCCAAATCCAGCGCCAGTTCACACAGGAACATTGCGCGCGGCATATCGACGGCCGGTAATCCACTCATATTGGGGGCCATGTCGGAAATCACAAGGTCTACCTGCGAATTTCCCACCGCCTCGAGGATCTCTGCGAGCACGGCGTCCTGGGTGAAGTCACCGTGAACAAAGGTCACATCCGGGATGCTGTCCATTTCCAGGATGTCGGAAGCAATCAAACGGCCCTGCCCACCAATCAGACGACTGGTCACCTGGGACCAACCACCAGGGGCCGCGCCAAGATCAATAACGCTCATGCCGGGGCGAATCAATTTGTCCTTGTCCTGGATCTCAAGGAGCTTGTAGCTGGCCCGCGAACGGTACCCGTCCTTTTGCGCCTTTTTGACGTAAGGATCGTTGAAATGCTCTTGCAGCCACTTAAGGCTAGTTTTGGAACGGGCCACGGGCCACCTCGAAAAATAAAACGGGTCGTGATTAACTGGGCGGTCCCGGACTCGCTCGGGTAAACTGGCCGCCGCTTTTTACAAGATCAGACGCAGGGGTCAGATTATGCCGCTCACTCAAGAGCAGAAGAAACAGTACAAATCCATTGGCCACCATCTGAAACCAGTTCTGATTGTGGCAGACAACGGTTTGACTGAAGGTGTGTTAGCCGAACTTGAACGCGCATTGGGCGATCACGAACTGATCAAGATCAAGGTCAACATCCTTGACCGCGAAGCGCGTTTGGCCGCCGTTGCAGAACTGTGCAAGGTCGGCAAAGCGGATCTGGTTCAGGTCATTGGCAAGATGGCGCTGCTGTATCGCAAGAACTTCAGCGTCAACAAGCAACTGTCGAACGTACACCGCTTCAAGTAATAAAAGGGTCACGGGCGTGCTTCGCGCGCCCCGCCACTCCATCCTGGCGCCGGTTGCAACACCAGCATCAAGCCGGAGAACCCTAGCACAAGATAGCTGAATAGCTGCCAGCGCAACGCTTCCGGCAGCCACGTATGCACCACGCAAAACATTGCGCATGCGTACAGCGCCATCAACAGCAGTTGGCCGCGAATATCCCGCCACAAACTCCCCAAGCCTTCGGCCTTGATCAGCACCAGCACCTGGAGCGTCACGCACGCCGCCGCAAAACCTACCAGCAGCGCGCTGAGCAATCCGTCGATTTCATCGATCAACAACGGCGCCAGGCCAATCAGGCCCAGCGTCGGCAGTAAACCAATGTGTAACAACCACACGCCGCCCACCCAAAGCATCTGGGCAAGCTGCCAAAGCATGGCGCCCGCACGAAGCGGGCGCCGTCTTTCAGATGTGACGAACTTCAACAATCTCGTACTCGATCACGCCACCAGGTGTTTTCACCGCCACCACATCACCCTCTTCCTTGGCAATCAAGGCGCGGGCAAGAGGCGAACCAACCGAGATTTTGCCGAGTTTGAAGTCAGCTTCGTCCTCGCCGACGATGTGATAAACAACGCGCTCATCCGTTTCGACGTTGGCGATTTCCACGGTGGTACCGAAAATCACTTTGCCAGTATGCGGGATGGTCGTGACGTCGATGATCACAGCGTTCTGCATACGGCCTTCGATGTCACGGATCCGCGCTTCGACCATACCCTGCTGCTCGCGAGCAGCATGATATTCAGCGTTTTCCTTCAAGTCACCCAGCTCGCGAGCCGTACCGATGTCCTGGCTCAGCTTCGGACGGACGACCTTGGTCAGATGGGCGTGTTCCTCTTCCAGGGCCTTGGCGCCCTGGACAGTCATTGGGTATTTGGTCATGCCTTCAATCCTGCGTGTAGATCCTGCAAGCGACGCACGGTCTTTTCCGGACCGAACTTGAGCGCTTCGCAGATGGCTTCGCCAGCAGCAATGGTAGTGGTGCAGTAAATCTTGTGCTGCAAGGCATTACGACGAATGGAGTAGGAGTCCGCGATCGACTGGCGACCTTCGGTGGTGTTGATGATCAGGGTGACTTCGTCATTCTTGATCATGTCGACCACGTGCGGACGGCCTTCCGTCACCTTGTTCACGCGACGCACTTTCAGGCCGGCAGCTTCGATCAGCTTGGCGGTCCCGGCGGTGGCCACGACTTCAAAGCCCAAGTTGATCAGATCACGGGCCACGCCTGCAACCAGCGGTTTGTCATCATCACGCACACTGATGAACGCGGTACCGCCGGTCGGCAGCACTTCGCTTGCACCCATCTGGGCTTTGGCGAACGCTTCACCGAAGGTGTCGCCCACACCCATCACTTCACCGGTGGACTTCATCTCTGGGCCCAGGATCGGGTCCACACCAGGGAATTTGGCGAAGGGGAACACCGCCTCTTTCACGCTGTAGAAGTTAGGAATGATTTCCTTGGTGAAGCCGATTTCCTTCAAGGTCTTACCGGCCATCACACGGGCAGCAATCATCGCCAGGGAAACACCGATGCACTTGGAAACAAATGGCACGGTACGCGAAGCACGCGGGTTGACTTCGATCACGTAGATGTCTTCGCCTTGCAGCGCCAACTGTACGTTCATCAGGCCGACCACGCCCAGTTCCAGAGCCATCTTCTTGACCTGCTCGCGCATCTCGTCCTGGATGTGCGCCGGCAGCGAGTATGGCGGCAGCGAGCATGCGGAGTCACCGGAGTGAACGCCCGCCTGTTCGATATGCTGCATGATCGCGCCAATCACTACGTCGGTGCCGTCGCAGACAGCATCCACATCCATCTCGATGGCGCAGTTGAGGAAGTGATCCAACAGCACTGGGCTGTCGTTGGACACTTTCACTGCATCACGCAGGTAACGCTTGAGTTCTTCTTCTTCGTAGACGATTTCCATCGCACGGCCGCCCAGCACGTAGGACGGACGCACCACCAGCGGGTAACCGATCTTGCTGGCTGCGCGGATGGCTTCGTCTTCGCTGCGCACGGTGGCGTTTGGCGGCTGACGCAGGTTCAAGCGCTCAACCATCTGCTGGAAGCGCTCACGGTCTTCGGCACGGTCGATGGCGTCAGGGCTGGTGCCGATGATCGGCACGCCGGCTGCTTCCAGAGCGCGAGCCAGTTTCAGCGGAGTTTGGCCACCGTACTGGACGATCACGCCTTTTGGCTTCTCGACCCGGCAGATTTCCAGCACGTCTTCCAGAGTTACCGGCTCGAAGTACAGACGGTCGGAAGTGTCGTAGTCAGTGGAAACGGTTTCCGGGTTGCAGTTGACCATGATGGTCTCGTACCCGTCTTCGCGCAGGGCGAGAGCGGCGTGTACGCAGCAGTAGTCGAACTCGATGCCCTGGCCGATACGGTTTGGACCGCCGCCCAGAATAATGATCTTGTCGCGGCCCGACGGCGCGGCTTCACACTCTTCCTCGTAGGTGGAGTACAGGTAAGCAGTGTCGGTGGCGAACTCGGCCGCGCAGGTGTCAACGCGCTTGTAGACCGGGAAGATATCCAGCTTGTGGCGATGCGTACGCAGGTTCTTCTCGGTCACACCCAGCAGCTTGGCCAGACGCTGATCGGAGAAACCTTTGCGCTTGAGGCGGAACATCAGGTCGCGGTCGATGGAGGACAGACCAAGGGTCTTGACCTTCTCTTCTTCCTTGATCAGATCTTCGATCTGCACCAGGAACCACGGGTCGATCATGTTCATGCCGAAGATTTGTTCGACAGTCATGCCGGCGCGGAAAGCATCGGCCACGTACCAGATGCGCTCGGCACCCGGCACGGTCAGCTCGCGCTTGAGCACGCTCATGCTTTCCGGGTTGCTCAGGTCGAGCTTCTCGTCCAGACCGCAAACACCCACTTCCAGGCCACGCAGGGCTTTCTGCAGGGACTCCTGGAAGGTCCGGCCGATGGCCATGACTTCACCGACGGATTTCATCTGGGTGGTCAGGCGAGCGTCAGCCTTGGCGAATTTCTCGAAGGCAAACCGTGGCAGCTTGGTCACGACGTAGTCGATGGACGGCTCGAAAGATGCCGGCGTAGCGCCGCCAGTGATTTCGTTTTGCAATTCGTCCAGGGTGTAACCGATCGCCAGCTTGGCAGCGATGCGCGCAATCGGGAAGCCGGTGGCTTTCGATGCCAGCGCCGAAGAACGCGATACACGCGGGTTCATCTCGATCACGACCATACGGCCGGTGTCCGGGCAGATGCCGAACTGAACGTTGGAACCGCCGGTTTCCACGCCGATCTCACGCAGTACCGCCAACGAGGCGTTACGCATGATCTGGTATTCCTTGTCCGTCAGGGTCTGCGCAGGAGCAACGGTGATCGAGTCGCCGGTGTGCACGCCCATCGGGTCGAAGTTTTCGATCGAGCAGACGATGATGCAGTTGTCCTTTTTGTCGCGGACAACCTCCATCTCGTACTCTTTCCAGCCGATCAGGGATTCGTCGATCAGCAGCTCTTTGGTCGGCGACAGGTCCAGACCACGGGCGCAGATTTCTTCGAACTCTTCACGGTTGTAGGCAATACCGCCACCCGTGCCGCCCATGGTGAAGGACGGACGGATGATGCACGGGAAGCCGAGCTTCTCGAGGACCGCATTGGCCTCTTCCATGCTGTGGGCGATACCGGAACGCGGGCAATCCAGGCCGATGGACTTCATGGCCTTGTCGAAACGCGAGCGGTCTTCAGCCTTGTCGATGGTGTCGGCATTGGCGCCGATCATCTCTACGCCGAATTTTTCCAGGACGCCTTCGCGCTCCAGGTCCAGGGCGCAGTTCAGTGCGGTCTGGCCGCCCATGGTTGGCAGCAGCGCGTCCGGACGCTCTTTCTCGATGATCTTGGCAACGGTCTGCCATTTGATCGGCTCGATGTAGGTGGCGTCGGCCATATCCGGGTCGGTCATGATGGTGGCCGGGTTGGAGTTCACCAGGATGACGCGGTAACCCTCTTCGCGCAGGGCTTTGCAGGCCTGGGCGCCGGAGTAGTCGAATTCGCAGGCCTGGCCGATCACGATCGGGCCAGCGCCGAGAATCAGGATGCTTTTTATGTCTGTACGTTTTGGCATGGGTTTGTCACTCAAATCCGCAGGTCAGTCGGCAAGCCGTCTTGAACACTCTTTGAAGAGCCTGCGGGGGCCACCGAGATTCGGGGCCGCCCGCAAGCCGCTCAGTCAGCGTCGCTTGGCCATCTCATTGATGAAACGGTCGAACAGCGGCGCTACGTCGTTCGGGCCCGGGCTTGCTTCAGGGTGGCCCTGGAAGCTGAACGCGCTCTTGTCAGTGCGCTCGATGCCTTGAAGGGAACCGTCGAACAGCGACTTGTGAATCGCGCGCACGTTAGCCGGCAAAGTCGCTTCATCCACCGCAAAACCGTGGTTCTGACTGGTGATCATCACAACGCCAGTGTCCAGGTCCTGCACAGGGTGGTTGGCGCCGTGGTGGCCGTGACCCATTTTCAGAGTCTTGGCGCCGGAGGCCAGGGCCAGCAGTTGGTGACCGAGGCAGATACCGAATACCGGAATCTCGGTTTCCAGCACTTCCTTGATCGCCTTGATGGCGTAGTCGCAAGGCTCGGGATCACCCGGGCCGTTGGACAGGAACACACCGTCCGGCTGCAGGGCCAGCACGTCGCTGGCCGGGGTTTGCGCCGGCACTACGGTCACGCGGCAACCGCGCTCTACCAGCATGCGCAGGATGTTGTACTTGATCCCGTAGTCGTAGGCGACCACATGGTATTGCAGGTCAGCTGCAGCGATGGTCTCGTGGCTGTCGGTCTTCAAATCCCAGACAGTGGAGCGCCACTCGTACTGCTCTTTGGTGCTGACAACTTTCGCCAGGTCCATGCCTTTCAGACCGGGGAAGCCTTGCGCTGCGGCGATCGCCGCTTCTTCGGAAATATTGTCACCCGCCATGATGCAGCCATTCTGCGAGCCTTTTTCACGCAGGATGCGTGTCAGGCGGCGCGTGTCGATACCGGCGATTGCCACCACATTGTTGGCTTTCAGGTAATCGGACAGCGACATCGTGTTACGCCAGTTGCTCGCAACCAGTGGCAGGTCACGAATGACCAGGCCAGCCGACCACACACGATCAGACTCGACGTCTTCCGGTGTAGTACCGGTGTTGCCGATGTGCGGATAGGTCAGGGTAACGATCTGTTGGGCGTAGGAAG
Source organism: Pseudomonas sp. MF6747 (assembly GCF_963890955.1). Classification (NCBI taxonomy): domain Bacteria; kingdom Pseudomonadati; phylum Pseudomonadota; class Gammaproteobacteria; order Pseudomonadales; family Pseudomonadaceae; genus Pseudomonas; species Pseudomonas sp. MF6747. Next base: position 59,839 of record NZ_CAWPSZ010000051.1, read on the forward strand.
GATCGGTAAGGATTTCCTGATAGCCGGTCATGGCAGTGTTAAACACTACCTCTCCAACGGTCTGACCGTCGGCTCCAATGGCTTCGCCGCGAAAAATGCTGCCATCAGCAAGGGCGAGTATGGCTGGCTTAGTCAAGAAGACCTCCCGTAAATAAAGCCTGAAAGGGCGATCGCAGGTTGTAAAAAAGCGGAGTGACGTATGGACACGTCACCCCGCTTCTTCACTGAATTATTCTGCGCGCTTTTAGTGGACACACTAAAGCTGTAGCTTACAGAAAAAGGCTTTTTTGGTCCACCGCTAATGAGCCTTAAAGGCAGGGGAATGCGACAGGAAGTCGCTTAGCTGGTAAAAACGGGGGTTCAGGATAATCCTGAGGCCCCGTTTTAGCTACTGATTAGTGCAGATCCAGCACATCACGCATGTCGTACAGCCCCGCCTCACGACCTTCCAACCAGAGGGCGGCACGTACCGCCCCCTTGGCGAATGTCATGCGACTTGAGGCTTTGTGCGTGATCTCCAGGCGCTCGCCTTCGGAGGCGAACAGCACGGTGTGATCACCCACCACATCGCCACCGCGCACAGTGGCGAAACCGATGGTGTCACGTGCACGCGCCCCGGTATGACCTTCACGGCCATACACCGCGACTTTCGACAGATCACGCCCCAGCGCATCGGCGATCGCTTCACCCATGCGCAGTGCGGTACCCGACGGCGCGTCGATCTTGTGGCGATGATGGGTCTCGATGATCTCGATATCCGCCTCATCACCCAGCACACGAGCAGCCAGGTCCAGCAACTTGAGCGACAGGTTCACGCCCACACTGAAATTGGCAGCGAAGACGATCGGAATAACCTTACCCGCCTCCACCAGCAACTGCTTCTGCTCAGCACTCAAGCCCGTGGTACCGATCACCATGGCTTTGCCCGCCTTGCGGCAGAACGCCAGGTTTTTCAGCATCACCTCCGGCAGGGTGAAATCGATCAGCACGTCGAACTCGTCGGCCACCTGCTCCAGGTTGCCCGACAACGAAACGCCGATGCGCCCCAGCGAGGCCAGCTCACCCGCATCCGCACCGATCAACGTGCTGCCCGGGCGAACAATCGCCGCCGTCAGCCCAGAGGCCGGCGAGCGCTGCTGCACCGCTTCGACCAGCGTCTTGCCCATGCGCCCGGCAGCGCCCATTACGGCTATACGTCGCATACTCACTTCCTTACAGGTCGCCGAAGAAGCGCTTCACGCCATCGAAAAAGCCGGTAGTTTTCGGCGAATGGGAGTCATCACCTTCCAACGAACTGCGGAACTCTTCCAGCAGCTCGCGCTGACGACGCCCGAGGTTGACCGGTGTTTCCACGGCTACGCGACACATCAGGTCGCCAGCACCGCCACCGCGCACCGGCGCAACGCCTTTGCCACGAATACGGAACTGCTTGCCGGTCTGCGTGCCTTCAGGAATCTTGAGCTTGACCCGACCATCGAGCGTCGGAATCTCCAACTCGCCACCCAGGGCCGCATCGACAAAGCTGATTGGCACTTCACAGAACAGGTGTTTGCCATCGCGCTGGAAGATCGAGTGCTCGCGCACATTGATCACCACATACAGGTCGCCGGTAGGGCCGCCCTGAGTACCCGCCTCACCCTCGCCCGACAGGCGAATGCGATCACCGGTATCGACACCCGCCGGCACTTTCACCGAGAGGGTCTTGTACTCTTCAACGCGGCCTTCGCCGTGGCAGGAGTCGCAAGGATCGGAAATGATCTTGCCTTGGCCATGGCAACGCGGGCAGGTCTGCTGCACCGAGAAGAAGCCCTGCTGCATACGGACCTGGCCAATACCGCCGCAGGTTGGGCACGTGATCGGCGAGGAGCCTTTCTTCGCGCCCGAGCCATCGCACGGCTTGCAATTGACCAGCGTCGGCACACGGATATTGACGCTGGTGCCGCGCACGGCTTCTTCCAGGTTCAGCTCCAGGGTGTAGCGCAAATCGCTGCCACGCTGAGCGCCGCCACGCTGGCCGCCACGGCCTCCGCCGAAGAAGTCACTGAATACGTCGCCGAAGATATCGGAGAAGTTCTGACCACCAAAACCAGCACCACCGCCACCCATGCTTGGGTCAACACCTGCGTGACCATACTGGTCGTAGGCCGCACGCTTGTTGGGATCAGACAGGCACTCGTAGGCCTCATTGGCCTCTTTGAACAGCTCTTCGGATTCTTTGCTATCCGGATTACGGTCCGGGTGGTGCTTCATCGCCAGGCGACGGTAAGCCTTTTTCAGGTCTGCCTCGCTGGAGCCGCGCTCCACACCCAATACTTCGTAATAGTCACGCTTTGCCATAAGTCTTTACACTCTTAAGGACGTTCAGCCAGACCCTCCTGAGCCTCGCCAAACTCGTTGAGCCCCAATACCGGCCCGGACCCAACTCACGTCAATTCAACGATCCTGGTCATAACTGCTTTTAGCCAGAGACCCGGCCAAAAACGCGGTGACTGTCGCCAGGAAGCAGGAGCATTCCCGATCACACCGCCAGCATCCGAACCTTGTCGCATGCTGTAAAAATTCGCATACCCCAGACACGCCAACGCGGGAGCAAGCTCCCGCGCGGCGACATCCTACCAGTCACCGCTTGATAGCGGTCAACCGGGCGACCAACTTACTTCTGGTCTTTAACTTCTTCGAACTCGGCATCGACAACGTCGTCGTGCTTGGCTTCAGGCTCTGCATGCTGCGCAGCGCCTTCTGCCGGCTGGCCTTGCTCGGCGTACATTTTCTGAGCAACCGGTGCGGAGACTTTCGACAGCTCCTCAACCTTGGCTTCGATGGCAGCCTTGTCGTCGCCTTTGATGGCGGCTTCCAGGGCAACTACAGCCGCTTCGATTGCGGTTTTCTCTTCAGCAGTCACTTTGTCGCCTGCTTCGGAGATCATTTTGCGCGTCGAGTGAACCAGGGCATCACCCTGGTTACGGGCGCCGGCCAGCTCAGCAAACTTGGCATCCGCATCAGCGTTAGCTTCAGCATCACGAATCATCTGTTGAATTTCTTCATCAGACAGACCGGAGTTGGCCTTGATCGTGATCTTCTGCTCTTTGCCAGTGGCCTTGTCTTTGGCGCCTACGTGCAGAATGCCGTTGGCGTCGATGTCGAAGGTCACTTCAATTTGTGGCACGCCACGTGGTGCTGGTGGAATCTCAGCCAGGTCGAACTTGCCCAGAGACTTGTTCTGCGCCGCTTGCTTACGCTCACCTTGCAGCACGTGAATGGTCACAGCGCCCTGGTTGTCGTCGGCAGTCGAGAACACTTGCGATTTCTTGGTAGGAATCGTGGTGTTTTTCTCGATCAGCGCAGTCATCACGCCGCCCATGGTTTCGATACCCAGAGTCAGCGGACTCACGTCCAGCAGCAACACATCTTTCACGTCGCCGGCCAGTACCGCACCTTGGATAGCAGCACCCATGGCAACAGCTTCGTCCGGGTTCACGTCCTTACGGGCTTCTTTGCCAAAGAACTCGGTGACCAGCTTCTGAACCAGTGGCATACGGGTCTGACCGCCAACCAGGATCACGTCGTTGATCGAGCCAACGTCGATACCGGAGTCTTTCAGCGCGATGCGGCAAGGCTCGATGGTGCGTTGAACCAGGTCTTCAACCAGTGCTTCCAGCTTGGAACGCGAGATTTTCACGTTCAAGTGCTTAGGACCGGTGGCGTCTGCAGTGATGTACGGCAGGTTCACGTCGGTCGACTGAGCGGAAGACAGCTCGATCTTGGCTTTCTCAGCGGCTTCTTTCAGACGCTGCATGGCCAGCGGATCACCCTTGAGGTTCATGCCGCTTTCTTTCTTGAATTCGTCAACGAGGTAGTCGATCAGACGAATGTCAAAGTCTTCACCGCCCAGGAAGGTGTCGCCGTTGGTGGCCAACACTTCAAACTGGTGCTCGCCGTCAACTTCTGCGATCTCGATCACGGAGACGTCGAAAGTACCGCCACCCAGGTCGTAAACGATCACAGTGTGGTCGCCCTTGGCCTTGTCCATGCCGTAGGCCAGAGCGGCTGCGGTTGGCTCGTTGATGATACGTTTTACATCCAGGCCCGCGATGCGGCCGGCGTCTTTGGTCGCCTGGCGCTGGCTGTCGTTGAAGTAGGCCGGAACGGTGATCACCGCTTCAGTCACTGCTTCACCGAGGTAGTCTTCGGCGGTTTTCTTCATCTTTTTCAAGATTTCAGCCGAGATTTGCGGCGGCGACATTTTCTGGCCATTTACTTCAACCCAGGCGTCACCGTTGTCAGCCTTGGCGATTTTGTATGGGACCATCTTGATGTCTTTCTGTACGACTTCTTCGTCGAACTTACGACCGATCAGACGCTTCACCGCGTACAGGGTGTTGTGCGGATTGGTCACGGCCTGACGCTTGGCCGACTGACCCACGAGGATTTCACCGTCGTTGGCGTATGCAATGATCGACGGCGTGGTACGCGCGCCTTCGGCGTTTTCGATAACTTTAGCAACGCCGTTTTCCAGCACGGAGACGCAGGAGTTGGTAGTCCCCAGGTCGATACCGATAATTTTGCCCATGATTTACTCTCCCGAAACTTTAATTTGGTTGCCGCAGCAGTGGTGGCCAACTGCGGTAGCACTTAAACGCTTGACTTATAGATGGGGTCGTTACGACTGATTTCAAGCCTGCTCATCAATAGAAGGTGCGATAGGTGCAGGAGCCTTGCTCACCACCACCATCGCCGGGCGCAACAAGCGACCGTTAAGCTGATAACCCTTCTGGAACACTTTCAATACGCTGTTGGGCTCCAGGTCATGGCTTTCCTGCATGGCCATGGCTTGGTGATGCTCTGCATTGAACGGCTCGCCGCCTTGCGGATCGATAGCTTCCAGCTGATAACGCTTCAAGGTGTCCTGGAACATTTTCAGCGTCAGCTCAATCCCTTCGCGCATCGGGCGGATGTTTTCATCGTCCGGATTGGACAGCTCAAGGCCACGTTCCAGGCTGTCAATAATCGGCAGCAAGTCATTGGCGAATTTTTCCAACGCGAATTTGTGAGCCTTCTCGACATCCTGCTCGGCACGGCGGCGGACGTTCTGCAGATCGGCGGCAACACGCAAAGACTGATCCTGCGCAGCAGCCAATTGCTCTTCGAGCACTTGCACACGAGTCGCCAGCTCATCACCGGCAGCCGAATTGGCGTCTGGAGTTTGCGTATCCTGCGTCTGTTCGTCAGCCATAGATTTCTCCTTTCAAAATCATGCGCGAACTCAACTCGCGCTTCTGTTCCGGTATATGGGGCCACAATTTCCAGGTTCAAGAGCGCAGGCGTTACCAAAAGTCTTTCGCCTGCTCTGGATCAATTCCTTCGCACTCATTCCTCATTGAGCTAAAAAACTCCTGCAATCAAGCAAATCGAGCTAAGCATCAGGATTGTCAGCCTCAAACAAAACACTGTATAAATAACCAGACCTAACGCCTCGGAGCGGCCGCCATGCTCGTGCACCTGTCTGTACATAACTACGCCATCGTTGAACATCTGGACCTTGAACTGGATCGCGGGATGAGCGTAATCACAGGCGAAACCGGTGCCGGCAAGTCGATCATGCTCGACGCCCTGGGCCTGACGCTTGGCGACCGCGCCGACAGCGGCGTGGTGCGACCCGGTGCGGACAAGGCCGATATCCTGGCGACCTTCGACCTCGCAGACATTCCGGAAGCCGAAGCCTGGCTGGCCGAGCGCGACCTTAATAATGAAGGCCCGTGCATCCTGCGCCGGGTCATCACAGCAGAAGGCCGCTCGCGCGGCTACATCAACGGCACGCCCTGCCCTCTCGGCGACTTGAAAGCCCTGGGCGAGCTGCTGATCGATATCCACAGCCAGCACGAACACCAATCCCTGCTGAAAACCGATACCCATCGCCGCCTGCTCGATGAGTATGCCGGCGCCACCGACCTGGCCCGGCAGGTACAGCTTGCCGCCCAGCGCTGGCGTCAGACTCGTCAGGAGCTGGAGCGCCTATCCAACTCTGGCGACGAACAGCGCGCTCGCCATCAGTTACTCAGCTATCAGCTTGAAGAACTCGAAAGCCTGGGCCTTGGCGAAACAGAGCTGGAGCAGCTCGAGCAGGAGCACAAGAACCTCACCAATGCCGAAACCCTGCTGGGTATCTGTCGCCAAGTGGTGGAGCAATGCAGCGAGAGTGATTCGGGCAATGTCCTTAACGCATTGACTGCCAGCCTCAATCGACTGTCCAGCGTGAACAACGCGTCCGGTTCGCTGAGTGAAGCCACAACTCTGTTGACCAGCGCACAAATCCAAGTCGAAGAGGCCGTGGGCGAACTGAATCGCTTCCTGGATCACTTCGACGCGGACCCAGCGCGCCTGCAAGAAATCGAAGAACGCCTGGACACTATTTACACCCTGGCCCGCAAACACCGAATCCAGCCAACCGAAGTAGCGACGATGCAGCAGAAGTTGCTGGATGAAATCGAAACCTTGAACGCGAATGACGAATCCATTGAGCGCCTCGGTGACGAGCTCGCCTCCTTTGCTCGCCACTACCATGAGAAAGCTCGCGAATTAAGCGACCTGCGCCAGCAGGCGGCCACAGGCCTGGCCGGAGCGGTAGAACAAGAAATTCAGCGCCTGGGCATGCCAGGCGGGCGCTTCACCATCGAACTGCATGCCAACACCAGCAACGAGCTGCAACCCCACGGCCTGGAACAGGTGGAACTGCTGGTGAGCGCCAACCCCGGTCAGCCGCTCAAGGCGTTGGCAAAAGTGGCGTCAGGCGGCGAGCTGTCGCGAATCAGCCTGGCGATCCAGGTCATTACCGCCCAAACCTCACGGGTACCCACACTGGTATTCGATGAAGTAGACGTGGGTATCGGCGGGCCGACTGCGGAAATTGTTGGCCAGTTGCTGCGCCGCTTGGGCGAACGTGGCCAGGTCTTGACCGTGACCCACTTACCGCAAGTGGCCGCTCAAGGGCATCAGCACCTGTTTGTACACAAAGTACGCGGCAGCGATGCGACGCACACAGCCGTCTCCAAACTCAACAAGTCGGAACGTGTGGAAGAGGTGGCGCGGATGCTTGGCGGGATCGACCTGACCAAAGAGTCTTTGGCCCATGCGAAGAAAATGGTCGTGGCAGCCAAGGCCTAACCCGGTAATTTCTTCTATTTAGAAAGCACGAAGGCGACCCTAGGGTCGCCTTCAATCGTTTTGCAGAGCAAATCTGCGTCGATTTTTACTTTTTCTTACGGATGTACAGCACCAGATTATGGTCCACCAAATCGAAACCATGCTCTTCGGCGATAGCCTTCTGGAGCTTCTCGATTTCCGGACTGGTGAACTCGATAACCTCATTGGTATCAAGGTCAACCATGTGGTCGTGATGACCACCATCAGCCAATTCGAACACCGCATGACCGCCGTCGAAATTATGACGAACCACCAGCCCTGCGGCTTCAAACTGGGTCAGCACACGGTAAACCGTGGCCAGGCCAACGTCCTCGTTAGACTCCATCAGCGCCTTGTAAACATCCTCGGCACTCATGTGGCGCTGCTCAGCAGAATCGAGCATTTGTAGAATCTTGACTCGTGGCAGAGTCACTTTAAGACCGGCTTTGCGTAGTTCGCTATTTTCAACCATGGTTAGCTTTCTCGCGGATGCTGCTTCGCAGCTTCTCTTAATACGGGTATGATCGGCGTTTACGTTGTCCCAGCCAAGATAGTGGAAGTCGCCCACCGATGCAAAACACCAAGCTCTTGCTAACCAGTTTCACCCTTGTGGGACTGCTCGCACTCGCCGGTTGTTCATTCCCCGGGGTTTACAAAATCGACATCCAGCAGGGCAATGTCGTCACGCAGGACATGATAGACCAGTTACGCCCGGGAATGACCCGACGGCAAGTACGGTTTATTATGGGCAACCCCCTGCTGACCGACACTTTTCATGCCGATCGCTGGGATTATCTCTACAGCATCCAGCCTGGTGGCGGTGAACGCCAGCAGGAACGCGTCAGTGTCATCTTTAATGGCAATGACCAGCTCGTCAGCTTGTCCGGTGACTTCATGCCTGGCGTAAGCCGCGATGAAGCCTTGCTGGGCAAGGACAACGGCACCAATGTGACTGCGCCCGCGCAGGAAGCAGAAAAGCCGAAGTCGGAAGTACCGGCCAAACCAGGCTCCTTGCTGGATCAGATCCAGAAGGACGTGGACGGCGTGCAAACCGTTCCAGTCCCGACGCCTCAGCCTCTGGACACCGGCCCGCAGTAAGTTTGCGGCGCTCGATAAAAAGCCCGGCATGCCGGGCTTTTTGTTGCCTGCCCTTTTAGCAGGGTTATGAGTTTTTCTGCCTGGCTATCGCCGCCTTGGCTGCGCGCAGCCTGCGTACTTCCTTGGGGTCTGCCAGCAAGGGCCGGTAAATCTCGATACGGTCACCCGGCTGCACAGCGCGCATATCCGCATCCGCAACTACCTTGCCGAATATGCCCAAGGGGCAATCAGCCAAGACCACTGTTGGAAACTGCACCGCAATACCCGACGCCTGCACCGCAGCCCTCAGGCTTGTGCCCGCCGGCACCGTGACCGCCAATAAGACCTGGCGGTCCTCGGCGGCATACACCACCTCAATCTCAACCATGCAGCTGCTTGGCCCGCTGGCAGAACGCATCCACCAGCGTATTGGCCGCCTGGTTGAACAACGGCCCCAACGTTGCCCGCACAATCGGCCCTGCATAATCAAAGGACAGGTCCAGGCTGATCTTGCAGGCCTTGTCAGTCAGCGCCTTGAACACCCATACCCCATGAAGCTGAGTGAACGGCCCTTCCTGCAAATTCATTTCGATGGATTGCCCAGGGACCAACACATTGCGTGTAACAAAATGCTGGCTAAGGCCGCCCTTCGCCACCCCGACACTGGCAACCATGTGCTCAGCACTGCTCTCCAGCACCTCGGCGGTGTTGCACCATGGCAGGAATTCCGGGTAACGCGCCACGTCGTTGACCAGGTCATAGAGCGCCTGCGCCGGATAAGGCAATAAAGCCGAACGTTGAATATGCGTCGTCATGTGAGCGTTACTTCCACTGCTGAGGCAAACATCGCGAAAGAACAGCCCAATCCGCGAGAGAAAAAAACCAAAGAACTGCCGGTATTGTCCGGGATTCGTCCAACACGCTCAAGCACGCAGGTTGACCGTAGCCGACACGCTCGCAACTCCCTATAATGCCGCCCCTATGGCTAAACAAAAGAAACACCCCACAGGGACCATCGCGCAAAATAAAAAGGCGCGACACGATTACTTCATCGAACATCGGTTCGAGGCTGGTCTGGTCCTGGCCGGCTGGGAAGTAAAAAGTCTGCGCGCCAGCAAGCTGCAACTGGTCGACAGCTACGTATTGCTCAAGGATGGCGAGGCATGGCTGCTCGGCAGTCATATCACCCCGCTGACCACCGCGAGCACCCACGTGATTGCTGACCCGGTGCGCACACGCAAGCTGTTGCTCAACGCCCGCGAACTCGAAAAGCTCGCCGCCGCTGTACAGCAGAAGGGCTATGCCTGCATCTGCCTGTCTTGGTACTGGAGCAAGCACCTGGTCAAGTGCGAGATCGCATTGGGCAAGGGTAAAAAGGAATACGACAAGCGCGATACCGAGCGCGAGCGTGATTCCAATCGTGAGCTGCATCGCGCCGTTCGCAACAAGGGCAAGGAAGAATAATCCTTGTGACGATGTAGCCCTGGGTGACTCACCCGGGCTACAGGCCTTTACGTCGCTCCGCCCGCGCCACGCGCTGGACCTCCTGACGCACCTCCTCCAACACCTCCTGCACATACAGCAGATGGCGTGTTGAAACCTCACGCGCCTGCTCGGCCCGCCCTTCGATAATCGCCAGGTACAAATCCCGGTGCTGACTGATCAACATGTCGCGGGTTTCCGTGCGCTGCTGATACATACCACCGATATTGGTCACCACATTGCGCTTGAGCAGATCGAACAAACCGCGAATGGTGTGCAGCAACACCGCATTATGGCTCGCCTCGGCGATAGCCAAATGAAACCTCGCATCCGCCGCACCCTCCTCCACCCGGCTCACCTCATCAACGCGCGTATAGCAATCCTGTAACGCCTCAAACGCTGCGGTCAGTCGCTCACGATCCACCTCGGTGGCGCGCTGCGCGGCGTAATAAGCACACGACGCTTCAAGCGTCTGGCGAAACTCGAGCAAATCCCGCTGAGCCTCGGGATTATTTTCCAGCAGGTGCAGCAACGGGTCGCTGAACGTCGACCCTAGGGAGTCCGCCACATAGTTGCCGCCGCCCTGGCGACTGACCAGCAACCCCTTGGCCGCCAGCTTCTGGATCGCCTCGCGCAACGACGGGCGCGACACGCCAAATTGCTCAGCCAAAGCGCGCTCGGCCGGCAAGCGCTCGCCTGACTTCAACGTGCCCTCGAGGATCATGCCCTCAAGCTGCTCGACGATATCGTCAGACAAACGGCGCTGACGCACCTGATCAAACCCCATAACTCACTCTCCACAATCCCGACCACTCGCCGGGCCCTCTATTCTGGCCTATCGCCGCGCTTGCGGCACCTATCAGAACGCCCTCGATTCACCCGAGCAGAACCTCTGCACCGCACCGTTACGACCAAAGTTTCGCGAGCGGCAAATTGACACACCCCATCCCAGGCTTTTACTCTAGCCAACAGCAACTGTAAATTGGTATTACCAATTATCCAAGCTGACCTAACAACAACAATCAGGGGCCACCCCATATGCAAACCTGGCAACAGCTCTACAGCCCGCTCGGCAGCCTCGGCCTGTCCGCATTGGCCGCCGTTATTCCAATCGTATTTTTCTTCCTCGCCCTGGCCGTGTTTCGCCTCAAAGGCCACGTCGCCGGGAGCATCACCTTGGGGCTGTCGGTCCTGGTGGCTATCTTTGCCTTCCAGATGCCCGTGGACATGGCACTGGCCGCCGCTGGTTATGGCTTTGCCTACGGCCTGTGGCCTATCGCGTGGATCATCGTCGCAGCCGTGTTTCTCTACAAACTGACGGTCAAGAGCGGCCAGTTCGAGATCATCCGCAGCTCAGTTCTGTCGATTACCGACGACCAGCGCCTGCAAGTGCTGCTGATCGGCTTTTGCTTCGGCGCCTTCCTCGAAGGCGCGGCCGGTTTCGGCGCACCAGTGGCGATCACCGCCGCACTGCTGGTCGGCCTGGGTTTCAACCCGCTGTACGCCGCCGGCCTGTGCCTGATCGCTAACACGGCGCCGGTGGCCTTCGGCGCGCTAGGCATTCCAATCATCGTCGCAGGCCAGGTCACCGGCATTGACGCATTCAAGATCGGCGCCATGACCGGCCGCCAGCTGCCCCTGCTGTCGCTGTTCGTGCCGTTCTGGCTGGTGTTTATGATGGACGGCCTGCGTGGCGTTCGTGAAACCTGGCCGGCAGCCTTGGTGGCAGGCCTGAGCTTTGCCGTCACCCAATATTTCACCTCCAACTTCATCGGCCCGGAGCTGCCGGACATCACTTCCGCGCTGGCCAGCCTGGTAGCCCTGACGTTGTTCCTGAAAGTTTGGCAGCCCAAGCGCACCGCGGGCGCGCAGATTGCCGGCGCGACATCCAGCGCCGCGGTTACCGCCAGTGTCGGCGGCTTCGGCCAACCACGCCAAACGGTCGCTTCGCCCTACAGCCTAGGGCAGATTTTCAAAGCCTGGTCGCCGTTCCTGATCCTGACCGTCCTGGTCACCATTTGGACCCTCAAACCTTTCAAGGCAATGTTCGCGGCGGGCGGTTCGATGTACAGCTGGGTTTTCAACTTCGCGATCCCGCACCTGGACCAGTTGGTAATCAAGGTCGCCCCGATCGTCACCGCCCCAACGGCGATTCCAGCCGTGTTCAAACTGGACCCCATTTCAGCTACCGGCACGGCGATTTTCTTCTCCGCACTCGTGTCGATGCTGGTACTCAAGATCGACGTAAAAACTGGTCTTACCACTTTAAAAGAGACCTTCTACGAACTGCGCTGGCCAATCCTCTCAATTGGTATGGTGCTGGCGTTTGCTTTCGTCACCAACTACTCCGGCATGTCCTCGACCATGGCGCTGGTGCTGGCCGGAACCGGTGCGGCATTCCCGTTCTTCTCGCCATTCCTTGGCTGGCTGGGCGTTTTCCTGACAGGCTCCGACACATCGTCCAACGCCCTGTTCAGCTCGCTGCAAGCCACCACTGCCCACCAGATCGGCGTCAACGACGTGCTGTTGGTCGCCGCCAATACCAGCGGCGGCGTGACCGGCAAGATGATTTCGCCGCAGTCGATCGCCGTCGCCTGCGCCGCCACCGGCCTGGTGGGCAAGGAATCCGATCTGTTCCGCTTTACCCTCAAGCACAGCCTGTTTTTTGCCACCATTGTCGGGCTGATCACGCTGGCGCAGGCCTACTGGTTCACCGGTATGCTGGTGCACTGAAACCTGCACGTAATAGGGTAAGAATCGGCGCCGGACACTCATGCCGGCGTCAGCTATTTCTGGAGGACCGATGAGCCTGCCTGCTGCTTTTCTGAGCGACGCCGCACAACTGATCCCGAAAGATCGTCGCTTCGACGATCCACTTTCCACGCTAGCCTTCGGCACCGACGCCAGTTTTTACCGACTGATCCCACAGCTGGTGATCCGCGTGGAGTCGGAAGACGAAGTAGTCGCACTGCTGCAATTGGCTCAGCGTGATCGCGTACCCGTCACCTTCCGCGCGGCGGGCACCAGTCTGTCAGGCCAAGCCATCAGCGACTCGGTGCTGATCGTGCTGGGTGACAACTGGAACGGTCGCGAGATTCGTGGACAAGGCACACAGATCCGCCTGCAACCCGGCGTGATTGGCGCGCAGGCCAATGCGTGGCTTGCGCCGTTCGGACGCAAGATTGGCCCGGACCCCGCGTCGATCAATGCCTGCAAAATTGGCGGCATCGTCGCCAACAATGCCAGCGGCATGTGCTGCGGTACGGCGCAGAATACTTATCACACCCTGGCTGGCATCCGGCTGGTACTGGCCGATGGCAGCCGCCTGGATACCGAAGATGCAGCCAGCGTCGCGGCCTTTCGTAACCAACATGGCGCGCTGTTGGAACGCCTGGCGACGATGGGACGTGAGACGCGGGCAAACGCTGAGTTGGCGGCCAAAATCCGCCACAAATACCGTCTGAAAAATACCACCGGCCTGTCACTCAATGCCTTGGTGGATTTCGACGAGCCACTGGATATCCTCAGCCACTTGCTGGTGGGTTCCGAAGGCACCCTGGGTTTTATCAGCGCGGTGACTTACAACACGGTGATCGATCACCCGAACAAAGCTTCGGCGCTGATCGTGTTCCCGGATGTCGAAACCTGCTGCAACGCGGTGACGGTGCTGAAAACCCAGCCGGTCTCGGCCGTCGAATTGCTGGACCGGCGCAGCATGCGTTCGGTACAGGACAAACCGGGCATGCCCGCTTTCGTACAGCAGTTATCGGAAAACGCCTGTGCGCTGCTGATCGAATCCCGCGCCGCGTCGCCGTCATTGCTGCACGAGCAACTGTCGCTGATCATGGCGTCCCTGGCACCTTTCCCTGTGGAAAAACAGGTCGACTTCACCGAAGACCCGGTTGAGAACGCACGGCTGTGGGCCATCCGCAAAGACACCTTCCCCGCCGTCGGTGCTGTACGTAAAACCGGCACCACCGTAATCATCGAAGACGTGACCTTCCCGGTCGAGCAGCTGGCCATCGGCGTGAACCGCTTGATCGAGTTGTTCGACAAACATCACTACGACGAAGCCATCCTTTTCGGACATGCCCTGGAAGGTAATCTGCACTTTGTGTTCACCCAAGGCTTCAACAGCACTGAAGAAATCGCACGTTATAAAGCGTTCATGGACGACGTTGCGCAACTGGTAGCAGTCGAGTTCGGTGGCTCGCTGAAAGCCGAACACGGTACTGGCCGCAATATGGCCCCGTTCGTTGAACTGGAATGGGGCAGCGATGCGTATCAATTGATGTGGCAGCTCAAACGCTTGCTCGACCCCAACGGCATTCTCAACCCCGACGTGGTGCTCAGCGAAGACCCGCACATTCACCTTAAACACCTCAAGCCATTGCCTGCGGCCGACGAGATTGTGGATAAGTGCATCGAGTGCGGGTTCTGCGAGCCGGTATGCCCCTCGAAGGGCCTGACCTTGAGCCCGCGCCAGCGCATTGTGATCTGGCGCGATATCCAGGCGAAAAAGCGCGCGGGTGCAGACACCACCGAGTTGGAAGCGGCTTACCACTACCAGGGCATCGACACCTGCGCCGCCACCGGGTTATGCGCTCAACGCTGCCCTGTAGGCATCAATACCGGCGACCTGGTGAAAAAGCTGCGCGCCCGTGACGCCGACAGTCAGAAAACCGCCGAATGGCTCGCCAGCCATTTCGCCACGGCACTGCAAGGTGCGCGTTTTACCCTGCATGTCGCCAATGGCGCGCGCATGCTCTTGGGCGCGCCGCGTCTGGCCAAACTGTCAGCCAGAGTAACCAAGCTGTCCAAGGGGCAAATCCCGCAGTGGAGCAGCGCCATGCCACAGCCGGAAAAAGCCATTCGTTTCAGTCCGGCCGTGACGGATGAGCGGCCGCGCGTGGTCTACCTGGCAGCCTGCGTCTCACGCGCCATGGGCCCAGCGGCTGGCGATAAAGAGCAGATGTCGCTGTACGACAAGACCCGTGGGCTGCTGGAAAAAGCCGGTTACCAAGTAGTCTTCCCCGATAATCAGGACAGCCTGTGCTGCGGCCAGCCATTCGCCTCCAAAGGCTATGCCGAACAGGCTGAGCACAAACGTCAGGAACTGATCGGCGCCCTGCTCCACGCCAGCCGCGGCGGCCTCGACCCGGTCTATTGCGACACCAGCCCCTGCACCCTGCGCCTGGTACAAGACCTGGGCGAAACACGCCTGGACTTCTACGACCCGGTGCGTTTTATCCGCACCCACCTGATGGACCGTCTAGACTTCACCCCGCAGGAGGCGCCCATCGCTGTGCACGTCACCTGCAGCACTCAGCACCTGGGCGAGAGCCAGGCGTTGATTGATCTCGCGCGACGCTGCTCAAAAAACGTGGTGATCCCGGAAGGCATCCATTGCTGCGGTTTTGCCGGCGACAAAGGCTTTACCACGCCCGAGCTCAACGCCCACTCACTGCGGTCGCTCAAGGACGCCGTGCAACATTGCAGCGAAGGCATTTCCACCAGCCGCACCTGCGAGATCGGCCTGAGCCAGCATGGAGGCATTGATTATCACGGGTTGGTGTACCTGGTGGACCGGGTAACGCAAGCTCGAGTGCATTAAATAGCCACTAAACCGAACGCCTGTGCGTCTGCGTAGTCATTTGAATAGGCCTCGGCGTACGAGGCTTAACAGTGATGTCGCTGGCCGCCTCTGAACGCCAGCAGCGTCGAGCCCTTTTTCGCAAGGAGATACCCTATGAAGCGTTCCGCTCTTGCTGGCTTGTTCATTACCGCTGCGATGATGGCCTCCCCTGTTTTTGCTGCCGGTGAGCCTGATCTGTGCAAAATCAACCTGGACAAAATCAATAACGGCCAAGCCCTGCTCGCAACCGATACCAGTGGCAAAAAAGGCGAAATCGATACCGCTGTCTCCCAAGCCAAAGCCGCGCACGCGGCCGGTGATGACAAGAAGTGCATCGAGATCACCTCCAAAGCCCTGCAAGACCTGCAGAACAGCGACAAAGGCGGCAATCAGTAACCACGCCAGCCGCAGAGGTCAACCTTCGGGTTGGCCTTCTGTGACGGTTTGGCGTACACTGCACAGGCTTGTCACTCACTATGAAACAACGAGTTACAAGCACGGGGCCGTTTAGGATTCGACGCCGGTCGCGAAACTTTAGGTGCATGCCGAGTTGGTAACAGAACTCGTAAATCCACTGTTGCAACTTCTTATAGTTGCCAATGACGAAAACTACGGCCAGGAATTCGCTATCGCTGCGTAAGCAGCCTTAGACCTGAGCTTCTGGTACCTTCGGGTCCAGCAATCACCAGGGGATGTCTGTAAACCCAAAGTGATTGTCATATAGAACAGAATCGCCGTGCAGTACGTTGTGGACGAAGCGGCTAAAACTTACACAACTCGCCCAAAGCACCCTGCCCTTCGGGTCGCTGAGGGTTAACTTAATAGATACGGCTACGCATGTAGTACCGACAGCGGAGTACTGGCGGACGGGGGTTCAAATCCCCCCGGCTCCACCACTTCATCATCTAAAGACGTCCACGGACGTCTTTTTTTGTGCCTGAAATCCACTGAATACAGGGGCTTCAGCGCTTACGGGGGCTTTGGAGGATTTCTGAGTTCCAGGCGCTTTGGTATCCCAGGTGGTATCCCGGGTTACCAAATGCTATTTTCAGGATACCAAAACGGTGCTGGAGGTAGCCCCATGCCTACTAACGCAACCCGCCTCTCCGATCGCCAGCTCAAGGCAGTCAAGGCAACTGGTAAAGACTTCGTCCTCAGCGACGGCGATGGCTTGCAGCTTCGAGTACGCGCGAGCGGCTCGATGATGTGGAATTTCAATTACCGCGAGCCGTTGACCAGAAGCCGTATCAACATGGCGCTTGGTCCATACCCCGACCTCTCGTTAGCCAACGCCCGGAAGAAAGCAGCAGAGGCGCGTGAGCTGCTCGCTTTGGGCATTGATCCCAAAACCCAGCGTGATGAGGTAAGGCAAGCCAAACTTGCTGAGACTGAACACACGTTCGAAAAGGTGGCCACCGCCTGGTTCGAGCTGAAGAAAGACTCCGTAACCAAAGCCTACGCCGAAGACATTTGGAGATCGCTGACGCTCCATGTTTTCCCAAGCATGAAAACAACGCCGCTCTCTCAAATCACTGCTCCGATGGTTATCAAGATCCTTCGCCCAATCGAGGCCAAAGGGAGTCTCGAAACCGTGAAACGATTGAGTCAACGACTAAACGAGATCATGACCTACGGGGTCAACTCCGGGCTGATATTTGCGAACCCCCTTAATGGAATTCGGGCGGTGTTCAAGAAACCCAAGAAAGAGAACATGGCTGCGCTACCACCTGAGGAGCTTCCCGAGCTCATGATGGAAATCGCGAACGCCAGCATCAAGCGCACAACCCGCTGCCTGATCGAATGGCAACTGCACACGATGACCCGCCCTGCCGAAGCAGCCACCACACGATGGGCAGATATCGACTTCGACAAGCGCATTTGGACCATTCCGCCAGAGCGCATGAAAAAGCGTCGGACGCACACAATCCCTCTTACCGATCAGGCACTTTCGTTGCTGGAGACGCTCAAGCAACTCAGCGGTAACAGAGAGTACGTGTTCCCCTCAGATAGAAACCCCCGCACCCATGCCAATAGCCAGACCGCCAACATGGCGTTGAAGCGCATGGGCTTTCAGGACCGTCTAGTCAGCCACGGCTTGCGCTCGATGGCGAGCACCATCCTGAATGAGCATGGCTGGGATCCGGAGCTGATTGAGGTCGCGCTGGCGCACGTCGACAAGGACGAAGTTCGTAGCGCCTACAACCGGGCGGATTACATCGAACGCCGGCGTCCGATGATGGCCTGGTGGAGTGAACATATCCAGAAGGCGGCCACCGGCAGCCTGTCGGCATCGGCCATCAATCAAACCAGGGACCGCAACGTCGTACCGATTCGCTAAACATCCAAAAGGTATGCGCCACCGGCTACGACCCGTGTCGTGCAGCAGGGCGACAGGAGTGACGACTGTCGCTAAATCTCTGGTATGCCTGCGCCTCTTCAGCCAAGCCCCTGAGTATGGGAAGGCTCCGCATTCCCATACTCAGGGGCTCACGCTTAAAAGGTCTATCAGAGAACCACGAGTTGCGCCTTTCTGCGGCGGATCAATCCTGCTGTTAATTCATAGTAATAGACGGTCGCTGGTGCTGAGTAACGCAGATAGTGCTCTAAAAACCATCTGGTGTGCTTTTCCTTCCAGGACCAGGGGGTCTCACAACTCCAGCGCTCACGAATCGCCTCGTGCATCCTTTCGGCCTGCCTGATGTGCCGCTGCCGCGTGGCATGCGCACCTTTGAGTACGGGACTCAGAAACAACGCCATATCGAACTCGGACTTCATCGACGACCTCCGATGTAGGCACTCACCACGTCGATGCGGTTATGCCCCAACTCGCGGCTGATCTGCAGGCGTGCACGCTGATCGAGTGCTCGATCCTCTCGATGACCACGACCGCCATTGATGGGCGCGGAGAAACCGGTCAGTTGCTCATAGCGCTCACAGGCGTAAGCCGCCCGCAGTTCATGAAAGCCTTTCAATCCATGCTCATGCAGGATGTCCCGTGCCGGTCGCACGATTGTCTGTAGGAAATCTTTGTAGCTTTCATCAGGTGTTAACAGATTCCGACTGCCACTGGGTGAAGCCTCCCAGGACCTATCCAAGGCGCCACGGATTTGATCAGTGACCGTGATCCAACGCGGTGCTGACGCGCCTGATCGACCGCCTTTGGTGCCGTCCTGGATGTTGATCTTGCCCAGTTGCCCGGCCTCACGTTGCAGACGGGGCAGGTCCGCCAAGATCGCTTCACGCAGGCGCATACCAGTCTCACGGGCGAGGAGCACAATGGCACTCACCCTCGATTGCTGACGATCTGACAGCGTCCGCGCGATCAACTCCACCTGCGCACGGTCTTGGCCTTGCGGAGCCTCACTACGCACGCTTGAGCGCTTCAAGCCAAGCGCCTTACTCGGACTCGGGATTTTGACGTACTGATCACCGCGCAGCGCAGCCATCGTTCGGTTCACGCTGGACAGTCGGTTCTGCGCGGTGGCAATGCCGATGTTGCCCCGATCAACCTGCTCACGCACATACGTGGCGTACCGCATGAGGATCTCACGGTCGATCTGTCGCGCGTCATTGAGTCCCGGACCTTCATCGGATCGACACCAATTCACGAAGGCCTGCCACCGATCGCTATGGGCTTTGACGGTAGCAAAATGGCCATCGCCAAATAGATCTTTCAGTGCTTGCGGTCCGGCATAGCTGAGCTGGCGACCAAAGCCAAAATTACGACCCGCTCGCTTATCGACCCGAGCCATTTTCCTGCTCCTGATCGACTGCTGCGAGCTCATAAAAAAGGGCTCGCCAGTGTGCATTCACAATAGCGAGCTGGGCCCAATCAGTCGGGCGAAAACACAGCGTATTGCCGGCGACGTATAGATGCGCGCCCTCCTTTTTCAACCATTGGATGATGGCTGTCGTCGTAGTGCTAGCTTTACGGGTGATGGCGACATCGGCGACACCGGCGACAACCCTTGCCTTGTCTGGCTTTGAGCGTGGCGACAAAGTGGCGACAGTCGCGGCGACAAACCGCGCTTTCGGCTCCTTTTGGCGCTGAGCCAGATGGTTGCGCAGCGCTTCATCAAGATTGAACATGGCGCACCTCGAAGGTGTGGCCGTCGGTGATGAGCCACTGATGATCAATCAACTCGACCAACAGCTTGGCGGTATGACGACTGCTCTTACGGGCAAAACGGGGACCGTTGCGGTTCAGCTCCCGAATACTGAAGCGCTTCCAATCTTTGACCTGCAGCCAACGCAGCAGCCGGTCTGCCTCTTCTTTTACCCGGCACACCGGTTCCTGTTCGGTCAGGCGCTGGATCTCGGTGAGGTAGTAGCCCACCAAGGTGGAGGCCCGTTGGATATGGTCGACGTCCACGACACTGCTCTCCTCCACCACTGCCAGGATGCCGGCGACGCGCAGCAGGTTGTCGGCGGCCTTCGATCCGCTGGGCCGCACGCTGGCCAGCTCACCAAACTCACCCAGTTGAGCTTCGATGGCATCATGCAAATCAATCCAGTGACGGCGGGCTAACGGGCTGAGTGTCAGCGGTGATAGCCGCAAGGCACCGTCAGCGGAAAGTGACCAAGGCTGATGAAACAAGGCCGAAAGACGGTGGTGATATCGCTTTAGGGCGGGGTCTTTGGACAAGTCGACAGCCTGGTAACTGCGTTGTCCGGCCAGGCTGGTGGGCCAGGTCATGAGGCAGCGACCGAGAATGCCTTGCCCCTGCAGCAATGGGTCACTGAGTAACTGCATGGCTAGATACGGTTGCAGCATCAGGTGCAGGCTTAAGCGTCGATCGTAAGCTCGCAAGCTTTCACCCACCATAGACCGCGCGCGATCTATCGGACTGCCGTCCCAGAGTGACGACAAGGTCGTGACCGCTTTCAAACGGTTATCCCGACTCATGGTGCTGCTACCGAGGAATTGTCCCCCCTCGTCACAGAACAGGCCCATGCTCGGCAAGTCATGGCAGAGTCCCTTGATCAGGGCCTCGATAGTCGGATCCGTGGTGATCAGCCTAGGTGCAGAGGGCTCCGCTTCAAGCGGTACGCCGTTTGTGGGGTTGGGATCGCCAGGGTTGATACGCTGCGCCTGTCGCTGCGCGACACGGTACCGGGCGAGTTGTTCACGGTAGCGCTGCCACTGCTCTCGCTCCCATTGCCGTGCTGGCAGTAATGCAGATCGGTCTGCCGCCGTTTTACGATCCCCCGAAGCTGCCACCGTGATCAGGTACAGCGACAGGGGATAATTTCTCCCGTCGAGCTGTAAGCCGGCATGACCTTGGGCAGCCAGGGCCGAGGCGGCCAACACCGATTGCGCTGCCAGTGCTTGGGGCACGCCGATGACCTCGGCCATGCGCTCCACCGCAAGCCCGAGAATCCCACCCAGTGCCTGTACGGGATAAGGCTGGGGCACGGGGTTCGACTCAATCAACGGTTGAGGTGGTCGTGGTAGTTCAAGCTTCGGATCTAACTGCTGCATGGGCCCTCTCCTCAATCATTGCTAGTTGTCCTCACGTAGTCCCGCCACGACTGTTGAGTGTTATCAGGGATCAAGGCCCCTGCGGCCTGTGAGGTGTTCACTGACGCGGAACAAACGGCTCCTTACAACCGGGAGCGAGGGCATAACCCATGAATCTGGCCTCCTTAGTCGCATCCGAAGATGCGGGCGGGTAGAGGCTGTGCCGACTGACGAGTTCGGCACCTGGAGATCTGGAGTAGGAGAAGGCAACGACATGGACACCTGGGGCATGCCTGACTGTCAGTCAGATGCAGCCTTTCCATTGGCTGCGGCACCGGTGCCTGTGTCGTTGCGGATGGCGACGAATCGGATTTGTCAGGCCGATTGTCACGAGGAGAGTTGCGGCAATGCCCTGTACGACGTGGCTTGCAGCAGTGGTACGAGCGCCCGTCTCTTTCCAAAAGAAAGAGACGGGCGCGGATTGGCGCAGCGAAGTGTGCCGAGAGGTGAGGTTGCTGCAGTGCAGCGAGGAAGGTCCATCGTCTGCCGCAGTAGGCAGATTGGTCGAGTAGGCATCCATCACTCTTGGGAGTGACCGTGCGAGCCGCCGGACGCTAATCGCACTTGGGGAAGAACCACCACGCGAGTGGCGTAGCCTTAAAGGTTCTGGCTACCTGGGCAGGAGCTGTCAACGACAGCGATCCGTGCGCCAATTGTTATACCCACTCGAAAAGGCGGTCAAGCGGCACCTCCAATGCGCTGAGAAAGTGGCGACTGTCGCCACTTCTGTCGCCATGCTCCAGACCACGTTATACGCGAGTTGTCGCCACTGTCGCCGCTGTCGCCGTACCTATATCCATGCCCAACGAAAGGATCCGCTTTGACACTGAAATGGCCCTGCGCCCGATACAGATCACGAGCAATTACTGACGGGTAAAAGAAGGCTGGCGCTGATCAAATTTGAAATGAAAGAGGGGAACGCGGTGGCTGCAAGGAAAAGCGAGTGAACCCTCCGATCGGCGCGATCAAAGATCGCTTAATCGGAGGGTTTGGCGGGAAAAGCAAAGTCTCAAACGTCAATTACAAACTCAGGCATCGATGCTGCGTGACTGGGAAGTGACTGCATCACGTCGCATGATCAGCGTTTGCTGCAATCGCAGCAGAAAACCTGCTTCAAATGCTTCTTGGGGATCACCTGGACGATGATGCTTTCGGTTTTGCGCCAGTGCCCACCACAGCGGCAATGATGAGCCATCGAGCCAGGTCTCAGCACACCGAACGCCGTCCTCAATCATCGGGCGGAATTCATTGCCCCATGGTGTTCGGATACCGGGACAGCCTTCAGCGGAAGGGACAGAGACGTACTCACCAATCTGTTGATGAACGCGCTGAGCAGGGATACCCGACAGATATCGGAATGCCTTGTCGAATAGCACTGCCGCGCCATCCAACAGCTCTACCGCCAGCTCAACGTCTTGCGGAAAATGAAGCAGAATACTCTGTGCTCCATTAAGCCGAAGAGTGGCAGCCTGCCGTAGTTTAATCGCGGCATCTTCAGGGGTAAGCAACGCGGTATCGATGCTGCTGGGTTTGGGGAGGCCAATGAGAAGCGAGAGATCAAACATCACGGAATCCTCCGAGATAGTTTGCGGTACTAAAAAAACGGCCAGGGCGGCGCACGAGCTTAAAAGGGGGACAGGTCATTTTCCTTATCTCCTCGGACAGTTAAGGAGCCGTCCACCCAGCCGTTCTGACACGAAATGGGTGGCGGACCGTACGGGGGTCAGAAACCGGCGTCCGAGGGAACCGGCCAGGCCGAAGCCTGCCCCGCACGGACCGCCATAGAAAAGCAGCAGCTAAGCCTCTGTAAGCACTTAATCGCTGGCTATGGCGCTATGCGCCTCGAACAATTCAGGTTCTGACACCCGGCCACGGGATTGACCGCGACGGAGCAAAGCGTAAATGTGAAGCCGGAACAACACAAGCGTGCAGCACCAATAAGCTCGGCATCTGAATGAAAACTGTCGGCCAGACATAACCGTCCAAAGTCTCGATGCCTATCTGAAGCCAGTCCACTCCCCGCAGCCGAGGGTAGCGACGGGTAGCGTCGGGCAGAAACGGCCAAAAGCAGACCGTCGAATGGATATAGGAAATTAGCGACAACTCAGCGACTCGTTGATCGCAGTACTTCTGGTTAAAAATAGCGAGTCGCGCTATCGGCGGCTCCTACCGCTCTACGCCCCCTACGGGGCCTCCACCAAGTCCTTATTGTCCGCGTCATATTCAAAATTGGTAAGCTCAGACCTCAGGTAGTCGTCATTAAGAAGTTTCATGAAGAAATTCTGAGAAACTTTGGTTTCAATTATGATTCGAGTTTCAAGGTCGTTGATTTTGATTTTCTTGCTGAGGCTGTGGTGCTGCTTAATGAACTGAATAATCTGATCATTACCAACAGTGTCGAGTACCCTGGAATGAGCGATTGCTCTTATCACCTTTTTGGCAAACGTCACATCACCTTGAACACTAATTCTCTCTCTTAGCAGGGAGATACCTTCAATGATATCGCGACCGGCAAGTGTTTCAAGCTTAACAATCGCGTCAGCTTTCATAGCTTCTTTGTAACCAAAGAATTTTTCAAGAATTTTGAAGTTGGTAACGAATACCTCAGCGCCATCGTAAACAAAGTCAATCGTGTGACCCATTCGTATAATATCTTGATTCAGCTTTTCGAATCGATCCTGACCTATACCCACGCGTAATAAGCTGAAGCCATTCCGTCGAAAGGTATTTGTTGGGTAATGATGCTTATAGATTGCCAAGGTATCGATGCCATTGCCGAGTACCACCACGATGGCCTTAAGGTCGGTAACTTGGTCGTTAGCGTGATTAAAGTCAGGGATCGCGGCGGCTGCGTCAAGCGTCTCAATGAGCCGTTCCACTTGTGGAGGATAGTTTTGAAGGTTGTAACGGTAAATGGCATCCTGACGCTGGTCAGCGGCGGTGAGATCTCTCAATACGTAGCTGCCTTCAAAAAACTCTTCCAGTTCAAGCTTCACTTCAGCGGTAAGTGCGGCTTGGGCAACGGCAGATAGTTCCACCTTCCGAGCAACAAACTGGTTTTGCTGCTTCAAAATGAAAAACATGATCCCCACAGTTTGAGGGTCGGTTGCTAAGGTTTGTGCGGTCAGACTCAGTGCGTCAATGCTCATGCTTTCCTTCCAGATACGAACTTCTCGTCAATTGTAGAAAAAACAATCTTGTCTGACTCGGCGATTCGGTGAGTCGTAATCAATACCTTGCTGACACCGTCGACCTCAATTTTGTACAGCCTGAAGCCCAATATTGCCAATGTAGGATTAGCGTAAAACTTATCGGTTTTAACGTAAATCTGCCCGATCACAATCAGCAATATGAACAAAGCCATGATGTAACGAATATTATCTAGATTAAAACAAATCAGGGGGACAATATAGGTCGTCAGGAAGGTCAGATGTTCGTAACTCAAGTCCTCCACTTTCTTCGCAATAACTGGCAAGCCGACATTGGACTGCAATCTGTATTTAAATCGAAAGTAGCAGACCGCAACGACCGCAATCAATATCAAGGATATAATTGGAAGAACATTGGTACTGATCAACGTCTTGGTACCGATGTAATGACAATCCGCACCAAAGCAAATCGGAAAATTAACTTTGACAACGATCATTAAGACAAATAGGAGCCAGAGCGATATTATATAAAGCTCAAACTTCATCACGGATTGGCGAAACCGTAGCTGTCGCTCGCGATTGTGCATCAGTGGCCGCTCCCTGGCTTGGCAGCGGATAATTCGCCGCAACCGTGCGCAGAGTAGCACAATGCTGGCACGGTGCACTCTAGCCAAACACTAAGCTGGGTCAATTTGACAAACCTCCAGCTTTGGGCGGCTTGGCTCCCAGACTCCAAGGCAGCGTGTCAGTGCGGCAAGGTAGATGGTGGAGACAGTCAAACGCTGGGTTGCGCAGCTTTACCTGAAGGAGAGCGTACTACTGATCCTCAGACGTCTGGGCAAAGTTGAGATGGCAACGCGCATGCAAAGGTAAATCTTCGCTTACTCGTTAAAGGTCAAGACCAGCTCCACGCCCCCGCAGCCACTCCTTCCGGTCGCGATAATCGGGTAGCACCTTGTCGACCTCATTCCAGAACGCATCAGAATGATCACGATGATGCAAGTGACACAGCTCATGAACGACTATGTAGTCAATGATGGTCAGCGGAGCCATCAGGCACTTCCAGTGAAAATGCAAATCTCCGTTTTTCAGACAGGATGCCCAGCGGTAACCGATATCTTTAACGTGAACATTGCCCGGCGTCACCCCCACCTTGCTGGCGAAGAAAGCAACCCGCTTGCTCAGCCGGGCAAGACCTTTTTCCTTATAGAAGGATTCAAAGATCTGCTGCGCAAGTTCGTGCCCCCCCGTTTCTACAACGGACCGCAACAGGCAGAACCGTCCATCCTTGAGTTTCAGAGACTCATCCTGCTCTTGCACCAGCTGCAGGCGATAGCTGCTGCCCAGGTACAGAAAAGACTCGCCACCGACCCACTCACGTGTCACGCGAGTGGCGTTGAGGTCACGCCAATCGGCAAGGTTGCGATAGATCCACATACGTTTGCTGAGTACGGTTTCATCCACCTGCTCAGGGGTCATACGCCTGGGTGGGCGCACTGTGATCAAACCATCTCGCTCAATCACGATATCTGTAGTCTGGCGGTCTGAGCCTGGCAGTAACTGATACTCGATGTCTCGAACCTGACGAAGTAGCATTTATGCGTCTCCCCGGCGCAGGGCTCGGATTAGCTCATCATGACGGTTCTTGGCCAATTTCATGACTTCAATTGCCACGCGTTCACGATTCTGCTTGAGTTCCTCGATGCCCGCTTTAGTGATTTCAGCCTTGAGCAGTCCTCGAACACGCTTTTGTTTGTCCGGATTTTGCCAAAAATCAATGCTGGCAATCGTTTCCTGCAAAATCTCCACCGTAACGCCCATCAATGCTTTGAACTTGGGTTTATCCCCACCTTCAACTGTGCCGTTTGGAAAGCCAACCTGGACGATATGCTCGTAGAAGGTCGTCACCTCCTTACTCATCCCCTCTTCGCCCTGCTGACGGCCAGCGATAGCTTGGTTTCTAAGTTCGGCCAATTTTTCCGCTAACAAATCCCACTCGTCGTGGTGCTTCTCAATGAGGGCATCAACCTTTTCCGACAGGCTCTTGAAGAAGGATGGATCCTCATCATGATGGACAGTGCAATGCTTACGGATGGCATGCTCCATCTCACTGGCCTTGGCCTCACTGTTTTTACCAGCATGGGCATTGAGTTTCTCCAGGAAGTCCTCGGCTAATAGCTCCACCGGTTCAATCTTGGGGTTAATTCCTAGGCTAATTAAGTGCTCGTTGATTAACGCCTTCACTTTTTCACCTGCGCTGCCCAAATCGAGGCTGGAATCTTTGTAGCGCTCCTTGGTGACTTGCAGGATATAACCAAAACGCTTGGCGGGGACGCGGTAGAGCTGTGCAGACGAGTGAGGCAAAATGATGTCCAGGCTCATCAAAAATTTCTTGAGGTAAACCTCGAAATCCGCCCGTTGCTTTTCATCCTTCAGGGCCTTGACGGCCTCATGCACCACCGCTGCATCGGCATCCAATGAGGGTAAAGCACCCGTGACAAAGGCCTTGATGTTATTCACACCCAAGGTTGTGAAATGTTGCAGTAATCGTTGATAACGCTCCTCCAACACCGGCAACTCGGAGGTGATGTTTTGCATACCGTCCTGCAGCTCTTGTAGCTCATCACTGGCTGCGTACAGCGTCAGCGCATCGGTCAGATGGTTGGCCAAGCCGATGTAATCTACGATATAGCCGCGCTGCTTGCCCCTCTTGACCCTATTAGTACGGGCAATAGCTTGAAGCAAGGTGTGCTCGCGCAGTTTCTTGTCGATGTACATCACCTGCTCGATGGGCGCATCGAAGCCCGTCAGCAGCATGTCGCAGACAATCAGAAACGCGATGCCGGTGTGCTCTTTGTCCGGATCGTCAAAATCGAAACTACGGCAAAAATTATCAACCGCGTTCATCCGCACGGCCTGTTTGCGCGCATCAGTGATGAACGCCGCCTCGTTAGTGCCGTCTGACGACACCACGACGGCTGTTTTCAAAAAACTCAGCCGTCGGATCAGTTCTGCGTCAGGCAGTGCCCCGGCCTGTTCTTGTTTGATGCGGTCGGACAACGCCGCTTTGATACCTGCTTGATAGCGCACACAGGCCAGCTTGGAATGGCACACCACCTGCGCCTTAAAACCGTTGGGCAAGATGTTGTCGACGTAATGCTTAACTAGGTCGCGGGCAATCGCGTTGATGCGGTTCTCGGCCTCCAGGATGTCGCCGGTAGCGCCATACTTCTTTTTGATCGCCAGCAGCTCTTCTTCGCTGCGGTCGCGGAACAGGTCTTCAAAGGCCTCATCAAAAGCATGTTTTTCATTCAGCGCACTATCAGCCGTTTTACCCTCATATAAAATCTGCAGGGTGGCGCCATCCTTGACCGCGTCCATCAGCCGGTAAGTGTCGATGTACTCACCAAAGCGTTTGCGGGTTTTGCGCTCACCGTGGCGCTCGGTCAGCAACGGAGTGCCGGTGAAGGCCAATCGAGTGGCATTGGGAAAAGCCTCAAACAGGTTTTCACCCAAATCCGAACTTTGAGTTCGGTGCGCCTCGTCGATCATCAGGATGATCCGCTCTGAAGGATTGACCACACCAAAGGTCTTGCCTGCCGGTATGGCCAGGTAGGTACCCAGCGCCTCAGCCACGGTATTACTCAAGGTCTGTTTGTGTTCCTGAAACTTGTGCACCATGACCATATTGATGTCAGAACTTTCGGTGGCCAGGTGTTGCCGTAACGCTTGACGGCTCTCGATCACATTAACCCGCCCACCAATCAATGTCGCGGTTTTGCCTAGCTGCTCTTCCAGATCTTGCCGATCATTGACCAACACAATCTTGTAGTCAGCAAGATCACGGCTAGCCCGCAGCATCCGCGCCAGAAATACCATCGTCAGCGATTTCCCCGAGCCCTGGGTGTGCCATACCACACCACTGCGTTCCATGGCCGTGGAGCCTTTACGCAGGCGCTCCATGATTTTTCTCGCCGCACGGAATTGCTGGTAGCGGCATACCACCTTCACACGAGAACCACCATCGTTATCCATGATCACCGAACTTGTGCGCAGGATCTGCAGCAGGTTGGCTCGACTCAACATCCCGGCGATCAGTTGCTGCTGCGGGTTTAATCCTTCGAGTCCCGCATCGTCCTGCGGATAGAGCGTCTTCCAGGTATAGAAATGCTCCTCTTCCGAAGTTATTGTGCCGTAATCCGCTTGCAGACCGCTGCTGCGGATCAGTAGCAGGTTGCTGTGAAACAGGCCCGGTTCACCCTCCTTTAGTCCAGCATTTTGGGTTTCGGGGCGTTTGCGCATATAGCGCTGTAACTGCACGAAGGCTTCCTGCATTGGATTGGCGCAGGTGTGAGAGGCTTTTTTGCATTCGACCACTCCGAGGGGGATCCCATTCACGAACAGCACGATGTCCGGAATGATGAAGTCCTTTACGCACCCTGGCGTATCAATACGGAACTGATTGATAGCATGGAACTGGTTATTTTCAGGCGTTTTGAAATCGATCAGCCGCACCACGGGATCGGCTTCGCCGGTCAGCTCATTGATATCTACCTGCGCTTTAAACAGCAAAGCCTGGATCGTTTCATTCGCTTCCAGCAGGGTACGGTTGGGCTGGCGCAGCAATTGGCTGCGTAAATCTTCCAGCTGCCGATCGGTCAGCCACAGCTGGCCTTCATCCGTGCGGTTGTTCTCCCGGACGGCGTTATTGAATACTTCGGGCAACAACCATTGGCGAAAGTTAGTACGCAAGCTTCCGTGTGCGCTCTGCGGAATACTTGTTCCTTGGTCTACCACCGTCCAACCCTGTTCGGCCAACTGCTGCAGAAAGGGCTGTTCGACTTCGCTGTACTCACTCATCGTGTGCTTCTTTGGCTATTGGTCTGCAACCAGTGCTGGCCTGTGGCGGTCAGGTCCACCGGAGGAAATAGCGGCTGACCGTTGGCATCGCAATCCTGCCCAATCACCACATAACCGCCGCCCAGGTTTTCAAAGTCATTGGCGAAGGCGCAAAGCGTGCGAAGAATGGCGTCCGGATTCCAGCCCGCCTTGTATTCGATACGTTCGCCCTCCACCGTGTGCTGGCGCAACAGATCGTTGAAGTTTATGGGCAGCTTGTTAGGCATCGGCTGTCTCCGGGGCATCAACCTTGACGGGGACTTTACCAGTGAGGAGGTCTTGTACTAATCCGCGCTTCTGCTTCTGCAGTACTTGAAGTTTGGCTTCGGCTGACAATAGAAATCGATTGTGTTTAGAGAGAATTCCAGCAATCAACCGTTGCTCTGCTAAAGGAGCAATAGGAAACGCGAGTGACGTCAATTGGGCCGTGTTGATCCCTTCACGAGTGCCTCGCCCTTTGTCTCGCTCGATTTGACGCATAACTATCTCGTTCGCGAATGCCGCCTCAACAAACAACGGCGAACAACGGCCATGATCTAGGGCCACTCGAATCACGTGATAGTTTATTAAAAAGCCCTCGACACGCTCATCCGCCAAGGCATTTCTACCAGTCGTCGCACCTTGCCTGGCAAACAGCAAATCACCATTTTTTATGCGGTAACGGCTCAGTGTGGCGGCCTTTCGAACTGAAACATAAAGCAGGTCATCCAGATCAAGCCTTCCTTGCTGAACGTTTCCAATTCTAAGAACTGGGATCCCCTCTGCTACGAAATCCGAACTACCAAGATCGGCCCCAAAAGGTCCAGTGAGAATTGGCTGTCGTTGCGAATCGGTTAGTTCAAGAATTGATCCTAGACGCCACTCTGACGGCATTTTCCCGAATGGAGTCTGTACTGACTTTTCGAAGGGCCGTAGGAGACCATTTGGTAATACACCACGAGTGAACAAATCGCGCATCAAACCAGCCTTGATCTGCAGGTATTTGGCAATCAAGTGTTCTGTTTTTTCGATGGCAGTGTCGATGCCTATTAATATTTTGGCGATTTTGTTCTGCACCAAAAAAGTAAATACCGGTATCGGTATGGTTTGTACGTCTCCAGTCGAGACGGCAGCGAATGTGGAACCTTGGCTGCGCCGGTGCAGATAGCCACTACAGTGTTCTACCGCGTGCTTCAAAAAAACAGTGTTCGATAGACCTGGCTTGGCCTTAAAGGAGCCGAGTCCACGGCCAATGCAATAGTCCTGATCGGCATAGTTCATCGTGCCAACCGGCGCACGCACACTGATCAATACAGAGCCAGCTTTCGCCGTACGTAAAGGTGGGTCGCAAAAGACTGAAGTCTGTGGATTACTCGCACCAAACTCTGCGCATCCTTGCAAAAATGGCAACCCTTTGCCATCTGTGTTGCAGAGTTCAGCTCCCGGCGACTGCCCCATGGTGACATCGGCAAACCTCGTGAGCGGTACAAACGATAAATCACTCATACCCCAACTCCATCATAAAGCTCTGCAATGCCTGTGCAGCCTCATCGTGCTCTGCCTCAATCTGCTTGGCAGTCACCGCATACTTGCCCCACAGATTCTCAATCAAAGCAACACAGGCCCGCTGATCGGCTCGTAGATATTGGCGGTAACTGTCGAACAGCACCTTGCCCAGCCGCTCGACAATCACCACACGGGCCTCGTCGCTGCTGATCTTCTCTCGGGCTTTTTCCACCAACTCATCGCGGCTTTGCTCCGTCGCCTTGATCAGAACCTTAAGGCGTTTCGCTTCGTCTTCTAGCGTTTTATGACGAGCCAGTTGTACCTCAATGCGTTCTGCCTCGCTTTGGTGATTTTTCCAGTCACCAAAGCTGGTATCGCGCTTGGCCAGTTTCATCAACCCACGGGCTTCTTTCAGGCTAGCCTTGAGAGTCTTCACTTCATCAGGTGGCAGCACACCACTGTCATCAGTATCTTCAAAATCTTCTTCGCCCGCTGCGGCGAACAACGCTTGCAGCTCGGCCAGACGGCTGTACTGTTGTTCCAGTTCGGCTAATAGTTCCGGAAACTGGCTCTGCAGGATATCCTCGTTGGGAATCAGCTCCGGCCCCCAACCACTGGCTGCGATGGATTTAAAGTCGGCAGCCAGCAACTTGTAATAGTTAGCGAACGCGCCGCGCACTTGATATCGGTTCAGCAAGTGCTGATGGTCAAAGATGCGCTCGACGCTGTCTAGCAACGTGGCGCGCATCTGGTAGACATTGTTGGCACGAGCTTGCTGGTTCGTGGTATCCGGTGCCAGTGCTTCAACGATAGGCAGGTGCTGTTGCCACCAGCTATGCAACTCGGACATAAATTGAGTTTGGCGTTGGATGACTCCAGGGTGTGCATTGACGTAATCGGCAATGGAGCGCTTATCTTGCAGCTCAGTCGATAAGTCAGCGTAAGCCACGCCGCTGGCGGGTGCGGTACGAGGCACAAAGCAGCTCTCACGCAGCCCAACATAGTTTTCCCAAAAGTGCCCCAGCGCATCGATCTCGCTGACAGGCACACCGCCATGCAGATGGGCCCGCACATCGTGGGGCTCGGGCGACGGAGCGTTATCCACATAGCGGCGAATATTGCAGTTGTAGTCTTCAGCGCTAATCGCCGCCACCGGAATTCGCTGCGCATAACCAGGAATATTTTGGCCGGCGCGATAAGCGTGCACGATCTTGTCAATATCTTCGGGCCGCAGATGGTTCTGAGCCTTACCTTCGCGGTATTCACGATCGGCGTTGATAAACAGCACGTGGTCACGCTCAGCCGCCCCTGCCTTATTCAGCACCAGAATGCAGGCAGGGATTCCAGTGCCATAGAACAAATTACTCGGCAGGCCAACTACTGCTTCGAGATAACCCTTTTCAATAAAGTATTTGCGCGCCTCACGCTCTTCGCCGCCGCGGAACAGCACACCATGGGGCATCACCGTCGCCATCCGGCCATCGTTTTTGAGCACGGCTAGCATATGTTGCACAAACATCAAATCGGCTTTTTTGCCTTTTTCAGGCATCCACACCGGAAAGCGACCGGGGAATTTTATGTCTTTTTTGATGTAGTTCTGGCTAAACGGCGGGTTGGCTAACACGCGATCGAAGCGCTTGAGTTGACCATCTTCGGCCTGATGCTGGGGCTCCCGCAGGGTATCTTGCTGACGAATCACCGCGTGGGAAATGCCATGCAGCAGCATATTCATTTTGCAGATGGACCAGGTGGTACCCATCTTTTCCTGACCGTACAACGCCAGCTCGGATGCATCCGCCCCGCACTCGCGCAGGTAATCACGCGCCTGGATCAGCATGCCGCCCGACCCAACAGTAGGGTCGTACACACTCATATTTTCCTGGGGATCGCAGATCTCAACACAGATACGCACCACTTCAGCTGGGGTATAAAATTCGCCAGCCTTCTTACCTGCAGAGTCGGCAAAATGCTTGATCAGCCATTCATATGCAGTGCCCAGTAGATCTGGAAATTCGAAGTCCTCGTCGCGCAGCGGGATTTTTTCAAAGTTCTGAATAAAGTTGACCAGTGTGTCGTCATCCAGCGTGTTCTGGCCTATCTTCTTGTTGAAGTTGATGTGTTTAAGCACATCCTGTAAGGCCTCTGGATTGGCCTCTTCCAACGCTTCAAGCGCTTTGTTGAGTGCAGTGCCAACGTTTTCTTTGACGTGCTTGAGCGCTGGATGGAGGTTCCAGGTGCTATCGACCCAGCTCTGACTCCATCGAGCCCGCTCCGGCACAAAGAAATACTTGCCGGAGTACTGATCAGGATCTTCTAGGTTGAGTTGGATATCCGCATCGCTCAGGCCTACAGCCTTGCCCTCTGCGGCAATCTCTTCGCGGCGCTGATCGAACAGATCGCTGGCACGCTTGAGGAACAGCATGCCGAAAATGTATTCCTTGTATTCACTGGCATCCATGTTGCCGCGTAAGTCGTCACAGGCAGTCAGCAGCAGGTTTTCAAGCCGTGCGAGTGTCAATTTGGCGCTTGCCATAAGTATTCAGATTCCTGTCATAACGTCGAACGGTGCGCTAATTGGGGGCAACGAAACACCTGAGAGATGTCCGTGCAAAAATGCCATAGGATACCCCACTAAGTTCCTCGATAGAGCTCAACTGGTCAGCTGAGATTTCACCTTCTCCTGCAAGCTGCTCAGGTGACTCACCCCGATAAACACCTCCGCCAATGGGAAGCAAGATGCCCGTTCCCACTTACGACCAGTCATCGAACCAGTGCTGCGTTTTTTAGCGACCAAGCCAGAAGGCGCGCCTACTCGGCATGCTCAGGAAACTGCGGCGAAAACGCTGCACCTGACCAAAGAGCAACGGCAGGAACTGATCGCCAGCGGTCAGGTGACCTACAAAAATCCGCGCAGGTTTGGCGGATGACCGACTCAAACGTGCAGGTCTGTCTAGCAGCGCGAAGCGCGGTTATGGGCAGTTCACTGCCAATCATGGTTACGAAGCGTTCTGGTAAAATCGAATGCAAGCGGGTGGTCAAGTGGAGTGCAGTATTCCAATTGGTATTCCAAACAAAAATAAAAAAAGATATAAATGTTCTAAATCAATATCTTACCGACCGAATTCAGATTACCCCGGCCCACCAAATGATCAAAAAAAGACGTCCACGGACGTCTTTTTTTGTGCCTGAAATCCAGTGAATACGGGGGTTTCAGGGCTGCTGGAGGCTTTCCAGGTTTTCTGAACTCCAGGCAGTTTGGTGTTCCCAATGGTATTCCCGGCTACCTAGGGCTAATCCTGGGAATACCAAAAGGTGTCATGGAGTACTTCTCATGTGCGCTCAAACCAGCCGCCCCTCTCCGACCGCCAGCTCAAGGCGATCAAACCGAGAGACAAGGAAGACGTCCTCACCGATGGCGACGGGCTTCAGCTGCGTGTCAGAGTCAATCGCTCGATGCACGTCACCAAGAATCGAATCAACATGGCACTCGGCTCATACCCCGAGGTTTTTCTTGCGCAAGCCAGGAAGAAAACCGTTGAGGCCAGAGAGCTGTTTGCGCAGGGTATCGGCCCCAAAGCTCAACGCGATGAGCTACAGGAAGCTAAACGAGCGGACACGCAATATACGTTCGAGAACGTGGCCACCGCGTAATTGAAGAAGGATTGCGTCACTCCCGCATATGCCGAAGACATCTGGTGCTCACTCACGCTGCGTGTATGTCCGAGCATGAAATCAACGCCCTTATCAGAAGTGAATGCCCCGATGGTCGCCAATAGCCAGACCGGCAACATGGCATTGAAACGCATGGGTTTTCAGGACCGATTGGTCAGCCACCGCATGCGCTCCATGGCCAGCACCGTCCTGAATGAGCATGGGTGGGATCCGGAGCTGATCGAAGTCGCGCTGGCGCATGTCGTTAAAGACGAGGTTCAAAGCGCCAACGGGCGTATTTAACCTCCGAGAGTTCATTTGGATCATATAAAGGCGCATGTATGGGAGCGGAGAGCGGCTGTTCGCCTCATGAAACTTTTTTCATATCCCTCTAAAAAATACCTCGCCGTTGCACCAACGCTTTTCTGGCTATTTTTTCTTTTAGCTTTTTTCATCTCGAAAAAACAGACGCTTAAGAAAATATCGGCGCTCAAAATCAGAACTTCATCCAACAATATTGAATAGCTCCCTATCATTTTTTTGATGCCGTTTATTCCAAAAAGGTCTTTTGTCGGGAAAACGGGGACATGCTTTATTGCTCAAAGATGTAACGAGTTATTTCAATTTTTACCGTTTTTCGGTACCGACAAGGGGGGCTTTCTGTCGGCGAACAGGTGAGTTCCGTTCGTTGCGACGCAGTGGGTTAAGCCTAGGACATTGATGATTTTGCTTGTGCCTGTTTGGCGCAATGCAAATAAGGGATTTGTAATTATCGAGGCTTGAACCCATGAATCATGTGATCAACTCCATACTGGAAAATGCATCAACTCGCCCATCAATCGGCCATACCAACCCTGCGTTACTGCATGACGTTCTATGGCGAGCATTGGAGCACGCACTCAAGGCAAACACGGATGATGCTTCGCAAACCCCTCACACTCGCGCCTGCCTGAGGATCTACGCCGAAATCGATACGCTGTCGTATCTGGACAAGGCAGCTTGCTCAACCTGTGGCCTAGCCTCAAGGCAGAGGTCTACCGCAAGGAAAAGAACCTGAGAATCTATCGGTTGTTTCTTATCTACGCCAAGAGCAATCCCGAGTTCATCCAGTCTTCATCGCTGAATGATTTCTACAGCGGGTTCCTCGCGGCCGTGAGTACCGATGCAGGTCTGGTCGATCCCATCAGCGCCCACCATTTCACCTGGTGATCAGCCCCGATACCCAGGGCAACCTGGGTATCGGCAGGCGCTACCCTCCAAGAGGATCAACTGTATGGCATTTACTACCCTGATACTCGATGCCCCCGGCCCACCGTTACTGTTTGAGGAAGTTGATCGCTTTCTTGAGCTGGGCATGGCCGTCACCCTCAACCTGCACTATTTCGCAGACAAAGAGCGCATCCGGCAGCACTACACCACGCGCATTCAATATGCCGAGATCAACTGCCACGACGAGCCTGCCTTTATTGCCGCCGTGAGTCGGGCCGGGGGTTACAGCGTGTTCAAGACGCGCTTGAACATCCCCCTGGGCGCCAGCCTGATCCGCGCCGCCAGCTCGCCCGCGTTGGCCACGCCACTGCGCGCTATTGCCCAGGCCGGCACCGGGGTTAATCATATTGATCGGCTTGAGTGCGAGCAGCGCGGCGTGGCGATACTCAACACGCCAGGTTCCAACGCGACCGCTGTTGCCGAGTACGTCGTGGCCCAGACGCTGTTTCTGTCTCGCGACCTGGATTACTACAACGCCCAAACCCACAACGGCCATTGGGCAAAAGGCACCTTGGCACCTACCCCCGAATACGCCGAACTCACGCTTGGGCTGGTGGGCACCGGCAGCATTGCCCGGCAGGTGGCACGCAAGGCGGCGGCGCTGGGCATCAAGGTGATCGCCACCGGGTCGGAGCGCTTCACCGAACAGGTGGCACGCAGCCTTGAGCTTGAGCGACGAGCAAACCTTGCGCAGTTACTGGCCGAGGCGCACATCGTTTCGATCCACGTCCCGCTCACCACGCTGACCCGAGGCTTGTTCGGCACTGCCGAGTTCCGGCAGATGCGCCCAGGTTCAATCCTGATCAATACCGCACGCGGCGGGATCGTCGACGAACACCAGCTGGCAGCCTTCATGCGCCAGTTTCCCAAGCATATCAAGGCGGTCGCCATCGATACCTTTGCCCTGGAAAAGGACCGGTTCGAGTCGCCACTGACCGGCATTCCCTGCGCGCAATTGACGCCACATATCGCCGGCAATACCACCACGGCAATCAGGGCGGCATCGCGCCAGATCGTCGACAAGATCCATGCATTCAGTAACGCCGCCAGCGTGCTTTAACCTATCGGACACAAGGAAGGCCACACCATGCAAACCTCTATTTTTACCCGTCTGAACGCCCTGAGTTGCACCGACCTCAGCGATGCGATGGACCGCCTGAAAATCGTTTGCCAGTGCACCGACATCATGCCCCTGGATCGCACGTTCAATCTCACCGGCAAAGCCTGGACCCTGCGCTACGGCCCTATTGGCCGGGATGGCGGTTCGGTGGGGGACTACATCGACGACCTTGAGGCCGGCCAGGTGGTGGTGATCGACAACCAGGCGCGGCTCGACACCACCGTGTGGGGCGACTTGCTGACCTCTACCGCCGCCCGTAAGCAGTTGGCCGGGACGGTGATTGACGGTATCTGCCGCGATGTCGACCGTGCGCTGGCGCTTGATTACCCGATCTTTTCCCGGGGTAACTGGATGCGCACCGGCAAGGATCGGGTGCGTGTTGAGGCGATCCAGGCGCCCGTGACGCTGGGCGGCGTGCGGGTACAACCGGATGATTGGTTGCGCGGCGATGGCGATGGCCTGGTGGTGATTCCGGCCGGTTCGCTGAGCGAAGTGCTGGCGGTGGCCGAAGAAGTCCACCAGGCCGAAGAGCATATCCGCGCGGCTATCGAGGCAGGCGTGCCGTTGCGCCAGGCTCGGGCCGACTATGGTTACCACGCACTCCAAACCCCACGTAGCTGACGATAGCGTTGACTGATGGCGAGTGTGTCTGTGGGTGCTCAAGTGAAATGCCATTTCGCACGGTATTGCAGTGGGTATTTACCCATTCGACGCATCAACAGAACCCGCCCAGTGCGGGTTTTGTTGTTTCTGGAGGGTGGAAAGCCCAGCCGGCGGGCCTTCGGATTTTTCCTTCGATATGTCGCGCTGTTGGTGAACTGGCCGCGCTCTCCCCTCCCCGCTAACCTCCCCCAGTCGCTGCAAAATCAGCGACCGGGTTTAGCAGCTCGGTTAATATCAAGGCCTGCAACGCCACCACCTGTCCAGCATCCGCTGGACTGCATTATGGCGGCTGTGCGTGGGGCACTTTCGGGTGCGCTGGGTTCCTTGATTCCTGGTCTGCTAACCCGCGTACAGTCGCCACCCTTTTCGTTTAGCAGCGATGTCTGGCGACTCCATCAATCAAGGAGTTTGCGCCATGAAAAAAATCACCCCCAATCCTCCAACAACGCTCTTCACAATTACTGAAGGCGTCGATCCCGAAACCCTGCTGATCCAAGCCAGCGAAACCCTCGCCTCCCTGAACGCCATGACCACAGACCTGGCCTTCAAGCTTGAAGGCTCGCATCGCCACACGCTGCTGGCCGCTCAGCAATTGACCGTTTTGGGCGAGCTACTCATCGACCGTGTGTTGAGCACCCACCCCTTCCCCAGCCACACGCCTCAGCCCTAAGCGACGTAAAAGGGCGAGCCGCCTCACAACGCCTCGCCCTCTGGAAACCCCTCGCACTTCCCATTACCCTGACGGCCTTTATCAGACAACCGGAAGTCCGATACCCGTGCTCAAGCCTCTCGCTGTCCTCGCGCTCGCCTGCGCGCCGTTGCTCGTCTCTGCTGCCGACCTGGCAGGTGTCTGGAAAGGCACACTGGGCAAGTCCTCCATTACGGCCTGTTTCAACGGGGCTCACGGGGCCAATGGCAGTTATTACTACCAGCGCATTCTCACCCCCATCCAGCTGACACAAGCCAACGCCAGCGAGCCGTGGGCCGAAGAGGGCAATACCGGTTTCTGGCAACTGGACGAACCGCAAGGCGACACGCTGACGGGAACCTGGAGTAAAACACTGGGCGGTAAAAGCCTGGCATTGGCGCTCAAGCGGGCGGATTCGGACAGCTGCGCCAGCGACACCTATAACAACCCGCTCGAGGCGGTGCCGCCGGCGGTGACGGTCGAGAAGAAGACGTTCGGCGAGCACGCCTACCAGGTGAAAACCCAGGGCGGGCAGGTCACTTTGAAACTCGAAGGCGACGGGCCGGCGATCGAGAAGATCAACCGCGACCTGGCGCGCCTGGCAATCAGTCCCGACGGCCAGGCAGACTTCTACCGCGAGCGGCGCAACGCGCTGGATCAAAGCGGCAGCACCTCAACCAGTGAAATCACCGTAGAGCCCTTCTACTGGTCGTCGCAGTGGATCACCGTGCGGTTTTACCGCTGGACAGCCGGTTACGGTCGCGGCGGCATCAGTTGGGGCTTGCACAGCTGGAACCTGCAAACCGGCGACAGCGTAGACCCGTGGACCTGGCTGGGTGGGCGCGAAGAATGGGACAGCCCGTACTCCGGCCAAATCAAGCTGCCCAGCGCATTCAGCCGCTGGCTGGCCAAGCAAACCACCACTGACGAGGGCTGCCCGGCCATCAACCGCTATTCCTCCTTTGACCTGAGCTTCAACACCCAAGGCCTGCAACTCTCGACACCGGCCACGGGAGACGGCTGCGACAATGACTTGTCTTTCACCTGGGAGCAGTTGGAGCCGGTACTCACAGCGCAAGGCAAGGCAGCCGTGCCAAGCTTGAAACTGCCCTGAGTTGCACGTCGGCCAGCCTTACAAAAAACTGACACTCATTCATGAAATGTTCAGAAGTGCTGGCAGATACTAGCCGATCGCCACGGCCGTTCCCCCGAACGGTCCCTTGCTCCGGTAGCCAGAAACCATGACGCGTCCCGCCCCTCTGCTGCTCCTTCTCGCTGGTTTGTTGTTCTTCTTTGCCTTGGGTGGCCATGAGCTGCAAGGCTCCA
The DNA here is from genome assembly GCF_963890955.1 of Pseudomonas sp. MF6747. Taxonomy (NCBI): domain Bacteria; kingdom Pseudomonadati; phylum Pseudomonadota; class Gammaproteobacteria; order Pseudomonadales; family Pseudomonadaceae; genus Pseudomonas; species Pseudomonas sp. MF6747. Next base: position 98,983 of record NZ_CAWPSZ010000051.1, read on the forward strand.
CCGAAGCCCGCGTCGCCGGGATCGCCATGGCCATGCACCTGGACAATGACTGGGTCATCCCGCGCCTGTTCCGCGAACCCTTCCTGGAAAAACCGCCCCTGAGCCTATGGCTGGACGCCGGCGCCATTCGCCTGTTCGGCGGCACGACGTGGGCCGTGCGCCTGGCGTCGGCATTTGCCGGCCTGTTCAGCGTGATGCTGTTTTACGCGATGCTGCGCAAGTTTGGACGGCCCAAGCCAATGGCATTCTGCGCGGCGCTGATTCTGGCAACCATGGCCAGTTACTGGGGCAACGTGCGGGGCGTGGGGGAAGACTCGCTGCTCAGCCTCGGCGTGACCACCGCGCTGCTGGCGTTCTATCAAGCTGTGCGGCCGGACCGCGAAGGTTCAAGTACGTGGGCCTGGGCGTTGTTCACCGTCGGCATGGTCATCGCGACCCTGAGTAAAGGTGTACTGGGCCTGGCGATGCCGGGCATCGTGATCTTTGTGTACCTGGCCAGCACCAGCGTGATGGATAAGCGTGTGCGCATTGGCGACTGGCTCAAGCCAGCGCTGTTCACGCTGCTGGCCCTGGTGCCGTTGCTCATCTGGTTGAGCTTCCTGTTCCAGCGCGGCGGCATGCAGGCTGTGGCCGAAGTGCTGTGGACCAACAGCGTCGGGCGTTTCAGCGGCTCGTTTGTCGAGGCCGGGCACTATGAACCCTTCTACTACTACATCGCCAAACTGCCCGAAGCCTTCCTGCCGTGGAACATCCTGGTGTACCTGGGCCTGTGGCACTTTCGCAAAAGCCTGGTGCGTAACCGCTACCGGCTGTTTTTCAGCGTGTGGCTGGTGGCGCAGTTCACCCTGCTGACCCTGGCTTCGAGCAAGCGCGTGGTTTACCTGATGGCACTCACGCCTGCCGCCGCCGTACTGGCAGCGGAATACGCAGGGGTATTGTTGGCGTGGCTCAAAGCCAACAAACCGGCGCTGTACCGCGTCCACCGAGGCGTGATCGGTGGCGTGTTCACCCTGGCGATAGCCTGTTACCTGGCGGCGGCGTTCTGGTTTGCGCCCAAAGCCGACGTGCGCCAGTCGTTTGTGCCCGTCATCAGTGAGGTTCAGGCCTACCAGGCCCAAGGCAAGGACGTGGTGCTGTTCCAGCCCAACGAACGTATCGCCGGGGCCAGCGTGTTCTATCTGCAGGCCTACTTGCCGATCCTGCAAACCGAAACTGAGCTGCGCAGCTATCTCACGGCCAAGCCCGGCAACATCGCGTTGCTGGACCGCACGGAGCAACTGGCCGAGAAGGTCACGGTGATCAAGGAAATCTCGATCAACCGTCAGCCTTACTACTTCGTCGAGCAGTAAGGCTGGCGCGGGGCATCAGTGCTTGGTGAGCTTGTCCAGGTAACCCATGGCGAACGCCGAGATCACAAAGGTCATGTGGATGATCACGTACCACATCAAATGCTGCGGATCGACGTTCTTGGCGTCCATGAAGATACGCAGCAGGTGGATGGACGAGATCGCCACGATAGACGCCGCCACTTTCATCTTCAGCGATGAAGAGTCCATGGTGCCCAGCCAGTTGAGCTTTTCCTTGCTCTCATCGATATCCAGCTGCGAGACGAAGTTCTCGTAGCCGGAAATCATCACCATCACCAGCAAGCCGCCGACCAGGGCCATGTCGATCAACGACAGCAGCACCAGGATCAGGTCGGACTCGGCCATCGAGAACACGCTCGGCAGCAGGTGAATCACTTCCTGGAAGAACTTCAGCGCCAGCGCCAGCAACCCCAGGCACAAGCCGAAATAAATCGGCGCCAGCAGCCATCGCGAGGCGTACATGGCATTTTCGATAAAGCGTTCCATTGAATCTCACACAGCCTGGCTAAAAATGGCCGCGAGTATACCAGCCGCTACCAAACACCTGTAACCGCGAGAAAACTGACCTGAGCGGCATCTGTAAGAGAATTTTTCTGCTAGTGTCGAGCCCATCAAATCGGCTCGATGCTGACGAACAGGAAGACTCGAATAATGGATGTGCGATCCCCTTTGGCCACTTTCGGCCTGTGTGCGGTGTTGCTGATGGCTGGCGGCTGCTCGCCCAAAGAAGAGCAGAAGCAGGCCACCCTCGAAGAGAAAACCGCGAAGTTCGAACAATCGCTGGACAGCATTCAAGACCCCAAGCTCAGAGACGCCATCGCCGACCTTGGTGGCTCGCTGCTGTTGCTGGAGCGGGCGCGGGTCAAGCTCGCCAACAAGCCCATCGAAGCCGAATACGGCGAAGACACCCTGGCCCTGCTCAAGCACTACCCCACGCCCCAGGCCTTGGTGGACACCTACATCAATGGCCTGTTCGTGCTGCGCAAAGCCTCGCATTCCGACTACCTGACCGATTTGCAGCCGGTGTTCCCCTTCAACTTCAACACCCCGGACCAATTCCCCTTCCCCCACGGCCTTGAATGGCAGTCGGTGACGTTGAGCAACAACAAGGTCATTCCCTTTCAGCCCGAATGGTCGGAAACAGATCCGGGTATCCAGCTCAGCCCGAGCAGTTCCAACCTGACCAACCCCGATGACTTGACGGTGACTTACCCGTTTATCGAGGGCGTAGAAACCGAGAACAAGAGCCAGCCGCAGCCCGTCAGTCTCAAGGGCGCGGTCGAGGTGATGGCGCCGGGCAAAGTGCTGACCTTCGATTTGTCGAAAAAAGACGTGGGCCACAAACGCACCGAGGGCAACATCACCCTCAACCTGCTGCTGCTTGAGAAAAACTACGCCGAGATCGAGCTGACCAACAGCGAGCCCCTGGCGCCGGAAGTCGGCGACGAATCGCCAAACCCATTGCTGGTGCAGGCGCGCGACAGCACCGGGCAATTTCTCACCCGCTCAGGCTCGATCAACGAAAATGCCGCGCAAGTGGCGTTTTACGAGAAACAACTGGCCGAGATGCAAAAGCAGAAAGCCTGGTCGGAGGCCTTTGAAAAACAGCTGACGGACGAGCAAAAAGCCTTCGAGCACAAACAAAGCAGCCATTACGCCAAGGTGTATTTCAATGGCCTGATCGACACCCTGCAGGTCGACGTCCTGGATTTTTCCAAGGCCACCGTCACCCGCAAGGACCTCGACCTGCCGGTGCTGCGTTTTGACAAGAACAGCCTGCAAAAGACCGTGCAAGCCTTGCCGATGCCGGTCACCGTGTACGACGACAGCGCTGCCAGCTGGCTCAAAGACGCGGCAATGACGGAAGACCAGCTGAAAAACAGCGTGACGATCAGCCAATCAACCGAAGACGCCAGCGCTGCGAAGATTGTCTTTGACCACCCGTTCACCTTCAATGACGACCTGGTCGGTGCCGATCGCAACAACAGCGACGCGCCCATCACCTTCTTTGCGGCGGACGACAAAGGTCAACGCGGCGAGCCCATCGAGCTGCCGGCCGAGGCCTTCGAGCTGAACGCCGCCACCGGCACGCTCACCTACGATCTCAACCTGTTCCCGGAAACCCCGGCGTTTGTGGTGGGCTCGATTCCGCTGTTTCTCGCCACCATCGAGAAAGCCACGATCGACGTTGCCAAGCTGCCCAAGGGCCTGTCGCTCAAGGACAACGCATTGATCGTCGATCAAAAGGAATTTCCCGCCGACAGCTGGCGCTTCTACGCCAAGGACGCGAGCGGCAATTACCTGAAGGAAATTCTCGGCGTCAGCCACCGTGCCGAGGAATACGGCACAGCGTTGTTTGACGTGCACTATTTCTACGGCCAGCCGACCAGCCTGGAAAGCTACCAGCGCACCGACCTCGACACCGTGCAATACGGCTTTGAGGTCAAACTGGACAAGCCCGACAGCAAATAAACGCTCAGTGGCGAATATCACTGAGCGTCTGGGCTCGCCCGCCATTGAGTTGCCGCAGATGTGCCTGCAGGTGCAGGCACCAGATCTGCGGGTCGTCCGCCAGCTCGTAGCCGTGCAGCGTCAAGCTTTCGACGATCGATCCCAGAATGGTTTCTGCCACGAAGGGCCCATGAAACGGGCCTTGAGACTTGATGGTGGAAGGCTGTTCGCCGGTCATCCCGGCAGCAAACAACAGCGTCCACATCCCGTTATCCCCGGCGAGAGGGCGAATGGAGCATTCGATACGGGTGACCAGGCCCAGGCATTGGCGGGTAAGGCAAAGGTTGCGCGGCATGGCGGCGACCCTCGGTAGATCGGTGTTCAACCTCGCGCAGGGCAAGGCTGTCTCTGTCCAGCGACTCCTGTGGATATCCCTTGAAGTGAGAATAGAAGAAAACCAGTACAAACCAAGCTTGTAGGGACCAACGGGCGTTGGTGCCTGAGGATGGAGTCAATTTAGTGGCGAATTTACCGAGGTGGTCGATACACCGCTGATCAAATGTGGGAGCGGGCTTGCTCGCGAATGCAATTTGTCAGACACATTGATACTGACTGATCCACCGCCTTCGCGAGCAAGCCCGCTCCCACATTAACCGCGTGCTGACAACAATCAGGTGGGTTTGGCTTCCGCCAACGCCTGCTGCGCCAGCTCCTTCTCCGCCTCCTTCAAGTCATCCTCGCTGATCATCTCGGCAATCGCGCGCAAACGCTCTACCACGCGCGCATTCACGGTGCCTTCAGGGAATTGGCCCTCCTCGTCCGGCTCACCGGCAGGCTCACCGACCAACAAGCTCAACGCCTCGTCCGCCTGACGCACGGCGTAGATGTGAAATTGCCCGTCGCGCACGGCCTGCAGCACCTTCTCGTCAAGCATCAGCGTAGCCACGTTGGCCTGCGGGATGATCGCGCCCTGCTCACCGGTCAACCCGCGTGCTTCGCAGAGGCGGAAGAAACCTTCGATTTTCTCGTTGACCCCGCCCACCGCCTGCACTTCACCAAACTGGTTGATTGAGCCGGTGATGGCAAAGCACTGCTTGAGCGGCGTCTTCGACAGCGCCGAAATCAGGGTGCACGCCTCGCCCAGCGAGGCACTGTCGCCGTCCACATAACCGTAGGACTGCTCCAGCGCGATACTCGCCGAGATCGCCAGCGGGAATTCCTGTGCATAACGGCTGCCCAGGTAACCGGTAAGAATCATCACGCCCTTGGAGTGAATCGGCTGGCCGAGGTTAACTTCGCGCTCGATGTCGACAATGCCGCTGCCGCCGGGGTACACCGTGGCGGAAATCCGCGCCGGCACGCCGAACGCCGAATCGCCGACCTCCAGCACCGTCAGCCCGTTGCACTTGCCGACCGCCGCACCAGCGGTGTCGATCAGGATCACGCCGGCAAGCATGTCGTCGAGAATCCGCGCCGACACCCGCCCGGTACGCGTGGCCTTGGCCTTGAGCGCGCGTTCGATATGCCCCGCGTCAGTCATCTCGTCGCCCGCCAGGTGGCGAATGAAATCCGCCTCACTGACCAGCTGGAACAAGTCGCCAATGCGCGCCGACAACCGCCCCTGATGTTCAGCCAGGCGTGCGCTGTAAGTCGCCAGCCGCGCCACCGCGTCCGACGTCAACGGTGCCATGCCTTCTTCCGAGGTGCGGGTTTTAAGCAACTGGGCAAACTGCTCCAGGCTTTCGTCGACCATCGGGATGTCTTCGTCGAAATCCACCAGGACGCGGAACATCTCCTGGAAGTCCGGATCGGCGTCCTGCAGCGCGTAGTACAGCTGGCGCGAACCGATAATGATGACTTTGACCTGCAACGGAATCATCTGCGGGTTGAGGGTCACCGTGGCCAGGCGGCCCAGCTCGCCCAGCGGCGATTCCATCTTCAGCTTGCGCGACTGCAGGGAGCGCTTGAGTGCGTCCCACACAAACGGCTCGCCGAGCATTTTTTCGGCTTCCAGAATCAGGAAACCGCCATTGGCACGGTGCAAGGCGCCCGGGCGCAACTGACGATACGTGGTGTAGAGCGCGCCCTGGTCAGTGCTGTATTCGATACGGCCAAACAGGTTGTCGTAGGTCGGGTGCGGCTCGAACACCACCGGCGCGCCGCCATTGACCGGGTGGCCGACCACCAGGCTGGGGCAGTATTGCTCTTCGAGCAGCTTGCGGGCCTGGGCGTCGGTCTTGGCATCATCCACCAGTTGCTCGACCACGGTTTTAAGCAGGTACACCTGCATGGCTTGCAAGTAGCCGCACACCGCTGCGTTTTCTGCGTACTTTTCGGACAGCGGCGCCAGCAAAGGCTGCAGGGCCAGGGTGATGGTTTCTTCGTTGAATTGGCGCAGTTGGTTGTTGGACTCACGTTTCCACTGCGGCAGGCTGGCCAACTCTTCGTTGAGGCGCTCTTCCAGCTCGGAAATATCTGTGTGGAAGCGCTCACGATCAGCTTCCGGCAGCTGCGAAAACTCGGCCTCGTCCAGCGCCTTGCCATCAAGCATCGGCGTGAACGCGATGTTGGTGCTGTCGCGGTACAGCGCCACGTCCTTTTCAAGGGCCAGACGCTCGATCACGTCCAGAGCCTTGTCGTAGCGCTGGTTGAAGGCGCGGTCGATGGCGCTTTTGCGCTGTTGATAGGTGGGGTGTTCGAACACCGCCGGGAAGGTGGCGACCAGGTTGTCGACCAGAGCGTTGATATCGGCGATGAACGCCGCTGCGCCGCCGCCCGGCAATTCCAGGGCGCGTGGCTCACGCGGCTCATCAAAATTATTGACGTAGACCCAGTCCGACGGGGTCTGCAGGCGTTTGCCTTCGGCTTTCAGGTAGCGTTTGACGAACGAAAAGCGGCCGGTACCGGGCTCGCCCATGACAAACACGTTGTAACCGGGGCGTGGCATCGCCACACCGAACTGCAACGCTTCAACTGCGCGTTCCTGGCCAAGCACACCGCGAAAGGGCTCCAAATCATTGGTGGTCGAGAAGCTGAACTGTTCAGCGGAGAAAGGGCGAGTCAGCGCTTCAGGCGCTAGACGCAAGCTGGCAGCAACAGGATCAGGCATCGGGCTTCCTTACATCAGGCGGGGCAGATGACGGCATTCTGGCTCTCGGTTGCGCGCTCTGGCAAGGCGCGCCTGTGGGAAAGCGTAGACACGGGAGGCGTCCTACAAAAAAATCGCGACAACGGTGCGCAATCACTCCGATTGTTTTATAAAAAATAACGGAACCCCAGGAACGTGCCTAAACTCCAAACTGCGCGGGTTGGACTAATAACTGGCCCCTAGGGCGCTGCGACGCGCCTGAACCCTTGTCCATTGGTTTGCACACAAAGAGAACAAAGCTATGAAACGGATCCTTCTTGGTACTCTCTTCACCGTCGTCTCCCTCAATGCAATGGCAGAAGCACCAGGTGGCCCGAACTGCGGTTGGGGCAACATGTTGTTTGAAGGCCAGCGCGGTACTCCAGCTCACTTCCTCGCTTCCACCACCAACGGCACCTCGGGTAACGCCACCTTCGGCATGACCTCGGGCACCAACGGTTGCAGCACCAACAGCGCCCTGACCTACGGCGGCAAGTCCTGGATTGCCATGAATGGCATGATGAACGAGCTGTCCGAAGACATGGCCAAAGGCAACGGCGAAGCGCTGACCACCTACGCGGTGGTACTGGGCGTTGCACCGGAAGATCGCGATCACTTCGCGGCCGTGACCCACGAGCACTTCCAGCAGATCTTCAGCAAAGCTGACGTGACCGCCGATGACGTGCACAACAACACCCTGGCTGTACTGAAAAGCGATGCCCGCCTGGCAAAATACGCTACCCAGGCTTAAGCTCGACCCGCCCGCGCCTTTCGAGGCGCGGGTTTTATTTTGGACCCGCCTCCCCTTTGGGTCTCACTATTTCCGACTTAAGTTGCCCCTATGCTCAAACGCTTTGCCTGGTTGGCACTCTTCGCCTGCGCCCCGCTGTATGCGGCCCCGCATATTGATGATCAACGTTTGCAGCAATTGGCCAACGATCCGTTCTGGCTATCTCTGGGCCATTACGAAGCCGGCAAGCTCAAGGGCTGGCGCAGTTATGTCAGCGACAAGAAATTCTTCCTCGCCCCTGATGGCGCCCACCATCCGGACCAGGAACTCAAGGCGACCGTAGAGGCGCTGTACGCCCCGGCCAGCCTCGGCGAAAAACACGCCCAATGCGTTTACCCCGCACGTACGCGCTGGCTCAAGGAACAGTTGCAGCTGACCGACTTGCCTACCCTGGAGTGCAAAGAATTCACCCAGTGGTTCAAGGACGTCGCGCCCCACAGCGCGGTGATGATCTTCCCGGCGGCCTACCTCAACAGCCCGTCGTCGATGTTCGGCCACACGTTGCTGCGCATCGACCAGGCTGACGTGCAAAGAGACAAGACCGCGCTGCTCAGCTACGCGATCAACTTCGGCGCCTACATCGAAGGCTCCGACAACAGCATTCTCTACGCCTGGAAAGGCCTGATGGGCGGCTATCCGGGCCTGTTTGCGTTGGTGCCCTACCAGGAAAAGCTCTCGGAGTACCGTAGCCTCGAGAACCGTGATCTGTGGGAATACCGCCTGAACCTTACCCAAGTCGAGACCGAACGCATGGTCCGGCACGTATGGGAGCTCAAGCAGATCCAGTTCGACTATTTCTTTTTCGACGAAAACTGCTCGTATCGCCTGCTGGAGCTGCTGCAAGTGGCGCGCCCAAGCCTGCGCCTGACCGAACAATTCCCGCTGACGGCGATCCCCACCGACACCGTCAAGGCGGTGAAAGAGGCTGGCCTGGTAGAGAAAATCGACTATCGCCCGTCCCGTGAACGCGAACTGCTCGAACGTGCCAAGCCGCTTGATAGTGATGAGCAGCAATGGGTATTGAACATCAGCGACGACCAGAAGCAGCTGCAGGAGCCCGCCTTCAAGGCGCTGCCCCGCGACCGTCAGGCGCTGATCATCGACGCCGCCTATCGCCTGGGCCGCTACCGCGCCAATGGTCTTGAGCGCGACACCGAACGCTCGCAACGCAGCTTCGAACTGCTGCGCGCGATCAACCAGAACCCGGCGCCAGACCTGAAAGTCGAACGCCCCGGCCTGCCGGAAGACGGCCATGAGTCCCGCACCTGGCAGGCCGGCATCGGCACCCGTGGCAGCAAGACCTTCGGCGAATACGGCCTGCGCATGGCCTACCACGACCTCAACGACAACGCCGAAGGCTTCCCGCTGGGCGCACAGATTGAAATCCTGCAGATGAAACTGCGCCAGTACGAAGGCAACCACTGGCAACTGCAGCAATTGGACCTGGCCACCATCCGCTCCCTGACCCCGCGCAACGCCCTACTGCAGCCGTGGTCATGGCAAGTGACTGGCGGCCTGGAGCGCGTGCCAGGCAAACACGACGACGAAACCCTCGTGGCCCACGTCAACGGCGGCGCCGGCGGCACCTGGCAACTCACCGACGACATGCTCGGCTTCGCCCTCGGCACCGTGCGCGTGGAACACAACAACGACTTCAGCGAAGCCATCTCCCCGGCTGCCGGGTTCAACACCGGCGTGCTGTGGAAAAACCCGCTGGGGAATTTGAGCCTGGAAGCCAAAGGGGATTTCTTCACCAATGGCGAAGTGCGGCGCAGTGTCAGCTTGAACCAGCAGTGGGAATTGTCGCGCAACCTGGGCCTGCGCCTGAGCGCCCAGCGCGAGTACAGCCACCTGTCCACCCCCGTGAATGAAGTGATGCTTGAAGTGAAGTGGTATCACTACTGACCTGTGAGACCGGGCGAAGACCCACTGTGGGAGCTGGCTTGCCCGCGAAAGCGGTGTATCAGTAACAACCAGACTGACCGCCCCACCGCCATCGCAGGCAAGCCAGCTCCCACACTGGTTTGTGCCTGGCCTGAATTCTACGCACGCCGCAGTTCAAAGGTGGGAGCGGGCTTGCCCGCGATAGCGGTGTATCAGTAACAACCAGGCTGACCGCCCCACCGCCATCGCAGGCAAGCCAGCTCCCACACGGGTTTTGTGCCTGGCCTGAATTCTGCGCACGCCGCAGTTCAAATGTGAGAGCGGGCTTGCCCGCGATAGCGGTGTATCAGTAACAACCTGACTGACTGCCCCACCGCCATCCCAGGCAAGCCAGCTCCCACACTGGTTTGTGCCTGGCCTGAATCCCTTGCCCGCCGCAGTTCAAAGGTAGGAGCGGGCTTGCTCGCGAAAGCGGTGTATCAGTAACAACCAGACTGACTGCCCCACCGCCATCGCAGGCAAGCCAGCCCCCACACTGGTTTGTGCCTGGCCTGAATTCTACGCACGCCGCAGTTCAAAGGTGGGAGCGGGCTTGCCCGCGATAGCGGTGTATCAGTAACAACCAGGCTGACTGCCCCACCGCCATCGCAGGCAAGCCAGCTCCCACACTGGTTTTGTGCCTGGCCTGAATCCTGCGACCGCCGCAGTTCAAAGGTGGGAGCGGGCTTGCCCGCGATGGCGCTCGGTCAGGCGATGATGTATTGAATGAACCACCGCATTCGCGAGCAAGCCCGCTCCCACATTTGGCTCGCGTACATTCAGGCGCATCGCATTGCCCACCCCATCAGGAGTTTCATCAACATGGCCGTTAACTGCACCACCCTCGAAGAAGTCCGCGCAAACATCGACCGCCTCGACCAACACATCGTCACCCTGCTGGCCGAGCGCGGTCATTACGTCTCCCAGGCGGCACGCTTCAAAAAAGACGCCGACGGCGTCAAGGCGCCGCAACGGGTTGAACAGGTGATTGCCAAGGTGCGGGGTTTGTCCGAGGCGGTGGGCGCCAACCCTGAGGTCACTGAGCAGGTGTATCGCGCGATGATTGCGGCGTTTATCCAGCAGGAATTGGCCGAGCATGCCGAGCTGACGTCCAACCAGACGACATAACCCCCGCTGTGGCGAGCGGGCTTGCCCCACGTTGGCCTGCGCAGCAGCCCCAAGCAGTCTGTCGGGGAGTATCAGATACTCCGCGTTCCTGTTTATCAGGGCGGCTGCGCAGCCCGACGCAGGGCAAGCCTGCTCGCCACATAGGCCGGATCAGCACCTGTGGCGGTGTCAGGCGTTGGGTGGCGGGTGTTATCGCTTGGGTCGGGTCGTCCACAACGGCTTTGCCCCTCTCGCACAGCTAATGCGCGGCCCAGGCATATTGTTCGCCGCGTCGTGATGGGCCTTTAACCCAACACCTTTCTCACCTCTCTTTCACACCTGCCCGACAAATCCCTGACTAGACTCACCCTATAAGCCGTGAAACGGTCAGGGAGTACGCCATGTGGCGGTCTGCGGTAATGCTGTGCGCAGTAGTGTGGTTGTCAGGTTGCCAATCAACCCACCAGGATTTGCTGGCCAAAGGTTATCCACCGGCCTTTGCCGATGGATTTGATGACGGTTGCAGCAGCGGTCGCCAGGCCGCCGGTGTGATCAGCGGGGAGTTTCGCAAGAACGTGCCGCGGTATCTCAAAGACCGCCAGTACGCCGAAGGCTGGGAAGACGGCTTTCGACAGTGCAAGGCCATGCGCGAGAACGAAGAGTTGCGCGACTACAAGGACAACCACTGGGATGACCGTGAACGGGACTGGCAGCAGGAAAAAGACCGCGACGCCGCCAAAGCTTATCGCCCGCAGTAGGTCGCTTTCAGACATCCATCGAAACTAAAGCGCGGCGACCATGGCCCAAACTCCATAGAGGGAGAATGTCATGAGCCGAGCTTTTGTTAATGAAGACAACGCCGCCGCCCAGGCCGACCAACCGGTAGAGCGCCAGGTCAGTGAGCAACCCAACCACCTCACCGCGCAAGGGTTGGCGCAATTGCAGGCCAAGGTCGCGCAGTTGCAGCACGAATACAGCCTTGAATCTGCCAAGGACGATAAACAGCGTCAGGCGGATCTTGAGCGGGACCTGCGCTACTTCAATCAGCGGGTGCAAAGCGCCCAAGTGGTGGCGCCGGCGACTTCCACCGAAAAGGTGCAGATCGGCAGTTGGGTCACCTTCGCCAACGAACAGGACGAGCAGCAGCGCATTCAGTTGGTAGGTGAAGACCAGGCCGACGCCGCCGCCAACCTGATCAACTGGGGTTCGCCGCTGGGCCGCGCATTACTGGGCGCCGAGGTCGGCGACGAGGTGCTGTGGAAGCGCCCCGTCGGTGATCAGGTGATCGAAGTGCTGCGCGTCGAGCCACAGGTTTAGACGATGCCTTGGGCCAGCATCGCGTCCGCGACTTTTACGAAGCCTGCGATATTTGCGCCTTTCACGTAGTTGACCCGGCCGTTTTCTTCGCCGTAGTGCACGCAGGCGTGGTGGATCGACTGCATGATGTTGTGCAACTTGCTGTCGACTTCGCCTGCGGTCCACAGCAGGCGCATGGCGTTCTGCGACATTTCCAGGCCGCTGACGGCCACACCGCCGGCGTTGGAGGCTTTGCCCGGGGCAAACAGAATGCCGGCTTCGATAAAGATATCCACAGCCGCAAGCGTGGTTGGCATGTTGGCGCCTTCTGCGACGCACAGGCAGCCGTTGCGCAATAGGGTGCGCGCGGCATCGGCGTCGAGTTCGTTTTGGGTCGCGCATGGCAGGGCAATATCGCAGGCCAGTTCCCAGGGCGTTTTACCGGCGCGAAATTCCAGGTCGTAACGGGAAGCCAATTCGCTGATGCGCCCGCGCTGCACGTTTTTCAGCTCCAGCAGGGCCGACCATTGCTCCTCGGTCAACCCGCTTTCGGCGTACAGGGTGCCTTCGGAGTCGGACAAGGAAATCACTTTGCCACCCAGGTCCATGACCTTGCGCGCCGCGTACTGCGCGACGTTGCCGGAACCGGAGATCGCCACGCGCTTGCCTTCAACCCGCTGGCCGTTGCGCTTGAGCATTGCTTCAGCGAAGTACACGCAGCCGAAACCGGTGGCTTCGGGGCGGATCAGGCTGCCGCCGTACGTCATGCCCTTGCCGGTCAGCACCGAAGTGAACTGGTTGCTCAGGCGCTTGTATTGACCGAACAGGAAGCCGATTTCGCGCGCGCCCACGCCGATATCGCCGGCCGGCACGTCCACGTCGGCGCCGATGTGGCGGTACAACTCGCTCATGAACGCCTGGCAGAAGCGCATCACTTCGGCGTCGCTCTTGCCCTTGGGGTCGAAGTCCGCGCCGCCTTTGCCGCCGCCCATGGGCAGCGAGGTCAGGGAGTTCTTGAACGTCTGCTCGAAGGCGAGGAATTTCAGTACGCCCAGGTTCACCGAGGGGTGAAAGCGCAAGCCACCTTTGTAGGGGCCGATGGCGCTGTTCATCTGAATGCGAAAGCCGCGATTGACCTGGACCTTGCCGTGATCATCCACCCACGACACCCGGAAGGTAATCGCGCGTTCCGGCTCGCAGATGCGCTCCAGAATGCCCGAGGTCAGGTAATGGGGGTTGGCTTCGAGAAACGGCCACAAGCTGCGCAGGACTTCTTCCACGGCCTGGTGAAATTCCGGCTGGTCAGGGTCGCGTTTCTTGAGGTGGGCGAGGAAGGATTCAACGGATTCGATCATGAAGAAGTCTCGGCAAATTGATTGTTTTTAAAGGAGATTGAGCCGGACCTTAGCAACTCAAGTTGCACCTGAAAAGCGCAAAATGTCGCCTTTGTGAATTTAAATGGTGCATTGGATATAAATAAATGGGCTTTTTTTGCACCATGAGAGGGATTTCAACCTGACGCATGCACCAGCCGTTAAACCACCTTCGCGAGCAAGCCCGCTCCCACATTTGATCGATTTCCAACTATGGAATGCGCTCGAATGTGGGAGCGGGCTTGCTCGCGAATGAATCCACCTCGGTCTCTTTGAAAAAACGCGCAAAAAAAACGGAGCCCGAAGGCTCCGTTTGTTCCAACCAGCCCAAATCAGGCCAGTTTTTTGTGACGCACACGGTGCGGCTGGGCAGCCGCATCGCCCAAGCGCTTTTTACGGTCCGCTTCGTACTCGGTGTAGTTACCTTCGAAGAACACCGCTTGGGAGTCGTCTTCGTACGCCAGGATGTGAGTCGCGACGCGGTCAAGGAACCAGCGATCGTGAGAGATCACAATGGCGGCGCCCGGGAAGTCCAGCAGGGCTTCTTCCAGGGAACGCAGGGTTTCAACGTCGAGATCGTTGGACGGTTCGTCGAGCAGCAACACGTTGCCGCCTTCTTTCAAGGTCAGGGCCAGGTGCAAGCGGCCGCGCTCACCACCGGACAGGTCCTTGACGAACTTCTGCTGGTCGCCGCCCTTGAAGTTGAAACGGCCGACGTAGGTGCGCGACGGGATTTCATAGTTGCCGATGCGGATCTGGTCGGAACCGTCGGAGATTTGCTGGAAAACAGTCTTGCTGCCATCCAGGTCTTCGCGGCTCTGGTCGACGCAGGCCAGTTGCACGGTTTCACCGACTTCGATGGTGCCCGAATCCGGCGTTTCCTTGCCCATCAGCATGCGGAACAGAGTGGATTTACCCGCACCGTTACCGCCGATTACGCCGACGATCGCGCCTTTTGGCATGGAGAACGACAGGTTGTCGATCAGCACGCGGTCGCCATAGCCTTTGGTGACGTTCTTGAACTCGATGACCTTGTCACCCAGGCGCGGGCCGGCCGGGATGTAGATTTCGTTGGTTTCGCTGCGCTTCTGGAATTCCTGCGACTGCATTTCTTCAAAGCGTTGCAGACGAGCCTTGGATTTGGACTGGCGGGCCTTGGCGCCTTTGCGCACCCACTCCAGCTCTTCCTTCATGGCTTTTTCGTGGGCCGATTGCTGCTTGGATTCGGCGGCCAGACGGTCGGACTTGGCTTCCAGCCAACCGGAGTAGTTGCCCTCGTAAGGAATACCGGCGCCACGGTCGAGTTCCAGAATCCAGCCGGCGACGTTGTCCAGGAAGTACCGGTCGTGCGTGATCGCAACCACGGTGCCCGGGAAATCGTGAAGGAAGTGTTCCAGCCAGGCGACGGAATCGGCGTCCAAGTGGTTGGTCGGTTCGTCGAGCAGCAGCATGTCGGGGGCCGACAGCAGCAGGCGGCACAGGGCCACGCGACGCTTTTCACCACCAGAGAGGAATTCGACCTTGGCGTCCCACGCCGGCAGGCGCAGCGCATCGGCGGCGACTTCCAGCTGGCGCTCCAGGTTGTGACCGTCGCCGGCCTGCAGGATGGCTTCGAGCTTGGCCTGTTCGGCGGCCAGTTTGTCGAAGTCGGCGTCTTCTTCGGCGTAGGCGGCGTAGACCTCGTCCAGGCGCGCCTGGGCGTTCTTGATCACGGCCACGGCCTCTTCGACCACTTCACGCACGGTCTTGGTCGGGTCCAGGATCGGCTCTTGCGGCAGGTAGCCGATGTTCAGCTCGGGCATCGGGCGGGCTTCGCCTTCGAACTCGGTGTCGACGCCGGCCATGATTTTCAGCAGCGTGGACTTACCCGAACCGTTGAGGCCGAGCACGCCGATCTTGGCGCCTGGGAAGAAGGACAGTGAAATGTTTTTCAGGATTTCCCGCTTCGGCGGAACAACTTTTCCCAGCCGATGCATGGTGAAGACGTATTGAGCCATGGTGAACCTAGCGTCAGTGACTGATGAATTGAGCGGGCGAAGCCCGTGCAGGCCATGCGCCGCGCGGGCCGTTGACGGTGGTCAATGCCTTCGTGCGCAAAAAGCCTGAATGTCTGGGGCTGGAACGCCCCCGCGTAACCGGCAAAGCTACCTGAATGCGCTTGGTCAGTCCAGCCAGGCAGGGCTGGCACTTTGCCACAAGTCAAGGCATGCTAGCCGCCCTCCGGGCGTCCGGCTTATAGTGCACGTCGCGCGCCAGTCCAGCCAAACCGCAGGATCACAGCTTGTCCAAAGTCACGCCGCCCACTCCCCTGCGCGCCGCTCATATAGCGCCGGGAGCGCCCCTGCACGGCACCCTCAAAGGCGCATTGGCGACGCTTGTCCTGCTGCTGCTCGCGTTATTGTTCTGGCAACTGCTGGACCAACTGCAGCAAAACCAGAAGAACCAACAGCAATACACCATCGACTACAGCGCCGACCTGGCTGAACAGATCAGCTTGAACATGGCCCTGAGCGCCAAAATCGCCCTGAATTTGCTGCCGATGGTCGAGCCGCCGCGCAATGACGAACAGCAACAGACGCTGATGCGCACCTTGCAAAGTTCGCTGCCGGAACTGCGCAGTGTCGCCCTGCTCGCCCCCAGCGGCGCGATGATCAGCGACAGCGCCAAAGACAGCCAGGACAGTGCCTGGCTTGAAGAGCTGGTACAGCGCAGTCACTCGCAACCTTATTACCTGAGCAACAACCCGGACGGCACGATCATTTACCTGCTGCTGCACCAGCCCAGCGGCGGCTCGAGAATGTATTGGGCGCTGCGCCTGGCGCCCAACTACCTGAGCAACCTGACCCGCCAGGACGGCCAGGGCCAGCGCCCGATGTGGGCCATCGAGAACCGCCTCAACTACCGCGTGGTTAGCCGTGACAGCGGCATGCCGGCGCAGTGGGCCTCCGCGCTGACGCCGGACGAATTGAACAAAAGCGTACTGGTCACGCCCCTGAGCAAAAGTGACTGGCAGTTGCGCGGGCTGTTCGACCGCAGCGCCGTGCTGGAGCAACTGCTGCCGGCCTTCATCGGCAAATGCCTGCTGGGCCTCGCCTTTTCGCTGATCCCGGTGATCGTGCTGCTGAACATGCGTCGTCGCCAGCGCCAGGTGCATGAAGGCCGGCGCCGCTATCAGGATATTTTCGAAGGCACCGGCGTGGCGCTTTGCGTGCTCGACCTGTCGGGGTTGAAGACGTTTTTCGACAAAACCAACCTGCACACCCGTGAGCAATTACAGGCCTGGCTGCACACCCACGTCGAAGAACGCCAACAACTGCTCAAGGAGTTACGCGTCACCGAGGTCAACCAGGTGGCTGTGCGCCTGTTGAACGTCAGTTCTTGCGAGCAAGCCTGGGAGCGTCTGATCGATGACTGCCCGCGCAACGCCACGGCCATCGGTTATCAGGTTCTGGAAGCCGTACTGACCCAGCAAAAACAGCTGGAGCTGGAAATTCAGCTCAACGACGTTGCCGGCAACGACCAGTACCTGTGGCTGGTGATGCGCCTGCCGGAGCAGCAGGACGACTTCAAGGCGGTCATCCTCAGTATCAGTGACATCACCAGCCGCAAGCTGATCGAGCTGTCGCTGGTGGAGCGTGAGAGTTTCTGGTCAGACGTGGTGCGCACCGTGCCGGATCACCTGTATGTGCAGGACGTGATCAGCCAGCGGATGATTTTCAGCAACCACCACTTGGGCCACACGCTCGGCTATAACAGAGCCGAACTGCAGCAAATGGGCGAGTACTTCTGGGAAATCCTGCTGCACCCCGACGATGCGGAGTATTACCACGACCTGCGTCAGCAACAACGTGAAGTCGGCTACACCACGCAGCTGCATTGCCAACTGCGCTTTCGGCACCGCAACAACCAATGGCGCCGCTTCGATATCCGCGAGCAAGCCCTGGCCCGCGACAAGACGGCGGTGGTCACGCGGATTATCGGCGTGGCCAAAGACATTACCGATCAGATAGAAGCCAGCGAGTCCCTGCGCGACAGCGAGCAGCGCTACCGCATGCTGGCCGAAAGCATCAGCGACGTGATCTGCTCCACCGACAGCCAGCTTGCGCTCAATTACGTCAGCCCGTCGGTCAATGCCGTGCTGGGTTATGACGTGGATTGGGTGTTCAAGAATGGCTGGCAGTCGATCATCGCCAACCCGCAACAACTGTCCGGCATTTATAGCCTGGTGGAGCAGGTCAGCCGCTCGCTGGGCGACACTGCGGCGCTGAACAAGCTGCGCGATGACGTGCAAACCCAGCTGTTCCTGTTCGACTGCCTGCGCGCCGATGGCCGCAAGGTGCCGATAGAGCTGCGCCTGGTGCTGGTGTGGGACGAGCACGGCGCGTTTGAGGGCATCCTCGGCGTGGGCCGCGATATCAGCCAGCAACGGCGCGCCGAAAAAGACCTGCGCATGGCGGCCACGGTATTCGAACACTCCACCTCAGCGATTCTGATCACCGACCCGGCCGGTTATATCGTGCAGGCCAACGAGGCCTTCAGCCGGGTCAGCGGGTATGCCGTCGCGGATGTGCTCGACCAGTTGCCGAACATGCTCACCGTTGACGAACAACAGGAAGCCCACCTGCGTTATGTGCTCAAGCAACTGCACCAGCACAGCACCTGGGAAGGCGAAGTGTGGCTCAAGCGCCGCAACGGCGAGCATTACCCGGCGTGGGTCGGCATTACCGCCGTGTTCGATGATGAAGGCGACCTGGCCAGCTACGTGTGCTTCTTCAGTGACATCAGTGAGCGCAAGGCCAGCGAACAGCGCATCCACCGCCTGGCGTATTACGACGCCCTGACCCACCTGCCCAACCGCACGCTGTTCCAGGACCGCCTGCACACTGCCCTGCAGGCAGCGGAACGGCAGAAGTCGTGGGTGGTGCTGATGTTCCTCGACCTCGACCGTTTCAAGCCGATCAACGACTCCCTGGGCCACGCCGCCGGCGACCGCATGCTCAAGGAAATGGCCACGCGCCTGCTGGGCTGCGTGGCCGAAGACGACACCGTGGCGCGTATGGGCGGCGACGAGTTCACCTTGCTCCTGCAACCACGGGTGAGCCGTGACATGGCGCTGAACCGCGCGATTCACGTGGCCGAGCAGATCCTGGCCAGCCTGGTAAGGCCGTTTGTGCTTGAAGGCCGCGAGTTCTTTGTGACCGCCAGTATCGGTATCGCCTTGAGCCCGCAGGACGGCAACGAGCTGAGCCAGTTGATGAAGAACGCCGACACCGCGATGTACCACGCCAAGGAACGCGGCAAAAACAACTTCCAGTTCTACCAGGCGGACATGAACGCCAGCGCCCTGGAGCGCCTGGAGCTGGAAAGCGACCTGCGCCACGCGCTGGATCAGAACGAATTCGTGCTGTATTACCAACCGCAGTTCAGTGGCGATGGCAAACGCCTGACCGGCGCCGAAGCCCTGCTGCGCTGGCGCCACCCACGCCGCGGGCTGGTGCCGCCGGGTGATTTCATTCCGGTGCTGGAGGAGTTGGGACTGGTGGTGGACGTGGGCGACTGGGTGCTCAGCGAGGCCTGTCGCCAGCTCAAGACCTGGCACCAGAACAAGGTGCGGGTGCCGAAGGTCTCGGTGAACATCTCGGCGCGGCAGTTCTCCGATGGCCAACTGGGCGAGCGCATCGCCACCATTCTCAGGGACACCGGCCTGCCGCCGGCATGCCTGGAGCTGGAGCTGACCGAAAGCATCCTGATGCGCGAAGTCAACGAAGCCATGCAGATCCTCGCCAGCCTGAAAAACCTCGGGCTGAGCATCGCGGTGGACGACTTTGGCACGGGTTATTCGTCGCTCAACTACCTCAAGCAATTCCCCATCGACGTGCTGAAGATCGACCGCACCTTTGTCGACGGCCTGCCCTCCGGCGAGCAAGACGCGCAAATCGCCCGCGCCATTATCGCCATGGCCCACAGCCTGAACCTGGCGGTGATCGCCGAGGGTGTGGAAACCCATGAGCAGCTGGACTTCCTGCGCGAACATGGCTGCGATGAAGTGCAGGGGTATCTGTTTGGGCGGCCGATGCCGGCGAATCGGTTTGAAGCGCAGTTCAGTAATGATGCGCTGTTCATGTTCGACTGAAACCTTGCAGTGCGGCTGATGGCCTCATCGCGGGCAAGCCCGCTCCCACATTTTGATCTGTGAACCCATTCAAGTGTGGGAGGGGGCTTGCCCCCGATAGGGCCAGCACAGTCACCGCTTATCCCCAGATGAGCCCCACTTGTCCGCGACATGATGTCCTTTCATATGCCATCTAAAACCCATTGGGTTAGAATGCCCTCCTTTTCTGCCCCCGATCCTTGAGGACCGCCATGTTCAGCCGTGATTTGACTATTGCCAAGTACGACGCCGATCTCTTTGCCGCCATGGAGCAAGAAGCCGTGCGCCAGGAAGAGCACATTGAGCTGATCGCTTCGGAAAACTACACCAGCCCTGCGGTCATGGAGGCTCAAGGTTCGGTTCTGACCAACAAGTACGCTGAAGGCTACCCTGGCAAGCGCTACTACGGTGGTTGCGAGTACGTCGACGTGGTTGAGCAGCTGGCCATTGACCGTGCCAAGGAACTGTTCGGCGCCGATTACGCCAACGTCCAGCCACACGCCGGCTCCCAAGCCAACAGCGCCGTGTACCTGGCCCTGCTGCAAGGCGGCGACACCATCCTGGGCATGAGCCTGGCCCACGGCGGTCACCTGACCCACGGCGCCAGCGTTTCTTCCTCCGGCAAGCTGTACAACGCCGTTCAGTACGGTATCGATGCCAACGGCCTGATCGACTACGACGAAGTCGAGCGTCTGGCGGTCGAGCACAAGCCTAAAATGATCGTGGCCGGTTTCTCTGCCTACTCGCAGATCCTGGACTTCCCACGTTTCCGCGAAATCGCTGACAAGGTCGGCGCTTACCTGTTCGTTGACATGGCTCACGTAGCCGGTCTGGTCGCCGCTGGCGTCTACCCGAACCCGGTGCCTTACGCTGACGTGGTCACCACCACTACGCACAAAACCCTGCGCGGCCCACGTGGCGGCCTGATCCTGGCGCGCGCCAACGCCGAGATCGAGAAGAAGCTGAACTCCGCCGTATTCCCAGGCGCCCAAGGTGGCCCGCTGGAGCACGTAATCGCCGCCAAAGCGATCTGCTTCAAAGAAGCCCTGCAGCCTGAGTTCAAGACTTACCAGCAACAAGTGGTCAAGAACGCCAAGGCCATGGCCGGTGTGTTCATCGAACGCGGCTACGACGTGGTCTCCGGCGGTACTGAAAACCACCTGTTCCTGCTGTCGCTGATCAAGCAGGACATTTCCGGTAAAGATGCTGACGCTGCCCTGGGCAAAGCCTTCATCACCGTGAACAAAAACTCCGTGCCGAACGACCCACGTTCGCCGTTCGTCACCTCCGGCCTGCGCTTCGGCACCCCGGCTGTGACCACTCGTGGCTTTAAAGAAGCAGAGTGCAAGGAACTGGCCGGCTGGATCTGCGACATCCTGGCTGACCTGAACAACGAAGCCGTGATCGACGCGGTGCGTGAGAAGGTCAAGGCCATCTGCAAAAAGCTGCCGGTGTACGGCGCTTGATTGCAGTTGCTTGAATAAAAAGCCCGGCTCTTGAGCCGGGCTTTTTTATGGGCGATCTCAAAGTGAAATACGGTTCACTGTGGGAGCTGGCTTGCCTGCGATGGCGGTTTGTCAGCTGATACAGCTGTGACTGATACACCGCCATCGCAGGCAAGCCAGCTCCCACACAGGGCTGCATTTCAAGTCAGGATTGTTGGTAGACCTTCGCAAATCCTTCGCGGATTTTGTCTTCCGGCAACTCATCGGCAATAAACACAATCACACTTTCGCGCGCCTCGCCCTCGGCCCATTCGGTGTCCCAATCGAACCCGTAAAGCTTGAGCACGCCTTGAAACACCATGCGCCGGTCTTCGCCGGCAATATTCAGCACGCCCTTGTAGCGCAGCAGTTGCTTGCCGTGGTCTTCCAGCAGCTCGTTCATGAACTCGCTGAGACGGTCGATATCCAGCGGCTGGTCGGTGCGCAGCACCAGGCTGGAAATGCGGTCGATGGCCGGCGCCGCGCTGACCGGGCGCAAGCTCATGCCGGCGTTGAGGTTGAAGCCGCGCACATCAAGCAATTCGGCCAGGTCGATGGCGCCATGATCCACCACGCGGATCGGCGCGCGGCGGTTGATGCGGGTCAGGCGCTGGCTGAGGCCGTCGAAGGTGGCCTCGTCCACCAGGTCGCGCTTGCTCACCAGCAAGCGGTCGGCAAAACCGATCTGGGCCTGGGCGATGGTCTGGGTCAGGTGGTGTTCGGCGTGGGCCGCGTCCACCAGGGTGATGATGCCGTCGAGAAGGTAGCGCTCGCGCAGTTCTTCGTCGATGAAAAAGGTCTGGGCCACTGGCGCCGGGTCGGCCAGGCCGGTGCACTCGATCACCAGGCGGTCGAAGGCAATCTCGCCGCTGTCCAGGCGCTCGAGCAGCAGGTACAGGGCTTTGGTCAGGTCAGTGTGGATGGTGCAGCACACGCAACCGTTGGACAGGGTCATGACTTGCACCGGTTCTGTGCCCAGCAGCTGGGTGTCGATACCGGCGTCACTGAATTCGTTTTCGATCACGGCGATTTTCAATCCGTGCTCGGCCTTGAGCAGGTGGCGCAGCAAGGTGGTTTTGCCGGCGCCGAGGAAGCCGCTGAGGATGGTGACAGGGATGGGAGAGGACAAAACTATTCTCCTGTTTAATGAAATAACTGAAGGAACACAAAACAAATGTGGGAGCTGGCTTGCCTGCGATGCAGACAACTCGGTCTTTCAGTCAGACCGAGGTGTGCCATCGCAGGCAAGCCAGCTCCCACATAAAGCCCTGCCCCCACAAGGGGACTCGCTAACCCGACAGGCGGGCTAGCAGCACTTGGGCCCACTCTTGCCACCGTAACGGGCTTCCTGGCGCTCCCGGAAGAACGCCTTGTAGTCCATCACCGGTTTGTCCGGGTGTTTGGTTTGCATATGCTCGACGTAGGTGTCGTAGTCGGGCATGCCGACCATCAGGCGCGCGGCCTGACCGAGGTATTTACCGAGGCGACTGATGTCATTGAACATGGTTGCAATCCTCGATTACGCGTCCGGAACCGCCTGGAACGGGGCTTCTTTATCCGTACGTTCTTTGTTGCCCCAGGCGGCGACGCCAACCTTGAGCGCATAGAACAGGATGCTGAACACCACGAACAGGAACAGCGCCGTGAGCGTTGCGTTGGTGTAGGCGTTCCAGATCACGTGTTGCATCTGGTCGATGTTCTTGGCTGGCGCCAGGATCTGGCCGCCCGCCAGGGCATCGCTGTACTTCTTGGCCAGCGACAGGAAGCCGATCGCAGGGTTCGCGTCGAACAGTTTGATGAAGCCCGCCGTGGTGGTGCAGATCAGCAGCCAGACCGCCGGCAGCATGGTCACCCAGATGTAGCGCTGGCGTTTCATTTTGATCAGCACGACCGTGGCGAGCATCAGTGCGATCCCGGCCAGCATCTGGTTGGAAATACCGAACAGCGGCCACAAGGTGTTGATGCCGCCCAGTGGGTCGATCACGCCTTGGTACAGCAGGTAACCCCACATTGCCACGCAACCTGCGGTTGCGATCAGGTTGGCAGTCCAGGATTCGGTACGCTTGAGCGACGGCACGAAGGAGCCGAGCAAGTCCTGGAGCATGAAGCGACCGGCACGGGTACCGGCGTCAACCGCCGTCAGGATGAACAGCGCTTCGAACAGGATCGCAAAGTGGTACCAGAACGCCATGGTGTTTTCACCCGGCAACACACTGTGCAGGATCTGCGCGATACCCACCGCGAGGGTCGGTGCACCGCCGGCACGTGCCAGGATGGTGGTTTCGCCGATGTCATGGGCCACTGCTTGCAGCGCTTCCGGCGTAATCGCAAAACCCCAGCTGCTGACGGTTTGTGCCACGGCCATCACATCACCACCGACCACGGCGGCGGGGCTGTTCATGGCGAAGTACACGCCAGGTTCGATCACCGACGCGGCAACCATTGCCATGATGGCCACGAACGATTCCATCAGCATCGCGCCGTAGCCGATGTAACGGGCGTTGACTTCGTTGTCCAGCAACTTGGGCGTGGTGCCCGAGGAAATCAGCGCGTGGAAACCCGAGACCGCGCCACAGGCGATGGTGATGAACAGGAACGGGAACAGGCCGCCCTTCCACACCGGGCCGGTGCCGTCGATGAACTGGGTCAGCGCTGGCATTTTCAGCTCTGGCATGGTGACCAGAATGCCAATCGCCAGGGCAATGATGGTGCCGATTTTGAGGAAGGTGGAGAGGTAGTCACGCGGCGCCAGGATCAGCCAAACCGGCAGTACTGCGGCAACGAAGCCGTAGCCGATCAGCATCCAGGTGATTTGGATCCCGGTGAAGGAGAAGGCCTTGGCCCATACCGGGTCAGCGGCAATCTGCCCGCCCAGCCAGATCGAACCGAGCAGCAACAGCACGCCGATCACCGAGATTTCACCAATGCGGCCCGGGCGGATGTAGCGCATGTACACGCCCATGAACATCGCAATCGGGATGGTCGCCATTACGGTGAAGATGCCCCATGGGCTTTCGGCCAGGGCTTTGACCACGATCAGCGCCAGCACCGCGAGGATGATGATCATGATCAGGAAGCAACCGAACAACGCGATGGTCCCCGGGATGCGGCCCATCTCTTCGCGAACCATGTCGCCAAGTGAACGGCCATTGCGACGGGTGGACAGGAACAGGACCATGAAGTCTTGCACTGCACCGGCCAGCACCACGCCTGCAATCAGCCACAGGGTGCCGGGCAGGTAGCCCATCTGCGCCGCCAGTACTGGGCCGACCAGCGGGCCTGCACCGGCAATCGCCGCAAAGTGGTGGCCAAAAAGGATGTGTTTGTTGGTCGGCACATAGTCCAGACCGTCATTGTTGAGCACTGCGGGGGTGGCCCGCCGTGGATCGAGTTGCATCACGTTGTTAGCGATGAACAGACTGTAGTAACGGTACGCAACCAGGTAGATGGCCACAGCAGCGACCACAATCCACAAGGCGTTGATCGCCTCGCCGCGGCGCAAGGCCACTACGCCCAGGGCGCACGCTCCTACGATTGCCAGCACCAGCCAGGGTAGGTGGCGTAGCAGGCTATTATTATTTTTCATTTTTATATTCCAGCCAGGGTGGACAGAAAGGACAGCCAGTCCGAGTTTAGCGCTGTTGGCTTTAAAGGCCACCCCCCTACATTGGTCTAGAGCCTTGCACGGGCAAAAAAAGCACAAATAAAAGCTCGATGATGGCGCAGGGCTACAATCCTTCTATCCACAGAGGATTTGACATGAACGAACAGTCGTCTGATCGACGCCGTTTTCGGCGTATCGCCTTCGATGCACGAACGACCATTGCGCAGAACGGCTGGAATTGGCCGGTGCAACTGGTGGACTTGTCGCTCAAAGGTTTGCTGGTGCAGCGCCCGGATGACTGGCAGGGCAATCGCACGGAGTCGTTCGACGTGGATATCCGCCTTGACCCGCAGGCGCATATAAAGATGCAGGTGAAGCTGGCCCATGACGATCACGGGCAATTGGGGTTTGTGTGCGAGCACATCGACCTGGACGCCATTTACGCCGGCTGATCGAACTGAACCTCGGCGATCAGGAAGAACTTGAGCGCGAACTTGGCGCACTGCTGCAGGTGTGACACGTCAGGGAAACGCCGTACGCGCAGGGAACTCGTTTTCTGCGTCCCAGTAGCCCGCCTTCTGACTCGACGTGGCCTGCCATTGCCCGTCGACAAAACGGTAGGTTTCAAACCGGGTGGCAAAATCATCATCGCCGTCACCGTCCATGAATGACGAGACTTGCAACAACTCATCCGCGCCACCTTCGGCGGGCGTTGCGATCTGCCACGCGGCTTTGCCGGTCTGGGCCAGGGTCAATGGCTCGACCTTAGCGTCGGCGCTTTTGTAATTCAGCGGCGTGAGTTGCTGCCGGCTCGGCAGCAGCAGCTGTGTCGCGGGGCCGCTGTAGCTGCCCATCGGCGCGGTTTGATCGATGGTCAAAAAATACACAGGTTCCGGCAGCCCTTTGATGGGGGCCTTCTCCACCTGGGCCAAGGGGTAGCCGAGTTCTTCGCTTGCCAGCACTTCTCCGGACGCCGACAGCAAGCGCAGTCGGGCGTTAAGCAGCGGGTGCTCAACCAGATCACCGGGCTCGTCAAACGAGTCCTCATCCAGGCCATTGCCCCAGCTGTCTTTGTGCAACTGGGCGCTGATGCGCTGGTCTTCCAGTACCTGCAACACGCTGGCGTCTTGCGTTGCCAACGTTTGCGCCGATCGGTAACCGACCGGCAGCTTGGCCGGCTCGGCCAAAGCGCCCATCGGCAACCCAACCAAAGCCATGAACAGGGCAACGGCTGCCCAGCGATTCGAGTTGTGCATTGCACTCATCCCTGACTGATCCATGAATTATTCGAACAGTGCATCCAGCGCCTGCTCCAGGCGGGTTACACCGATCACCTTCAACCCTGCCGGCATTTCCTTGGGCGCGTTGCCCTTGGGCACAATCGCGCGCTTGAAGCCGTGCTTGGCCGCCTCCTTCAGACGCTCCTGGCCGCTCGGCACCGGGCGCACTTCGCCCGACAGGCCAACCTCACCAAACACCAGCAGATCGTGGGGCAACGGTTTATTGCGCAGGCTGGACATCACCGCCGCCATCAACGCCAGGTCGGAGGCGGTTTCCAGCACCTTCACCCCACCGACCACGTTGAGAAACACATCCTGGTCGTGGGTGGGAATGCCGCCGTGACGGTGCAACACCGCCAGCAGCATTGCCAGGCGATTCTGGTCCAGGCCAAGGGTCACGCGGCGCGGGTTGGCCAAATGGCTGTCATCCACCAGTGCCTGCACTTCCACCAGCATCGGGCGAGTGCCTTCCCACGTCGCCATCACCACGCTGCCTGGGACTTCTTCCTGAGCGCGTGTGAGAAAAATCGCCGAGGGGTTGGAGACTTCTTTAAGCCCACGGTCGGTCATGGCAAACACGCCCAGTTCGTTCACCGCGCCGAAGCGATTCTTCACCGCCCGCAGCAACCGCAAACGGCCATCGGATTCACCCTCGAAATACAACACGGTGTCGACCATGTGCTCCAGTACCCGCGGGCCGGCCAGCGCACCTTCTTTGGTTACATGGCCGACCAGGAAGATCGCCGTGCCGCTCTGCTTGGCATAACGCACCAGCAGCGCCGCGCTCTCGCGCACTTGGGAGACGCCGCCCGGCGCCGATTGCAGCTGTTCGGTAAAAATCGTCTGGATCGAGTCGATCACCATGACCTTGGGCTTTTCGATGCGCGCCGTGGCGATGATGCTTTCGATGCAGGTTTCGGTCATTACCCGCAGTTGGTCCTGGGGCAAGCCCAGGCGGCGGGCGCGCATCGCCACCTGCTGCTGGGATTCTTCGCCGGTGACGTACAGCGCCGGCATGCGGCTGGCGATGCTGCACAGGGTTTGCAGCAGGATGGTCGATTTGCCGATGCCCGGGTCGCCGCCGATCAGCACCACCGAGCCGTCCACCAGGCCGCCGCCGAGCACGCGGTCGAGCTCACCGGACGCGGTGGAGAAACGCGGGATTTCTTCGACGCTGACTTCCGCCAGGGTCTTGATCTGCGCCTGTTGCCCGGTCCAGCCGGCACGGCCGGTGGGCGCTGCGGCGCCGCCGCTTTCAATCATGGTTTCCGTCAGGGTGTTCCACGCGCCGCACTCGGTGCATTGGCCGGCCCACTTGGGAAAGGTCGCGCCGCACTCTGTGCAGCCGTACATGCGCTTGGCCTTTGCCATTTGAGAACCTCCAACCGAAAAACCGCGATGATAGCTCAGCGCGGCGCCGGGGTCCGGATTTCACCACTGGCCAATCGTGAAGCGCTGTTGCCGATCGGGTCTTCAGCGTTGAGGTCGGCGCCTTTGGCTTTCAACTCATCCAACAACTCGACGCGCTTGAACAACCCGGCATACATGGCCGCGGTCTGCCCGGCGCCGTTGCGTTGGTCGGGGTTGCAGTCAGTGGCCAGCAGACGCTGGGCGATTTTCAGCTCGCCTTTGAAAATTGCGCCCATCAGGGCGGTGTTGCCGCGTTTGTCTTGCACGCAGGCGTCGGCGCCGGCGCTGAGCAGGCGCTCCACGAAAGGGCCCTGGCCGTGATAGGCGGCAAGGATCAGCGCGGTGTAGCCCTTGTCGTCCTGGGTGTTGAGGCCGTAGCCGGACTCGATGAAGGTGTTGAGCATGTCGATATCGCCACGGCGGGCGGCGTCGAAATAGTAGTCCTGCAGCTGTGCCTTGAGCGCGACCGGGTCAGGCGACTCGGCATGGGCGACAAAGGCCAGCATCGCCATCAGTAAACCAATCGAAATACGCATGGGGGTGTTCTCCTGCCAGGGGTCGACGCCCGTGCAAGGGCGCCGACCGGAACCAACGTCAGTCAGTGAGTTTTTCTGCCAGCGCTTTCACGCGAGCCAAATCACCCTTGGCGACCTTGGTCACGCCGGTGCCGTACTCCGGGTCGGCCTTGTAGAGGAACGACAGGATGATGTGCTTGCTCTCGTCATCCGTGGTGGCCAGCGAGCCGCCAAAGTTGTCGATCAAGTCCTGACGCTCTTTCTTGTTGTACGAGCGGTACAAATCACCGGCCTGCTTGAAGTTCTGCTCACGCTGGATCTTCGCCTGCTGGGTGCTGCCCGACAGCGCCGACTGGCTGTAGCGCGCGGCTTGCGGCTCTTCGCGCGGCAGCAGGCGGCTTGGCTGGTAGTTCACGCCGGTAGTGGTTTTGCCTGCATTCATCGCGCCGTCCTGGTTACCGTTGTTAACGGTTACCCGTGGGGCGTTGATCGGCAGTTGCAGGGCGTTCGGCCCCAGGCGGTACATTTGCGTGTCGGCGTAGGAGAACACCCGGCCTTGCAGCAGGCGGTCTTCAGAGGGCTCGATACCTGGCACCAGGTTGGCCGGCGCCATGGCCACTTGTTCGGTCTCCTGGAAGACATTCGCCGGGTTACGGTTCAGCACCATCTGCCCGACTTTACGCTCCGGTACGTTCGGCCAGATTTTGGTGGCGTCCAGCGGGTCGAAGTCGAACTTGGCCAGGTCCTCAGGCTTGAGCACTTGCACGTACAGGTCCCACTTGGGGAAGTCACCCTTGTTGATGTGGTTCACCAAGTCATGGGTCATGTGGCTGTAGTCACGCCCTTGCACTTCGGTGACTTGCTTGGGGTCAAGGTTGTTGATGCCCTGCAGGCTCTTCCAGTGGAACTTGACGTAGTGCACTTCGCCCTTGGCGTTAATCAACTTGTAGGCATGTACGCCGTTGCCGTCCATTTCCCGATAACTGGCCGGGGTGCCGGCGTCGGAGTACAACTCGGTGAGTGTACGAGTGGACTCTGGAACATGGGAGAAGAAGTCGAAACGGCGGGAGTCGTCGTCCAGGTTAGTGCGCGGGTCGGGTTTGAACGCATGAACCATGTCCGGAAACTTGATGGCGTCGCGAATAAAGAAAGTCGGGAAGTTATTGCCGACCAAGTCCCAGTTACCTTCGGCGGTATAGAACTTGGTGGCAAAGCCGCGTGGATCGCGCAGGGTTTCCGGAGAGTGGTTGCCGTGCACCACGGCCGAGAAGCGCACGAACACGGGCGTGGCCTCGCCTGCGGCGAACACTTTGGCCTTGGTCAGGTCGCTGAGGTCGTCAGTGACGGTGAAGGTGCCGTGGGCGCCGGTGCCACGGGCATGCACCACGCGCTCCGGAATGCGCTCACGGTCAAAGCGTTGCAGTTTTTGAATCAGTTGCACGTCTTGCAACAGCACCGGGCCATTGGCGCCGGCCGTTTGCGAGTTCTGGTTGTCGCCCACCGCCGCGCCGTTATCGCGGGTCAGGTTGGCAGCGTGTACGGAGAGTGAAAGCAGGGTGGCGCTCGCCAGTATCAGCGCGTGTCGCGCGATAACCGGGCGGCGCTTGATTGGATTCTTCATCGAGGTTTCCTCTGGTTTTTCTAGTGCACATTCAGTTGTGCTTGCCAGAGGCTAGTGACCCGCGACGCAGAAGATAAATAGAAAAACCCCACCGGGACGATTAAGAAAATACGGTGGTAAGCCACTGAAATAGCGAGTATTTCGCGCGCGATTGGTGGCACTTTGCAAACTATTTGCGTTTTAATGTGTCGATAAAAGCTGACAGTGTTAACGGTTGTGTCGCGCAAGCCCTCTACGACTGACTTACACTGACCTCCACCCTTCTCATCTGTAACAAGGAATAACCTATGGGCGTGATCAGTGAGTTCAAGGCCTTCGCGGTCAAAGGCAATGTGGTCGATATGGCCGTCGGTATCATCATCGGTGCCGCCTTCGGCAAAATTGTTTCCTCGTTTGTAGGCGACGTCGTAATGCCGCCGCTCGGTCTGCTGATCGGTGGTGTGGACTTCGGCGATTTGGCAATAACACTCAAGGCCGCTCAGGGCAACGTCCCTGCGGTGGTGTTGGCTTACGGCAAGTTTATCCAGAGCGTGGTCGACTTCCTGATCGTCGCGTTTGCAATCTTCATGGGCGTGAAGGCGATCAACCGCCTCAAGCGTGAAGAGGCTGTGGCCCCAAGCTTGCCGCCGACCCCGACCAAGGAAGAGGTGTTGCTGGGCGAGATCCGCGATTTGCTCAAGGCACAGAACGACAAGCCGCTTTAACCGGCACTGGTTTGGCAAAAAGGGCGCCTGTTGCAGGCGCCTTTTTTTATGCGCCGTACTACCAGTAATTCTCTACTGCCACCTGGCCTGGGCGACGGCTCAGGCTCAGTTGCATGTCGCGTTGCTTGAGCAATTGACGCGTGTCGTCGACCATCTGCGGATTGCCGCAGATCAGCACGCGGGAGTGTTCCGGGGTCAACTCGACGCCGGCCGCGCGCTCCAGTTCGCCATTCTCGATCAAGGTGGTGATGCGACCATTCAGGGCGCCAGGGTGTTGCTCACGGGTGACGGTGGGGATGTAGACCAGCTTGTGCGCATACTCGGCCAGGTACTCACGCTCGCCCAACGCGTGGATCAGTTCCTGATACGCAAGCTCCTTGGCCTCGCGGGCGCTGTACACCAGGACAATGCGCTCGAATTTCTCCCAGACCTCGAAGTCCTGCAGGATCGACAGGAACGGCGCCACGCCTGTGCCAGTGCCCAGCAGCCACAAATCTCGCCCGTCCAAAAATCGGTTCAGCGTCAGAAAGCCTGTGGCCTGGCGCTCGACCATCAAGGTGTCGCCCACTCGCAGGCGGCTCAATTGACTGGTGAACTCGCCGCCCGGAACAACAATGGAGAAGAAGTCGAGGTGCTCGTCAAACGGTGAGGACACGATCGAATAAGCCCGCCAGACGGTGCTGCCATCCGCCTTGGTCACCCCCAGGCGCACGAACTGGCCGGCGGTAAACCGAAAACCCGGGTCGCGAGTGGTACGCAAAGTAAACAGGCTGGGGGTCAGCGATTGCACATCGAGCAAGGTCTGGCGGGTAAATTTCTCAGCACTGGCCGTCATGGGGGGCTCCGTTGAACAGGTGCCCTAGTGTCCCTCAAAGCGGCGTTGGGAAACACCGGTGGTTTGTACTGGCATTTTCATTGCTCGGGCATTCGCGAATGTAACGCCAATGAAACGCTGATGCTTTCAACGCAATTGAACCGTCGCCGGGGTTTTGGTGCTCACACTAATTATTTAGCTATTGCCCCTCATCCAATAGGCCATTAGATGATGGCGTTCATAAAAACAGCCCTGAATAGGCCATTTCCACAACCTGTTAAATTCAATAATTTTTCTTCACCCAACAACTAACCTCCACAAAAACTCAGTTGTTGTACAAGCTCAACAAGTATAAATACCCGATCTTTCTGACAACTTTTTCATCTCAGTATGTGGGCTTTATCCTACACTCCTGTTCGTGGCGCATTGGGAGCCAGGACGTCCCCAACTCACACCTACCCCATGGAGATTCACCCTATGGTTAACTGGCGCAACACGAGACTCCCAAAACTGGAAGGCGAGAACAAGATCACCACTGTTTACGAGATGATCGTCAATCAAACTTTCCAGCTCGGTTTTGAATATTGCTCATTTACGATGAGTTCCCAACAACCTGCCAACCAGACACAACCTATTCGATTAAACAACTATCCAAATGAATGGAATGCACTGTACAACCAAGCGCATTTTTTTGATGTGGATCCCATAGTCGCCCACTGCAAACGCAGCGTAATGCCGCTGGTCTGGGATGAAAAAGCGTTCAGCACCGCGCCGAATCTATGGACGCTGGCCCAATCGTTTGGTGTGCACCTGGGATGGACTCAAGCCGTGCATGACTTCCAGGGTGTGTTCAGCATGCTGACCCTGGGCCGAAGTACCGGCAGCGTCAGCCCTGAAGAACTGTACGAAAAAGCAGGCCAGGTACTGTGGCTATGTCACGCCATGCACGCCGTCGTAGCGCAAACATATGCCGACACACCCAGTATCACGCCGCCCTGCAAACTGACCCCACGGGAAATAGAAATTCTCAGGTGGTCAGCCATCGGCAAGACCGCCTCGGAAATCGCCACGATTCTTTGCCTGTCAGAGCGGACCGTGGGCTTTCATATCAGCAGTTGCCTCAAGAAACTGGGCGTTACCAACAAGATCGCGGCTGTACTGCGCGCCTCAAAAGCGGGGTGGTTTTAGCCAACCTGGAAACACCGCATGTAATCCCCTTGAAAAAAACGTAACATTTACGGCCAATTCTGAGTGTTGACGCTGCGCCTTGGGTGCCGCCTCGCCGTACACTCAGACGGTTACGCCGGGTACCACGCCCGTCGAACGCCCATCGATGACCAGAGTCTCCCCCGCCATGCCCCTGCTTGACAGCCCCTTCGCCCAGCTCGATCTGATCCGCCAGCCAGAGCAACACAATGACCCGCTGCAGGCCTTTGATGCCGCCGATGAGTACTTGCTCAACTACCTGGCCGAACAGTCGCTGAATTCGGCAACCCGCGTGCTGGTGCTCAATGACAGCTTCGGCGCCCTGGCGGCCAGCCTCGAAGGCCAGGTGCAGGTGACCTCCAGTGGCGATTCGTTTCTGGCAGCCCTTGGCCTTGAGAAAAACCTGGTGCGCAACGCCAAGGCGTTTGATGCCGTGGCGTTTGTGCCAGCCTCGCACGTAGCCACCGGGCCTTTCGACCGCGTGCTGATCCGCGTGCCGAAAACCCTGGCCTTGCTCGAAGAACAGTTGATTCGCCTGCAAGGCCAACTGGCGCCAGGCGCCGAAGTGATCGCCGGGGCGATGATCAAACACCTGCCACGGGCCGCCGGTGAACTGCTGGAGCGCTACATAG
The DNA here is from genome assembly GCF_963890955.1 of Pseudomonas sp. MF6747. Taxonomy (NCBI): domain Bacteria; kingdom Pseudomonadati; phylum Pseudomonadota; class Gammaproteobacteria; order Pseudomonadales; family Pseudomonadaceae; genus Pseudomonas; species Pseudomonas sp. MF6747. Next base: position 131,838 of record NZ_CAWPSZ010000051.1, read on the forward strand.
GGCCCATGCACGCCTCGCTTGCGGTCAAAAAAGCCCGGCTGCTGATCGCCACCGTAGATGCTCGCCCAACCGCCGTGTCGCCCTACCCTACCCGCTACACCCTGGACGCACCGGCCATCGAGCTGCTCAACCATGCCAACGTGTTCTGCCGCGAAGGCCTGGACATCGGCACCCGCGCCTTCCTCCCGCACCTGCCGAACAACCTCGGCAGCGCCCGCGTGGCAGACCTTGGCTGCGGTAATGGCGTGTTGGCGATCGCCAGCGCCCTGCAAAACCCCGACGCGCAGTACACGCTGGTGGATGAGTCCTACATGGCCGTGCAATCGGCGGCCGAGAACTGGCAGGCCGCCCTGGGCGCTCGCGCGGTCACCCTGCGCGCCGACGACGGCCTGGCCGGTCAGGCGCCGCAGTCGCTGGACGTGGTGCTGTGCAACCCGCCCTTCCACCAGCAGCAGGTGGTCGGTGACTTCCTTGCCTGGCGCATGTTCCAGCAGGCGCGTGATGCCCTGGTCGTTGGTGGCGCGCTGTATATCGTGGGCAACCGCCATTTGGGCTATCACAGCAAATTGGCGAAGCTGTTCCGTGGCGTCGAGCAAGTCGCGGCCACGCCAAAGTTTGTGATTCTCAAAGCGCGCAAATAAAAAAACCCTGCCGCTCTTGCGAGTGGCAGGGCTGAAAAGCCGGGCCGCGAGGCCCGGATTGGGATGTCAGTGGGTGGTCAAGCCCGCCGCGCTCATGAACATGCGCATCAGGCTGGCCACGACAAACAGGGCCAGCACGCTGCCGGTCCAGATCATCGCCAGCCACCCCAGGCGCCGCCACAACGGCTGTTTCTCGGCCTGTTCGATCTCGTGCAACGAAGGTTTGCCGGACATGAAACGACCCTCCTAGTGATAGCCGTCTTCGTGGGTGACCTTGCCGCGGAACACGTAGTAGCTCCAGAAGGTGTAGCCCAGGATGAACGGGATGATGAACAACGTGCCCACCAGCATGAAGCCCTGGCTTTGCGGCGGTGCAGCGGCGTCCCAGATGGAAACCGACGGCGGAATGATGTTCGGCCACAGGCTGATACCCAAACCGCTGTAGCCGAGGAATATCAGCACCAGCGTCAGCAGGAACGGCGTGTAGTGCGCATTTCGCGCCACTGCGCGGATCAAGCCGTACATGGTCACCAGCACCAGAATCGGCACGGGCAGGAACCAGAACAGGTTCGGCAGGGTGAACCAGCGCGAGGAGATTTCCGGGTGCGCCAGAGGCGTCCACAAGCTGACAACGCCGATCACCGCCAACACCACGAACGCCAACGGCCGCGCCAGGTTGTGCATCTGCTCCTGCAACTTGCCTTCGGTCTTCATGATCAGCCAGGTGCAGCCGAGCAAGGCATACGCGATGACCAGCGCAACGCCGCAGAACATCGTGAACGGCGTGAGCCAATCCAGCGAGCCACCGGCAAACTGACGGTCGACCACCGGAATGCCATCGATGAACGCCCCCAGTGCCACGCCCTGGAAGAAGGTCGCCGCAATGGAACCGCCGATAAACGCCTTGTCCCACAAATGGCGCTTGTCGTCCTTGGCCTTGAAACGGAACTCGAAAGCCACGCCACGGAAAATCAGCCCGATCAACATCAGGATCAGTGGCAGGTAAAGCGCCGACAGCACCACCGAGTAGGCCAGCGGGAACGCGCCGAACAACGCCGCGCCGCCCAGTACCAGCCAGGTTTCATTGCCGTCCCATACCGGGGCGACCGTGTTCATCATCACGTCACGGTCGACTTTGCCGGGAATGAACGGAAAGAGGATGCCGATACCCAGGTCGAAGCCGTCCATGACCACGTACATCATGATGCCGAAGATGATGATCACGGCCCAGATCAGCGGAAGATCAATACCCATCTCAATTCCCCTTGTGCTGAATGTGGGCGTGGTCGTCGTCGCTGCCATCATCGGCGGCGGACAACGGACGGGCCGGCGTGCGTTTCTGGCCAGGGCCACCATGGGTAGGCTCGCTGCCTTCGTGGGTCTGCGGCCCTTTGCGCACCAGGCGCATCATGTAGCCCAGCCCTGCGCCGAACAGCGCGAAGTACACCACCACGAACAGCACCAGGGTGATCGTCATCTGCGCCAGGCTATGCCCGGAGGAAGCGTCCGCCGTGCGCATCAAACCGTAGACCACCCACGGCTGGCGGCCGATTTCGGTGGTAAACCAACCGGCGAGAATCGCGATCAGGCCGGACGGGCCCATCCACAGCGCCAGGTACAGGAACGGCCTGGAGGTGTACATCTTGTCGCCCCGACGCAGCCAGAGGCTGAACAGGCCGGTGAAGATCATCAGGAAACCCAGGCCAACCATGACCCGGAACGACCAGAACACAATCGTCGAGTTGGGACGGTCTTCAGGCGGGAACTCCTTGAGCGCCGGCACCTGTTTGTCCAGGGAGTGCGTCAGGATCAGGCTGCCCAGGTAAGGAATTTCGACCGCGTATTTGGTTTTTTCGGCCTTCATGTCGGGCAGGCCGAACAGGATCAGCGGCGTCGGCTCGTTGCCGATATTTTCCCAGTGGCCTTCAATCGCGGCGATTTTCGCCGGCTGGTGCTTGAGGGTATTCAGGCCGTGGAAGTCACCGATCACCGCCTGGATAGGCGCCACGATCAGCGCCATCCACATTGCCATCGAGAGCATGGTGCGGATCGCAGGGTTGTCCTTGCCGCGCAGCAGGTGCCAGGCCGCCGACGAACCGACGAAGAACGCCGTGGCCACAAAGGCCGCCGTGGCCATGTGCATCAGCCGGTACGGGAACGACGGGTTGAAGATCACCGCCAGCCAGTCGGTCGGAATCACGCGCCCGTCGACGATTTCAAAGCCTTGCGGGGTCTGCATCCAGCTGTTGGACGCAAGAATCCAGAAGGTCGAGATCAGCGTGCCGACGGCCACCATCACCGTGGCAAAGAAGTGCAGCTTGCGCCCCACCTTGTTCCAGCCGAACAGCATCACGCCGAGGAAACCCGCCTCCAGGAAGAAGGCCGTGAGCACCTCGTACGTCAGCAACGGCCCGGTTACAGCGCCGGCGAAGTCCGAGAAGCGGCTCCAGTTGGTGCCGAACTGGTAGGCCATGACCAGGCCCGAGACCACGCCCATGCCGAAGTTGACGGCAAAGATCTTCGACCAGAAATGGTAGAGGTCACGGTAGGTGTCGTTATGGGTCTTGAGCCACAAACCTTCCAGCACCGCAAGGTAACTGGCCAGGCCGATAGTGATCGCCGGGAACAGGATGTGGAACGAGATGGTGAATGCGAATTGAATTCGGGCGAGATCTAGCGCCTCCAAACCGAACATAAGTCTTCCTCTGTCAGGTAATACCGGCTGCTGGCTGGGAGCCTGCACCCACTGCCCCCACGGATATGGAGTGTGGCGAATTTCAATTCGTTTCTTTTTTTAAACCACCACGTAGGGAATCGGGCCTTTCGGCCTCCAGAACAATCCCGGGGCCGGTTTTGATCTGGATCAAGCATTGCTGAAAGAGTAGTCCCATTTTCGCTGTAGGAAGGCGTGGTCTTTTGCCGCGTGACAGCTTGCCTCATACCGGTGCACAGCAAACCCTTGCAACTATTTGTTACAGCATGATGCTAATCTCGCCGTTCCCTCTGCTCCCGACCTGAATTCCCGATGCCTACTAGTGAACCCGCGTTGCTGTTGCGTCACCATCGCCCTTTCATCGCGTTCTGGCTGGCACGGATCTTCACCGCCAGCGGCTTCCAGATGCTCACCGTGGCCATCGGCTGGAACCTCTACCAACTGACCGGCAACGTGCTGGACCTGGGCCTGGTCGGCCTGGTGGAATTCATCCCGCGCGTACTGTTCATGCTGCACACCGGGCATGTGGCCGATCGCTATGAACGACGCAAGGTCGCCGCCATCTGCCAGACCGTGCAGGCGCTGATTGCCTTGTCCCTGGCCATCGGCGGCCTGACCGGCAACGTGACGCGCGAGATGATCTTTATCCTCGCCTTCCTGCTCGGCGCCGCGCGTTCGTTTGAAATGCCGACCACCCAGGCGCTGCTGCCAAGCATCGTGCCCAGCGCACTGTTCCCGCGGGCCGTGGCCTCGTCGCAATCGGCGCAGCAACTGGCGACCATTGTCGCGCCGGCCTTGGGCGGCCTGCTCTATGCATTTGGCAGCGTGTGGGTGTATGGCCCGACAGTGGCGTTGTACCTGATCGCCTGCGTGCTGACCCTCAACCTGCCCGCACGCCAGACCCCGCTGAACAAAGCCAAGGCCACCATGGACTCGCTGCTGGCCGGGATTCGCTTTATCCGCAGCCGCCCGGACATCCTCGGCGCCATCTCGCTGGACCTGTTCGCCGTGCTGTTGGGCGGCGCCACCGCGTTGCTGCCGGTGTTTGCCAAGGACATCCTGCTGACCGGCGCCTGGGGCCTGGGCCTGCTGCGCTCGGCACCGGCGGTGGGCGCGTTGTTGATGTCGTTGTGGCTGGCACGGTTCTCGGTGGACCGGCATGTCGGGCGCGTGATGTTTACTGCCGTCGGCGTGTTTGGCGTGGCGACCATCGCGTTCGGCCTGTCGACCTCGTTCTGGTTTTCCCTGGCGGTGCTGGTGGTGCTGGGCGCAGCAGACATGATCAGCATGGTAATTCGCGCGTCGTTCGTGCAACTGGAAACGCCGGATGAAATGCGCGGCCGCGTCAGTGCGGTCAACGGCCTGTTTATCGGCGCGTCCAATCAGCTGGGCGAGTTCGAATCGGGGATCACCGCCCACTGGTTCGGCACCGTGCCCGCCGTGGTCATGGGCGGAATCGGCACGCTGCTGGTGACCGGGGTGTGGATAAAACTGTTCCCAACCCTGGCCAATCGCGACCGGATGCATGTGGCGGTAGAAGAGCCGAAGGCTGAAGCGGCGAAGGTCTGAGCACCGCCGCCTGACCGGAGGCAGCACTACAGAACACTGTGGGAGCGGGCTTGCTCGCGAAGGCGGTGCATCAGTCGATACAGTCATTGACTGACGCCGCGCTTTCGCGGGCTAACCCGCTCCCACAGTGGTTTTGAGGTGTGTGCTAGAGCACCTTGTCCAGGGTGACAGGGAAGTCGCGTACCCGTTTGCCGGTGGCGTGATAAATCGCGTTCGCCACCGCCGCCGCCACCCCGACGATGCCGATTTCGCCCACGCCTTTGGAGCCCAGGGCATTGACCACGTCGTCGTGTTCTTCGACAAAGATCACGTCAATCTCGCCAATGTCGGCGTTCACCGGGATGTGGTACTCGGCCAGGCTGTGGTTCATGTAGCGCCCCAGATGGTGGTCGATCTGCGTCTCTTCATGCAGCGCCATGCCAATACCCCACACCACGCCGCCGAGGATCTGGCTGCGGGCCATCTTCGGATTGACCACGCGACCGGCGGCAATCGCGCTGACCACGCGACTGACCTTGATGGTGCCCAGGTCTTCATCGACCCGCACTTCCACAAATACCGCCGAGTGAGTGGCCGTGGCGTAGCCCTCGCGTTTTTTGTCGGGCTCGCTGTCGACCTGCACTTGCAGCGCGTCCTCACCGCTGTCTTTAACCAGTTGGGCCAACGACACACTCACGTCGCCTGTGTGCAATTGGCCGTCTTCAAAGCGCACGGACTCGGCGTCTTTGAACACCGGGTACGTCTGCCGGGCAATCTTCAGCAGTTTGGCGTTGAGCGCTTCGCACGCCTGTTGCACGGCAGTGCCGACGGACGACACGGTAAACGAGCCGCCCTGCAAAGGCGCGGTGGGCAAGGACGAGTCCCCCAGCAAAAATTGGATATCGCCCATCGCCACACCGCTGGCCTGCGCGGCAATCTGGGTCATGACCGTGTAAGTGCCGGTGCCGATATCGGTGGTGGCGCTGCTGACTGTCAATTTGCCTTCGGCGTCGATGCTCGCCTTGGCGCTGGCCTTCATCTGCATGGCTTCCCACACGCCGCCGGCCATGCCCCAGCCGATCAACTGGTTGCCGTCACGCATGCTGCGTGGCTCCGGGTTGCGCTGGCCCCAACCGAAGCGTTCGGCGCCTTCGCTGTAGCATTCGCGCAGGGCTTTGCTCGACCAGGGTTTGTCTTCGTTCTGGTTGCGCTCGGCGTAGTTGATCAGGCGCAACTGCACTGGGTCCATGCCCAAGGCACAGGCCAGTTCGTCCATGGCGCACTCCAGGCCGATCACGCCCAGCGCGGCGCCTGGCGCGCGCATGTCCAGCGGGGTGTACACATCCAGCGGCACCAGGTTGTAGGTCAGCTGCACGTTATCGCAGTGATAGAGCATGCCGCTCCACTCCACCACGTGCTCGCTGAAGTCTTCGAAGCGCGAGGTCTGGCCAATTGCGGTGTGCCCCAACGCCAGCAGCCGACCGTTGGCGGCCGCGCCCATCTGCAACCGCTGCAAGGTGCGTGGTCGGTAGCCAAAGGTGAACATCTGTTGACGCGTCAGGGTGACGCGCACCGAACGCTTGAGCGCCAATGACGCCATCACCGCCAGGGGCAACTGGTATTGCGGGCGCAGGCCGGAACCGAAAGCGCCGCCGACGAACGCGGCAAAAATCCTCACCTGGCTCTTATCCAGGCCGAAGATTTTTTGCACATAGGCCTGGCAGTTCTGTGGGCCTTGGGTTTTGTCGTGGATATGCAGGGTGCCGTCCGGCTGATACAGCACCGTACTGGCGTGGGGTTCCATCGGGTTGTGGTGTTCGATGGGCGTGCTGTAGTGCACGTCGAGGCTGACGGCGGCAGCGCTCCACTCGGCCTGGAAGTTACCGCGGGGCGCGGGCGGCGTTTGTGGCGAGGGGTGCGCCTGCTCCTGCATGGCCAGCAAGTCGGTTTCAAAGGCTTCGCTTGCGTACTCGATCTCGACCAGAGAACCGGCATGTCGCGCCAGCTCCAAATTGTCGGCAATCACCAGCGCCAAGGGCTGGCCGCTATAAAGGACGCGGTCGTTGTAGAGCGGGCGAAACGGCGAGCCATCCGCCGCATCGTCGTCGGCGAACGCGTCATCGTAGCTGGCAAGCCTGGGGCGATTGTGGTGATCCAGCACCATGACTACGCCCGGCAGCGCCAGGGCCTTTGAGGCATCGATCTTGATCACCCGGCCCTTGGCGATGGTGCTGGAGACCACACTGCCGTGCAGCAAGTCTTTGTCTGGAAACTCGCCGGCATATCGCGCCTGGCCGGTGACCTTGAGCAGACCGTCGACGCGGTCCAGAGGTTTGCCGATAGCGGTCATGGGCGTTCTCCTGCGACAGCCGCGTCGCTCAGGGCGCGAATAATGCCACGGCGCGCTAGCTTGATTTTGAAGCCGTTGTGTTCCAGCGGTACGGCATCTTGCAGCAAGGCGTCGGCGGCGTTGCTGAAGGTTTCGCGGCTGACCGTCTGGCCGATCAGCGAGGCTTCCACCGCGCGGTCACGCCAAGGCTTGTGGGCCACGCCGCCCAGCGCAACGCGGGCGTCGATGATTTGGTCGCCGTCCAGTTCGAGGGCGGCGGCCACGGAGACCAGGGCAAAAGCGTAAGAGGCGCGGTCGCGGATTTTCAGGTAATGGCTGTGACGGGCCAGCTGGTTGGCGGGCAGCTCGATGGCGGTGATCAACTCATCGTCGGCCAGCAGGTTGTCGCGCTGCGGCGTATCGCCGGGCAGTCGATGGAAGTCAGCAAATTCGATGACGCGCGCACCCGCGCGGCCTTCGACATGCACCCGCGCCTCCAGCGCCGCCAAGGCCACGCACATGTCAGACGGGTGCGTGGCGACGCAGTGTTCGCTGGCGCCGAGGATCGCGTGAATACGGTTCAAGCCGGTGCGCGCCGGGCAGCCGCTACCGGGTTCGCGCTTGTTGCAGGGCACGCTGGCGTCATAAAAGTAGTAGCAGCGAGTGCGCTGCAACAAGTTGCCGCCGGTGCTGGCCATGTTGCGCAACTGCGGCGAGGCTCCGGCCAGGATGGCCTGGGACAGCAGTGGGTAACGCGCCTCGATCACGGGGTGCCAGGCCAGGTCGGCGTTGCTCACTAGCGCGCCGATCATCACGCCGCCACTGGCGGTCTCTTCAACGCCCTGCAGCGGCAGGCCGGTGATATCGATCAAGTGCTCGGGGCGGCTGATGTTTTCTTTCATCAGGTCCAGCAGGTTGGTGCCACCGGCGATAAAACGTGAAGCCGCGCTGCTCATGTGCACGGCCTCGTGCACATCGGCTGGCTTGCTGTACTGGAAGGGATTCATTGCTCACCTCCCTGGGCACGGCAGGCCGGCAAGGCATCTTCGATGGCATCGCGGATGTTGCTGTAGGCGCCGCAGCGGCACAGGTTGCCGCTCATCAGCTCCTTAATCTGCGCGGTGTCGTGGGCGCGGCCTTCATTGGCCAGGCCGACGGCGGAGCAGATCTGTCCTGGGGTGCAATAGCCGCACTGAAAGGCGTCATGTTTGATAAAGGCTTGCTGCATCGGGTGCAACGCGTCGCCGTCGGCCAGGCCTTCGATGGTGGTCAATTCGGCGCCATCGCACATCACCGCCAGGGTCAGGCAGGCGTTGACGCGTTTGCCGTCGCGCAACACTGTGCAGGCGCCGCATTGGCCGTGGTCGCAGCCTTTTTTACTGCCGACCAGGTCCAACTGTTCGCGCAGCAGGTCCAGCAAGGTGGTCCAGGGCAAAACGTCAAGTTGGCGGTTCTGGCCGTTCAGGGTCAGACGAATCGGGTGGCTGACGAACGGTCTGGCCGCCGCGCCATTGGGGGTTGCGCTCATAAACACCTCACGGGTTGGGGTATATCCGCGGCGTTCAGGAAAGTCGCCGTCTCAGGGGTACGACTTCCCGGGGTATTGAGCGTTCAAGAGGATTGATCAGCGGATGTTGAGCATCGTCGTCAGCGGGGTTTGCGAGCCGTTGATCGAGGAATTGCTGTACTCGAACCAGCCAGGGGCCTGGACGTTCAGGTCAAACACATAGATGTAGCCCATCACAGTGCCCACGCCATTACAGGCCTGGCTGATATTGCCGACCTGGCATACCGGCGAGCGTTGCCCGTTCAACTCGGCGCCATCGAAACGGCCCATCGGGCTTTTGCCCAGGCCGACTTCCATCACCGACACCTTGGTTGGGCCGCGATGGGCGCACATCTGCGTGCTGGTCGCGCGCTCCGGGATGGTTTCAGCGCAAGCGGCAGACTCCACTTTGAACACGCGCACTTCGCTCAACGCCGGTGCAGTCGCGCCCCAAGCCGGTGCCGCCAGCCCCAGGCCGATTAGGGCGAACAGAGCTAGACTGCTGGCGTTGGCTTTTTTCATGCTGTTGACGACTCTGGATTAAACGTCGACGCAGTATGCCTCAAGGCCATCCACCCACAAAACCAAGCCTATGCGCCATTGGCCTTCGGCTGCTGGTATGATGCGCCGCTTTTTCCGATCCTCTCTGAAACCACAGCCGCTTGGCGCAGTTTGTGCTTTGACTTAGAGGTCAACAAATAACGACGCAAAATAGCGTCACAGGGAGCCGGCATGCTGGAAAAGCTGTTTCAACTCAACGCACACAACACCAACGTGCGCACCGAGATTCTTGCGGGGATCACGACCTTTCTGGCCATGGCCTACATTCTGTTCGTGAACCCGAGCATCCTTGGCGAGACGGGCATGGACAAGGGCGCAGTGTTTGTCGCGACCTGCCTGGCCGCTGCCATCGGTTCGACCGTGATGGGCCTGATCGCCAATTACCCGATCGCACTGGCGCCGGGCATGGGCCTCAACGCCTTCTTCACCTACACCGTGGTGCTGCACATGGGCCACACCTGGCAAGTGGCGCTGGGCGCGGTGTTCATTTCGGCGGTGCTGTTCTTCCTGCTGTCGATCTTCCGCATCCGTGAGTGGATCATCAACAGCATCCCCTTGCCCCTGCGCTCGGCGATTGCCGCCGGTATCGGTCTGTTCCTGGCGCTGATCGCCCTGCACAACGCCGGCATCGTGGTCGGCAATCCGAACACCCTGGTGGGCCTGGGCGACCTGAAAAAACCGGCGCCTATCCTGGCCACCTTTGGTTTTATCCTCATCGTTGCGCTGGAAGCCCTGGCCGTACGCGGTGCAGTGCTGATCGGCATTCTGGCCGTGACCATTGTCTCGATCCTGTTGAATGTCACCCCGTTCGGCGGCGTGATCTCGATGCCTCCGTCCCTGGCCCCGACCTTCCTGCAGCTGGATATCAAAGGCGCGCTGGATATCGGCCTGGTCAGCGTGATCTTCGCGTTCCTGTTCGTTGACCTGTTCGACAACTCCGGCACCCTGATCGGCGTCGCCAAGCGCGCCGGCCTGATGGGCAAGGACGGCCACATGCCAAAAATGGGCCGTGCGCTGATCGCCGACAGCACCGCGGCCATGGCCGGCTCGCTGCTGGGCACCTCGACCACCACCAGCTACATCGAGTCTGCTGCGGGCGTGAGTGCCGGTGGCCGTACCGGTTTGACCGCCGTCGTGGTCGCGATCCTGTTCCTGCTGGCGCTGTTCTTCTCGCCACTGGCGGCCAGCGTTCCGGCCTTTGCCACCGCGCCTGCGTTGCTGTTCGTGGCCGTGCTGATGACCTCGGGCCTGGCCGAAATCGACTGGGATGACATTACGGTTGCAGCGCCGGTGGTGATCACCGCCCTGGCGATGCCCTTCACTTACTCCATCGCCAACGGCATTGCCTTCGGTTTCATCGCCTGGACCGCCATCAAGCTGCTTTCGGGCCGCTACCGTGAGCTGAACCCGGCACTGGTGATCCTGTCGATTCTGTTTGTGATCAAGCTGGGCTGGTTCAACGCATGACTTTTGACGCCGCAAGCTACACCGCTCAACTGCAAGACAAGGTCACGCGCTTGCGTGACCTGCTGGCACCGTTCGACGCACCCGAGCCGCAGGTTTTCGATTCGCCGCTGCAGAACTTCCGCCTGCGCGCGGAGTTTCGCCTGTGGCGCGAAGGCGGTGAGCGCCACTACGCGATGTTTTCCCAGGACGACAAGCGCACGCCGATTCTGATCGAAGAATTCCCGATTGCCAGCCAGCGCATCAACCAGTTGATGCCGCAACTCAAAGCCGCCTGGCAAGCCAGCGCGGCCCTGAGTCACAAGCTGTTCCAAGTGGAGTTCCTCACTACCCTGGCCGGCGACGCGATGATCACCCTGTGCTACCACCGCCCGCTGGACGAGCACTGGCACGCGGCCGCCAACCAACTCGCTGCCGATTTGAATGTCAGCATCATCGGCCGCTCCAAGGGCAAGCGTGATGTGATCGGCCACGACTACGTGGTGGAAAAACTCGCCGTCGGCGGGCGCACGTTCAGCTATCGCCAACCTGAAGGCGCGTTCACCCAGCCCAACGGCACGGTGAACCAGAAGATGCTCAATTGGGCGTATGAAGCCTTGGGCGATCGTCCGGATGATTTGCTCGAGCTGTACTGCGGCAACGGCAACTTCACCCTGCCGTTGGCGACCCGTGTACGCAAAGTGCTGGCGACCGAGATCAGCAAGACCTCAGTGAATGCGGCGTTGAGCAACCTCGATGAAAACGCGGTGGATAACGTCACCCTGGTGCGCTTGTCAGCCGAAGAACTCACCGAGGCGCTCAACGAAGTGCGCCCGTTCCGCCGCCTGCATGGCATCGATCTGAAAAGCTACGAATTCGGCAGCGTGTTCGTCGACCCGCCGCGCGCCGGCATGGACCCGGACACCTGCGAGCTGACGCGGCGCTTTGACAACATCCTGTACATCTCCTGCAACCCGGAGACGTTGGCGGCGAACATTGCGCAACTGCATGACACGCACCGGATTACCCAGTGTGCGATGTTTGACCAGTTCCCATGGACTCACCATATGGAATCCGGCGTGTTGTTGACCCGCCGGTAACCCGTCTCTTGCGCGTGCGACCGCCCCCTGGCTATTGGCAAGGGCGGTCGCCGACCACCGAACCCCCTCCCCCGCGCTGATTTACGGTTCGATAATCGAACAGATCCGCTGCCGTCAATTGACCAAATTAACCATCCAGTACATTTTATCTCCACAACCAATAATAACTGTGGAGATACCCCAATGCCGCCCATCGTGCTGGTGCTCAACGGCCCCAATCTCAATCTGCTCGGCACCCGCGAGCCCGCCACCTACGGCCATGAAACCCTGGCCGACATCGCCGCCCTGTGTGGGCGCAGCGCGGAAAAACTCGGGTTGAAAATCGAATTCCGCCAGACCAACCACGAAGGCGAACTGCTCGACTGGATCCACAGCGCCCGCGCCCGTTGCGCTGGCATCGTGATCAACCCGGCAGCCTGGACCCACACCTCGGTAGCGATTCGCGACGCACTGGTGGCCAGCGAAGTGCCGGTGATCGAAGTGCATTTATCCAATGTGCACGCGCGTGAGGCGTTTCGGCATCACTCGTTTGTGTCGCCCATTGCCAAGGCGGTGCTCGCCGGGTTCGGCAGCCATGGTTACCACCTGGCCCTGGAACACTTCAGCCACACGTTGAAAGGGTGAGCCCGATGAAACCGCGCATCCTCGCCGGCCTGATCGGCGCAGGTATCCAGGCCTCCCGCACGCCGGCCCTGCATGAACACGAAGGTGATGCCCAGGGCTTGCGCTACCTGTATCGCCTGATCGACCTGGAACCGCTGCAGCTGAACCTCAATGCCCTGCCCGACCTGCTGGACGCCGCCGAGATGATGCAGTTCACCGGCTTGAACATTACCTACCCGTGCAAACAGGCGATTCTGCCATTGCTCGACGAATTGTCCGACGAAGCCATGGGTATAGGCGCGGTCAACACCGTGGTGTTCAAAAACGGCAAACGCATCGGCCACAACACCGACTGCCTGGGCTTCGCCGAAGGGTTCCGGCGCAATTTGAATGACGTCGCGCGCCAGCATGTGGTGCAGATGGGCGCCGGCGGGGCGGGCGCGGCGGTGGCCCACGCGCTGCTGGCCGAAGGCGTGCACCACTTGAGCATTTTCGACGTGGACGTCGCCCGCGCTCGGGACCTGGTGGATAACCTTGCCCAGCGTTTTGGCGCCGGGCGCGCGCAGGTCGGCAACCACCTGGAAAGCGCCATGGCCGAGGCCGACGGGCTGGTCAACACCACGCCGATGGGCATGGCCAAGCTGCCCGGCACGCCGGTACCGGCCCAGCTGTTGCGGGCGGCATTATGGGTTGCAGAAATCGTGTATTTCCCGCTGGAAACCGAGCTGCTGCGCGATGCCCGCGCCCTGGGCTGCCGCACGCTGGATGGCGGCAACATGGCGGTGTTTCAGGCAGTGAAGGCGTTTGAACTGTTCAGTGGCCAGAGGCCGGATGCGCAGAGGATGTTGGCGCACTTCCAGAGCATGAATACCTGACTGCTGAAACCGAACCCCATGTGGGAGCGGGCTTGCTCGCAAAAGCGCTGTGTCAGTCGCCGGCTGTATTGGCTGACACTCTGCATTCGCGGGCAAGCCCGCTCCCACCCGGGTTATTCGATAGATTTAGGCTTGCAGGTAACGCATCACCGACTCACAGATCATCTCCCGATGCCGCTGCTTAACCGCTTCGTCCGACAACTCGATCTGAAAGATCTCACTGAACGTATGGCGGTTGGACACCCGGTAAAAGCTGAACGAGTTGATCAGCAGGTGCACGTCCAACGGGTCCAGCCCTTGGCGGAACACGCCCAGCTCGGCGCCGCGCTGCAACGTGGCGCCAAGCCCTTCGAGAATATTGCTGTTCATCGCCTTGATCGAATCCGAGCGCTTCACGTATTCGGCGTTGTTGATGTTTTCGATGCTGACGATGCGCACGAAATCCACGTTCTGGTCATGGTGATCAAAGGTGAATTCCACTAGCCGGCGGATCGCTTCGCGCGGCTCCAGGGCGGTGAGGTTCATGCGGGTTTCAGTATTGCGAATGTCGCCGTAGAGCTTCTCCAGCACCTCGACGTACAACTGCTCCTTGCTGCCGAAGTAGTAATAAATCATGCGTTTGGAGGTGTGGATGCGTTCGGCGATGGCATCCACGCGAGCGCCGGACAGGCCCTGCTGGACAAACTCGACGATCGCTTCCTGCAGGATGTTTTCGCGGGTCTTTTCCGGATTGTTCTTACGACTCTTGCGCGGTGCGTCTGACACAGCGGAGAGATCGGGGGTCAGGGTCATGGTGCGCTCACGGCCATTTTTGTTGTGCAGGCCGCGATTATGGGCCGAGGCGCTTCCCGAAGGAAGCACCTGGCCGCGCCGTCATAACCGTGCTTGTCGCGGCGCCCCGCTACGCGATTTGGCCATCGCCGCCAGGCGCACGGCCACGTTGGCTGCGCCATACCCGGCGTAGCCGTTTTTGCGCTGGATGATCTCGAAGAAAAACCGCCCTTCGAACGGCTCGGTGTACACATGAAACAGCTCACCGCCCTGGGCGTCACGGTCGTACAGCACGTTGTAGTACGCCAGCTCGCTGAGGAACTCGTCGTCAAAATCAAAGCGTGCCGCCAGGTCGTCGTAGTAGTTGAGCGGGATGTCCAGCAATGGCACACCTGCCTCTTTGGCCCGACTCACCTCGGCGAAAATATCTGCACAGTCGAAGGCGATGTGGTGCACACCCGAGCCGCGGTAGCTCGACAGCGCGTGGGAAATCGCCGTGTTGCGGTTCTCGGAAATGTTCAACGGCAGGCGAATCGAGCTGCAACGGCTGCGCAGCGCGCGGCTTTTCACCAGGCCGTAGGGGTCAGGCAGCACCACTTCATCATCGGCTTCGAAATCCAGCAGGCTCTTGTAGAACAACACCCAACTGTCGAGGCTGTCGGCGGGCAAGGCCATGGCCATATGGTCAATGCGCAGCAGGCCGCCGCTTGAGGCGGTAGTCGGTTGCAGATTGAAGTCGGTGCCGTACAGCCCGCCTTCGTTCTGATCCACCAGGTAAATCAGGCTGCCGTCCGGCGCACGCACGGCGGCCAACTCCAGTTCATTTGGCCCTACAAGCCCACGATATGGCTGGCCCTTGTAAGCCACCGCCCGCTGCAACGCCTTGGCGCTGTCCTTGACCCGAATCGCAGTGGCGCACAGCGACGGCCCGTGGGCTTCAAAAAAGTTGTGGGCAAAAGAATAGGGTTCGCAATTGAGGATCAGGTTGATATCGCCCTGGCGCAACAGGCTCACGCTCTTGGAACGGTGCTGCCCGGCCTTGACGAAACCCAGGCGTTCCAGCCATTGGGTGAGCTTGGCTGCGAGGTTTTCATCCACGGCAAACTCAAGAAATTCGATGCCGTCGTACTCGCTGGCGGCCGGCGTATCAAACAGGAGGTCGACCGGTTGAGCAGGCGCTCGCTGCTTGAGGCGCTCGCGGGTTTTCTCTTCCAGGTACAACAGCGAGCGCAAGCCATCCGCCGCATTCGCCCGCGTCGGGGCTGCGCGAAAACCATCGTTGAAAATTTCCAGGGACAACGGCCCGCTGTAGCCACTCTGGATAATCGGCGCGAGAAACCCCGCCAGATCGAACTCACCCTGCCCCGGGAAGCAGCGAAAATGCCGGCTCCACTCCAGCACATCCATGGCCAGGATCGGTGCGTCGGCCATTTGCACAAAGAAGATTTTGTCCCCCGGGATCTGGGCGATTGCACTCGGGTCGCCCTTGAGCGACAGGGTGTGGAAGCTGTCGAGCAACACGCCAAGGCTCGGGTGGTCGATCTGGCGCACCAGGTTCCACACCTGCTGCCAGGTATTCACGTGCTTGCCCCAGGCCAGCGCTTCATAGCCGATGCGCAGGCCACGGCGACCGGCATGCTCAGCGAGCAGGCTGAGGTCGTCGAGCAAAATCTGCTCATCGCCGACGCAATCGGCCGAGGCATTGCTGCACACCAGCACCAGGTCGGTGCCCAGCTCCTGCATCAAGTCGAACTTGCGCTCGGCGCGCTCCAGGTTGCGCGCCAGGCGGTCGCGGCGGCAGCCTTCGAAGTCGCGAAACGGCTGGAACAAGGTAATGGCGATACCCAGGTCGGCGCACATCTGCCTAACTTCCCGTGGGCTGCCGTCGTAATACAGCAGATCGTTTTCGAAGATTTCCACACCATCAAACCCGGCAGCGGCAATGGCTTCGAGTTTTTCCGGCAGGGTTCCACTCAAGGAAACAGTGGCAATGGAGCGTTGCATGGGGCGACTCCCGGCAAATGAGGCTCGTCTTATTTACGGCAAATTATTGGCCGCTAAACTGTGCACAGCAATTGAAATGTACGAACCGGTTAGTTTTTTGGGCGATTATCGAACAAAATGGCAATCCGCGAATTGACGAGTTTTTAGCCACTGCGCACCATCGAACACGTATCAAGACCCAGAACACACCATAAAAATTTCAAAAAACGGGTACGACCTCATGCCTTCGCAAACTCCCGCCGTGGCCGTGCGCCACAGCAATCCGCACAGCGGCATCGGCGACAAAATCCGCGGCGCCATGGCCGTGGGCAAAACCCGCTGGGGCATGCTGGCCCTGGTGTTCTTCGCCACCACCCTGAATTACATCGACCGCGCCGCGCTGGGCGTGATGCAACCGATTCTGGCCAAGGAGATGAGCTGGACGGCGATGGATTACGCCAACATCAACTTCTGGTTCCAGGTTGGCTACGCCATCGGCTTTGTGCTGCAAGGCCGGCTGATTGATCGAATTGGCGTGAAGCGCGTGTTTTTCTGCGCCGTGCTGCTGTGGAGCCTGGCCACGGGCGCCCATGGCCTGGCCACGTCGGCCGTGGGCTTTATGGTGTGCCGCTTCATTCTCGGGCTGACCGAGGCCGCCAACTACCCGGCCTGCGTCAAGACCACGCGGTTGTGGTTCCCGGCCGGCGAGCGCGCAGTGGCCACCGGTATTTTCAACGCTGGCACCAATGTGGGCGCGATGATGACGCCGATGCTGCTGCCATTGATCCTTCACGTCTGGGGCTGGCAGGCGGCGTTTCTATGCATGTCGGCACTGGGCGGGATCTGGCTGGTGTGCTGGGGCCTGAAGTACTACAACCCGGAAGACCACCCGACGGTCAAACAATCCGAATTGGACTACGTGCAGCAGGAAGTCGAACCGCCGCAACCCAGCGTGCCCTTCAGCCGCATCCTGCGCATGCGCGGCACCTGGGCCTTCGCCCTTGCCTACGCAATGACCGCGCCGGTGTTCTGGTTCTACCTGTACTGGCTGCCGCCGTTTCTGAACCAGCAATACAACCTGGGCATCAACGTGACCCAAATGGGCATCCCGCTGATCATCATTTACCTGACAGCCGACTTCGGCAGCGTGGGTGGGGGGATTCTGTCGTCATTCCTGATCGGCCGTGGGATGAATCCGATCAAGGCGCGCCTGTTGTCGATGCTGCTGTTTGCCTGCTGCATCGTCGGCGTGATCATGGCCGCCGGCTCCAGCCAGTTGTGGGTCGCCGTGTTCGCCATCTCCCTGGCCATCGGCGCGCACCAGGCCTGGACCGCCAACATCTGGAGCCTGGTGATGGACTACACGCCCAAGCACATGATGAGCACGGTGTTCGGTTTCGGCGGCATGTGCGCGGCCATCGGCGGCATGTTCATGACCCAGATTGTCGGCCACATCCTCACGGTCACGAACAACAACTACACCGTGCTGTTCACCCTGATCCCAGCGATGTACTTCATCGCGCTGACCTGGATGTACTTCATGGCACCGCGCAAGATTCCGACAGTCGAGGTTTGATTCAACGCCGCCGCTGCTGCCAGGCAGCGGCCAACCCGCTCATGCAGATCACCCCGATGCCGACCACCGTGGTCATGTCGGGGGTATGGTTGAACACCAGCCAGCCCAACAAACCCGCAAACACGATCTGGCAGTAGCCGAACGGTGCCAGCAAGGCCGGCGCCGCAAAGCGGAAGGCCTGGGTCAACATCAAGTGCGCGGTCATGCCGCACGTGCCTAACGCCAGCATCAGCACGCCATGCCACACCGTGGGCAACTGCCAGAAGAACGGCACCAGCGCACTCATCACCAGGGTATTGCACAGGCCGGCGAAAAAGTTACTGGTGGTCGGCGTGTCGTATTGGCTGAGGATGCGCGTGAGCAACTGGTAGAAGCAGAAGAACAACGCCGAACACAGCGGCAGCAGCACCGCAGGCGTGAACAGCTCACCGCCGGGGTGGATGATGATCAGCACGCCGACAAACCCGCAGATCACCGCCAGCCATTGGCCACGTGTCACGTGTTCACCGAGCAAGGGCACCGACAACGCTGTCACCAGGATCGGCGCCAGGAAGTTCACCGCCGTAGCTTCCGCCAAGGGGATGTAATGCAGCGCCGCGGTAAAAAACAGGCTGGTGCCCAGCAGGCACAACGCACGCACCACCTGCATGCCCGGGCGTTTGCTGCGCAGCACGCGCAAACCCGACTGCGGCAGGAAAATGCCGGCCATCAGCAAGGTGTGCACCAGGTACCGCGCCCACACCACCATCACAATCGGGTAGAACCCGGCCAGGTATTTGGACAAGGCGTCGTGGCTGGAAAACAGAAACGTCGCCACCACAATCAGCAGGATGCCTTTGAAGGGATGGTTGACGCCGGAAAGGGGTGTACTGACAGTCATTGAATTCTCTTGCATGGCGGGCTGAACGCTGAGCACTGAGCACTGAACACGCAGGCACTCAACCCGGTAATCTAGCAGGCGGGCCTGCGTGCGCCCCAAGAGCATAACCAAACACCGTGCGAACAGCGCACTAAATCACCGGATTCGAGTCCAACGCTGCACCTTTGCCCGCGCGTTGCACTTTTTAACCAAGGCCTTGCCGCTATGAAAAAGACACTCTTTGTTCTTTCTGCTCTCGTCCTGCTCACTGCTTGTAACCAAGAGTCCAAAGAAGCGCCCAAGCCCGCCCCGGCTTCGGTGCAAGCCACCCTGGTACCGGCCACGCCGCCCACCGACAAATGGGTCGGCAAGTGGATCGGCGTCGAAGGCCTGAACCTGACCATCGCCAAGGACGACAGCATCGGCCGCGGCCACTACGTTCTGACCATGAAGTACGGCCTTGACGCCGACGACGAAGGCACCTTCAAAGGTGAAGCCAACGAAGACGGTATCGCCTTTACCCGCCCGGACGGCCCGCAACAATTGAGCGCCGGTGACGGTGAGGCCACTGGCCTGAAATGGCTGGCGGATAAAAAGGACTGCCTGATCGTCGATACCGGCGAAGGCTATTGCCGCGACTGACCCAATCAACGTGACACAACTTTCATCTGGCGCCCCTGCCCGCACGGCCTGACAGCAACGATACTAGGCAACTCTCGTTGCTTGTCGGACAGCCGGGCTGGCGCCATTCATACGCACCAACAACACTGCTCTTAGAAAAGTGTTCGACAGGTTTAACGAGAGGATTGCCCCATGCTATGGAAAAAAGGCCGACGCAGCGACAACGTGGTAGATGCCCGCGATGACAGTGGCGGCGGCGGTGGCGGCATGCGGTTTGGCGGCGGCAAGGGGCTGAGCCTGACGGCAATTGTGTTGATCGTCGGTATTGGCTGGCTGACCGGCCAGGACCCGCTGCAGATCCTCGGCCAATTGACCGGCCAGGCGGAGCAAGCGCCGTCAGTGAGCACGCAGCCGCGCCAGGCACCGCCGGCCAATGACCAGCAGGCCGATTTCGTCCGCGCGATTCTGGGTGATACGGAAGACACCTGGGGCCAGGTGTTCAAGGAAAACGGGTTGGTCTACAAGAACCCGAAACTGATTCTGTTCCGTGGTCGGGTCAATTCCGCCTGCGGTGGCGCCACCTCGGCCAGCGGCCCGTTTTATTGCCCGGCTGACCAGCAGGTGTATTTGGACCTGGATTTCTTCCGGGAAATGTCGCAGCGCTTCCAGGCCGCCGGCGATTTCGCCCAGGCCTACGTGATCGCCCACGAAGTCGGGCACCACGTGCAAACGCTGCTGGGCATCTCGGCCAAGATTCAAGCTGCGCGCCAACAAGGCCGCCAGATGCAAGGCGACGGCGGCCTGCTGGTACGCCAGGAACTGCAAGCCGATTGCTTTGCCGGGGTGTGGGCCAACCGTGCGCAAAAACGCCTGAACTGGCTGGAGCCCGGCGATATTGAAGAAGCACTGAATGCGGCCAACGCCATCGGCGATGACCGTTTGCAACAGCAGGGTCAGGGCCGCGTGGTGCCGGACTCGTTTACCCACGGCACCTCTGCGCAGCGCGTTCGCTGGTTCAAGACCGGCTTCGCAGCGGGCCAGATCACTCAATGCGACACTTTTACAGCGAAGAGTCTTTAGATGAATAAACGATTGGGATTGCTGTTCGGCGTGATGATTGCCTGTTCCTCCGCCACCTGGGCCGCCGAGAAAGAACACGGCGTCAAGGTGGTCAGCCCCGATCGTTTCCACCTGGACGCCGGTGACCTCAGCCTGGGCTTGAGCCAGGACTGGAGCCAGCCGCTGCCCAACGTGACCCGCGCGCTGATCATCGTGCATGGCCGCCTGCGCAACGCACAGACCTACCTGCAAAGCGGCGAAGACGCAGCCGAACACGCCGGGGTTGCTGCCACCACCCTGGTGATCGCGCCGCAATTTCTCAACGAGTCCGACATAAAGCGCAACCACTTGGGCACCCAGGTATTGCGCTGGAACGGCAATGACTGGATGGCCGGCGACGCCTCGACGGGCCCTGGCCAGCTCAGTTCCTACGGCGCGCTGGACCAGATCATCAAGCACCTGGGCAACCGCAAGCTGTTCCCGGCGTTGAAGGAAATCGTAGTGGCCGGCCATTCCGGCGGCGGCCAGGTGGTGCAGCGTTTCGCCCTCACCGGCCACGACCACCCGCAGCTGCAAACCGAAGGCATCAGCCTGCGTTACGTGGTGGCCAATCCGTCGTCCTACGCCTACTTCAGCCCACAACGCCCGGTGAAATTCGACACGGCCAGTTGCCCTGGCTTCAACGATTGGAAGTACGGCATGCAAAACCTGCCGGACTACGCCAAGGGCCAGAGTGCGCAGCAGCTTGAGCAGGCTTACGTGTCACGCGACATCACCTACCTGCTCGGCCAACAGGACACCGACCCCAACCACCCGGCGCTGGATAAAAGCTGCGAGGCCGAAACCCAGGGTGCGTATCGCCTGATTCGTGGGCACAACTACTTTGACTACCTCAAGCAGCGTCATCCGCAGCTGACTCAGAGGCTGGTGGAAGTGCCAGGGGTTGGGCACGACGGGGACAAGATGTTTACTTCGCCTCAGGGCGAGAAGGTGTTGTTTGCAAAGTGACTGACAAAACCGGATAAAAATGTGGGAGCGGGCTTGCTCGCGAAGGCGGATCTTCAGTCGACTCATCAGTGACTGATCCACCGCTTTCGCGGGCAAGCCCGCTCCCACATTCGATCTTCAGTGCTGGGGCTGGATCATCCGGCGCAGGGCCGCGCAATCCTCAGCGTGCCAATCCGCCAACTCCGGCCAAGGGTTCTCAGGCACATTCACCAACACCGTCCTGGTCCCCGCCGCCCGCCCGCAATCCAGGTCAAAGCGGTAGTCCCCGACCATCACCATCTCGCTCGGGGCCACCTTCCAAACCTGCGCCAGTTTCAGCAAACCACCCGGGTCCGGCTTGGGCGGCGCATCTTCGCGCCCCAGCACATCGTCGATGGCAAAGCAGTCCGCCAGGCCAATCGCCTGCAGCGTGATGTGCGCCAACTCGCGCGCATTGCGCGTCAGGATGCCCAGGCGATAACCGCGCCCGGCCAGCTCGCGCACCAGCTCCACCGCACCTTGCGCCGCCACTGACCCCACAGCCAGCTCGCGCTCATGCGCAAGCAGCCACGCGTGCTTGGCTGCCGCCACGTCCGCCGGCAACGCCGCCAGGTGCGTGAGGATGTCGTCCTCGGGCGGAATCTCCAGGGCCACGCGAATCGCTGCAAAATCATGCACGGCGACCGTGAGGGTGCCGTCCATGTCAAACACCCAATGCTTGACGTCCGACAGGCTCATGCCCAGTCCTTGCGATGGCGAATCAAGCCTTCCTGGGTCACCGAGGCCACCAGTTGCCCGGCGCGGTTGTACACGCTGCCGCGCGAGAAACCGCGCGAGTTACCGGCCCACGGGCTGTCCATGGCGTACAGCAACCAGTCATCGGCGCGCAGGTCGGCATGAAACCACAGCGCGTGGTCGAGGCTGGCGACCTGCATATCCTT
This sequence comes from Pseudomonas sp. MF6747, assembly GCF_963890955.1. Classification (NCBI taxonomy): domain Bacteria; kingdom Pseudomonadati; phylum Pseudomonadota; class Gammaproteobacteria; order Pseudomonadales; family Pseudomonadaceae; genus Pseudomonas; species Pseudomonas sp. MF6747. The sequence continues at coordinate 153,994 of NZ_CAWPSZ010000051.1, forward strand.
TTGCCACACGGTCTTGCCATGGGGCAGCAACGAGGTGGTCAGCAAGCCAAAATCCGAGGCATAGGCCAGCAGGTATTTATGCAGCGCGGGCGCGTCGGCCAGCGCGCCGTCGGCTCGGAACCACACGTACTTGACCGGGTCGGACGGCTGTGGGTTGTAAGGGTCTTTTTCAGTCACCGGGCGCACTTCGATCGGCTTGGGGCACAGCAACTTGTCGCGCATGTGCTCGGGGATCAGGTGCGCACGCTGCTGGGTCAGTTCCAGTTCGGACGGCAAGTTCTCCGGGCCGACCACCACAGGCATGGTGCTCTGGTGCTCAAAGCCCTTCTCGTCATATTGGAACGACGTGGTGCAGGTGAAAATCGGGTTGCCCTTCTGGATCGCCGTGACGCGGCGCGTGCTGAAACTGCCGCCATCGCGCACACGGTCAACCGAGTAAACCACCGGCAATGACGCGTCGCCGGGGCGCAGGAAATAACCATGCAGGGAATGCACATGTCGCGCTTCTTCTACGGTCTGGCTGGCAGCCGACAACGACTGGCCCAGCACCTGGCCACCGAACAGTTGGCGAAAACCCAGGTCCTGGCTGCGGCCGCGAAAGAGGTTTTCCTCGATCGGCTCCAGGGTCAGCAAGTCCACCAGATCTTCCAATACTTGGCTCATAGAGCAACTCCTACAACAATCGAGAGGGCATTCCGGGCTGCTTATCCGTGCAGCGTGTCCAACCATTGGGCGCGGGTGATGCGATACAAAACATGATGGCGCAGCGGATCATCGGCTGCGACCTTGGGGTGTTCAAAATCTGCCTGGGGATCGTAATGCATACCGATGGCCTGCATGACTTTTTGTGATGGCAGATTGGTTTCGGTGGTGAAGGCGAGAATTTCATCCAGCTGCAGTCGGTCAAAACCACACCGCAGCGCGGTCCACGCCGCCTCACTTGCGTACCCCAACCCCCAATGTTCGCGGGCCAGGCGCCAGCCGATTTCCACCGCCGGGGTAAAGTCCGCTTCAAAGCTGACATTCAGCAGCCCGGTCAGGCCGATAAATTCGCCGGTGTCCTTGCGCTGCAAGGCCCACAGGCCAAAGCCGTATTCAGCGAAATGCCCGCGAATCCGGCCGATCAACGCCGCGCTTTCCAAGTGGCTCAACTTGGCCGGGAAATAACGCATCACCTGCGGGTCGGCGCACATGCGCGCAAATTCCGGTAAGTCGCTGTCGCGCCATTGGCGCAGCAGCAAGCGCGCGCTTTCCAATTCCAGTATCGGCTCCATGGGTCCCCTCCCTTGCCATGTGCGTGAGTGTACAGCGCTGGTAAGATCCTTCGCAGGTTCCCGTCAGAAAATCCCATGCCATTGCCATTGATCTACCACGATGACTACAGCCCTGAGTTCCCGGCAGACCACCGGTTTCCCATGGACAAGTTTCGCCTGTTGCGCGACCACCTGGTGGACAGCGGGCTGACCGAGGACAGCCAATTGCTGCGACCAGAGGTATGCCCGGCGCAGATTCTGGCCCTCGCGCATGAACCGGGGTACATCGAGCGCTACATGAGCGGTGAGCTGTCGCGCGAAGACCAACGGCGCCTCGGCCTGCCGTGGAACGAAGCCCTGGCGCGACGCACCGTGCGCGCGGTCGGCGGCTCGATCCTCGCGGCCGAACAAGCGCTGCAACACGGCCTGGCCTGCCACCTGGCGGGCGGCACCCACCACGCCCATTACGATTACCCCGCCGGCTTTTGCATCTTCAATGACCTGGCGGTGATCAGCCATTACCTGCTGGCCAGCGGCCGGGTCAACCGCGTGCTGATCTTCGACTGCGACGTGCACCAGGGCGACGGCACTGCACGCATCCTCCACGACACGCCGGATGCCATCACCGTGTCGCTGCACTGTGAAAAGAACTTCCCCGCACGCAAGGCCCAGAGCGACTGGGACATCCCGCTGCCCATGGGCATGGGCGACGCCGATTACCTCAAGGTGGTGGACGATGCGCTCAACTACCTGCTGCCGCTCTACCAGCCTGACCTGGTGTTGTACGACGCCGGTGTCGATGTGCATAAGGACGACGCCCTCGGTTACCTCAAGCTGACAGACGCAGGCGTCGCCGCCCGCGACGAGAGCGTGATGCGCCACTGCCTGGGCCGCGACATTCCGGTGATGGGCGTGATCGGTGGCGGCTACAGCAAAGACCGCCCGGCCCTGGCCCGCCGCCACGGCATCCTGCACCACAGCGCTCAGCGGGTGTGGACGTCATCAGGGTGTCATTGAACTGTGCGCGTTACCCACAATGCCTGTGGAACGGCCTGTGGATAACTTGAGCGTAAGCGCCTGAAAGCGCACAGCCGTATGGCCTGTAGGAAAGTGTACGTTTTTTGATCAGGCAGCCACGCTGCCGTCGGGTAGAATGCTCGGCCTATTCAACGACCGTAGCCTTGCCCATGCCTCAGCACCCTTCTCGACACGTCACTCTTATCGGCGGCGGCCCAGCCGGGCTGATGGCCGCTGAAGTCCTGAGCCAGGCGGGCGTGCGGGTAGACCTGTATGACGGCATGCCGTCAGTGGGCCGCAAGTTTCTGCTCGCGGGTGTGGGCGGCATGAACATCACCCACTCCGAGGCGTACCCGGCGTTCCTGTCGCGCTACGCCGAACGCGCGCCGGACATGGCGCCGCTGCTGCGAGCCTTTGGTGCCGAGGCGTTGTGCGAGTGGATTCATGGGCTGGGCGTACAAACCTTCGTCGGCACTTCCGGCCGCGTGTTTCCTACCGACATGAAAGCCGCCCCGCTGCTGCGCGCCTGGCTCAAACGCCTGCGCGATCAAGGCGTGGTTATCCACACCCGGCATCGCTGGCTGGGGTGGACGGCCGACGGCGGTTTACTTATCCACAGCCCGGACGGCGAAAAAACTGTCCACAGCGATGCGGTGTTGCTGGCCCTGGGCGGCGGCAGCTGGTCGCGCCTGGGCTCCGATGGTGCCTGGCTCAAGTTACTGGAAGACAAAGGCGTGCCTTTCGCGCCGTTACAACCGAGCAATTGCGGCTTTGAGGTGTCAGCCTGGAGCGAATTGATGGTGAGCAAATTCGCCGGCGCGCCGTTGAAAAACGTCGCCATCGGCGTGGCGGATGACAAGCCTCGGTTGGGGGAATGCGTGGTCACCGCCATGGGCATCGAGGGCAGCTTGATCTACGCGCTGTCGGCGCCGATTCGTGAAGCGATCAATCGCGATGGCTCAGCCACGGTGCATATCGACCTGCTGCCGAGCAAGCCGCTGGACAAGGTCCAGGCTGCACTGGCCAAGCCGCGTGGTTCGCGCTCGATGAGCAAGCACTTGCACAGCCAATTGGGCCTGGACGGGGTCAAGGCGGCGCTGTTGCGTGAGCTGGCGCCTGCGGAACACTTCCATGATCCGGCGCAACTGGCGGTGGATATCAAGGCATTGCCGCTGACACTGGTGAAAACCCGGCCGATGGATGAAGCCATCAGCACGGCGGGGGGTGTGCCGTTTGAGGCGCTGGATGAGCGGTTGATGCTCAAGCAATTGCCGGGGGTGTTTTGCGCCGGGGAGATGCTGGATTGGGAAGCGCCGACGGGCGGCTATTTGCTGACCGGGTGTTTTGCCAGCGGCAGAGCGGCTGGGCGGGGAATGTTGGAATGGCTTAAGCGCTGAGGTCTGTGGCCACTTCAAAGCCGCCTTCGCAGGCAAGCCAGCTCCCACATTTTGAGCTGTGAATACATTCAAAATGTGGGAGCTGGCTTGCCTGCGATGAGGCCATCAGCAGCGCCGCAAAATCACTTCTTCTTGCGCGGCCCAGTGTTGAACACCGGCACCTTGCGCACCGGCTTGATCGACGGCTCAGCCGGCGCTACGTCCCCACTGTCCACCCACTTACCCAGATTGCGCTTACCGCCACCACCTCCCGACGTCTTTGGCTTCTTCGGCTTTTTCGGTTTTTTCACCACCTGCCCACTGGCATCGGTGTCCGGCACGCGGTGCTCCGGCTCAAAATCCGGCTCCATTTTGCGGGTCAGGGTCTGACGCGTGAGCATCTCGATGGCCGACAGCATGTTCACCTCATCGGCACACACCAGCGAAATCGCCTCGCCGGTGTTGCCCGCACGGCCGGTGCGACCGATACGGTGAATGTAGTCTTCGGCCACGATTGGCAGGTCAAAGTTGACCACCATCGGCAAGTCTTCGATGTCCAGGCCACGGGCTGCCACGTCGGTGGCTACCAGAATCTGCACTTCGCTGGATTTGAAGCGGTCCAGCGCACGCTGGCGGGTTGCTTGCGGTTTGTCGCCATGGATGCCATCGGCATTGATGCCCAGGCCCTGCAATTTGTCTACCAGCGCATCCACGCCGTTACGGGTCTTGGCAAACACCAGCACCTGCTTCCAGCGACCTTTGCGCATCAGGTGCACAAACAGCTCCGCCTTGCGCTTCTTGTCCACCGGTACCACCCACTGTTTCACGGTGTTGGCGGCGACGTTGCGCGGGCTGACTTCAATGCTCAGCGGGTCGTTGAGCATCTGCCCGGCGAGCGAGCGGATTTCATCGGAGAAGGTCGCGGAGAACAGCAAGGTCTGGCGCTTTTTCGGCAGCATGCGGTAAATGTTCGCCAGTTCTTCCGAGAAGCCCAGGTCGAGCATGCGGTCGGCTTCATCCAGCACCAGGGTTTGCAACTGGTTGAGCTTCAGCGCGTTCTGGCGAAACAGGTCGATCAGGCGGCCAGGCGTGGCGACCAGAATGTCGACGCCCTTGCGCAGCTTCATCATCTGCGGGTTGATGCTCACGCCGCCGTACACCGCGTACGTGGTCAGCGGCAGGTGTTGGGCGTACTCGGCGACGCTGGCGTGAACCTGCTCGGCCAGCTCGCGGGTCGGGCACAGAATCAGCGCACGCGCCGAGTTGGCGGCGACTTTCGGCCCTTCCATGGTCAACAGTTGCAGGAGCGGCAGGGCGAAACCTGCGGTCTTGCCGGTGCCGGTCTGGGCCGCGGCCATCAGGTCGCGACCGGCCAGCACCGCCGGAATGGCTCGCGCCTGCACCGGCGTCGGGGTCTGGTAGCCAAGCGTCTCAAGGGCGCGCAGCAAGGGTTCGATCAGGCCAAGGGTGGCGAAAGTCATGTGTTTACCGTAGGAAAAATTCAGCGCAAGGGCGTAATGCGCGGCAGTTTACCTTATTTCCGGCTTGGGCTTTCGCCACTGGGGCAGGCTGATCAGCAACACCGCGCTGATGATCACCAGCATCGCCAAGGCTTCCTCCATGCCGATGGTCTCGCCGACGAACACAATACCCAACAACACCGCGACGGCCGGGTTCACGTAGGCATAGCTGGTCGCCGCTGCCGGGCGTACATGCTTGAGCAGGTACATATAGGCATTGAAGGCGATGATCGAGCCGAACACGGCCAGGTAAGCCAAGGCCAGCCAGCCTTCAATCGGCGGGATTGAATGCAGGCGCTCACCGGTCAGCGCACTGCCCACCAGCAGCAAGGCACCGGCGATGATCATCTCGGCCGCACTGGCCATGGCGCCGGCCGGCAGCGGCAAGTGCCGGCTCCACACCGAGCCGAAGGCCCAGGAGGCGGCGGCGAACAGCAGCAACATTGCACCGGTGGGGCTCGACTGCAGGTTGGAGCCCATGTTGAGCATGGCAATGCCGATAATCCCCAGCACCACGCCGGCCCACTCCAGGCGCGTATTGCGTGCGCCCCAGAAATACCCACACAGCAACGTGAACAACGGCACCGTCGCCACCGCCAACGCGGCCACGCCGGAAGCAACGCCGGTGTGCTCGGCAACCGTCACCGCACCATTACCAAAGGTCAGCAGCAAAACGCCGATCTTGGCCGCGGCCTTCCACTGCACCCACGTCGGCGCAGGCGCCCCGCGCCAGCGCAAATAGCCATACATCGCCAGCCCCGCCACCAGGAATCGAATCCCGCCCAACATCAACGGCGGCCAGTACTCCACGCCGATTCGAATCACCAAGTAGGTAGAACCCCAGATGACATACAGCGCAAAAAAAGCGGCGATCAACGGTAAGGGAAAACGACGTGGGCCAGGCATTGGGCAGCTCTGCGGCAGAATATTGGAGGCTTATTCTAAAAAGGCAGCACGCTGAACATAAGTTACAAAACCTGTTTAAAGCGCCCATACACTTTTCAAAACATGGTTCTGAAGGCTATAACCCGTGTATTCGAAAGCCACGCATCGCCGGAGCCTTATCATGGACAAATACGACCGCATGCTGCTCAGCGCCCTGCTCGAGGATGGCCGCGCGTCCTATGCGCAGTTGGCACGCACTGTAAACCTCTCCGCCCCCGCCGTGGCCGAGCGCGTGGCCAAGCTGGAAGCCAGCGGCGTGATCACCGGGTATCAGGCCAAGGTCGACCTGTCGAAAATCGGTTTGCCGATCCAATGCACGATAGAGCTGCGCCTGACCAACAATGGCAGCCAAAAGGTTTACGACGCCCTCGCGGAAATCCCCGAGCTGACCGAATGCCACCGGGTAACAGGCGACCCGTGCGTGATCATGCAAGCAGCGGTGGGCTCGATGCCGGAGTTGGAGAACCTGATCAACCGGGTGGCGAAGTTTGGCTTCAGCAAGACCTCGATCATTTTGTCGAGCGCGATAGCGCGGCGGGTGCCGTTGGGGCAGTTGGAACGCAATGGGAAAAATGGCGGCTGATACACCGTCATCGCTGCGATGCGGCGCCCCGACAAGCCAGCTCCCACAGTAGATTGCATCCAGCCCTGGCGACTCGGTCAACCGTGGGAGCTGGCTTGCCTGCGATGGCGTCAGTTGCTTCAGCGAAGACTTGAGCGCTGAGCAATCAACTCGACAACCTGCTTGATGGTCGTGATGTGATCCCAGTCTTCCTGAGTCGCCTGCAGGTTGAATTGCCACTTCATCTGCATAACGAAGCAGGTCAAATCGTCATCAATGATCGTGAAGTCATGAATGAAATCCGTGTGTTCCGTCACGTGGCTTCGGTCGATAAAACCAATGATATCGACGAACAGCTGAATCACCTTTTCGCAGATCTCGGCTCGGGTCGGGCTACCTTCCATTTCTCGCCTCATAGGCACACTTGCCAATACTGATCAGGTCAAAAATAGCCAGCCCCACAGCAACGAAGGGAATGCCTCGCCCAATAATGCCAAATACGCGGACGGTGCCACACGTTGCTTTTGCCAACCTGGCCGCTGTTGGCTGCCTGATCAGCTTACGAGGGAAAAAGCGCATTCCAATAAGGCTCGCCAGGTTCGTCGTTTTGCTGGAGCCGACGTGGATCCCGTTTCACCATGGTCAAAGTCACCCCCAATCCACCCAACTTCCTCAGCGAAGACGCCCAGCTCAACCGCCGAGCCATCGACTACTACCTCAAAGCATCCGCCCCGGACGCGCCCAACTTTGTGCTGAACGACAACCTGAGCTTCGAAGACGCGCTCGCGCATGCAACCGACTTGCTGCATTGCGCGGTGGAAACGGCGCACGGGTCGGCTGGGGCGATGAATGCGCAACAGCGGGCGGTGATGCATTTGGTGGGGATGGCGAAAGAAGTGGTGGGTCGGGCGTTGGAATGCGTGCAGCCTCGATGAACACGGCATAACCCCTGTGGGAGCGGGCTTGCCCGCTCCCACATTTGATCTTCAGTGTTCTTATGGAGTGTGGTCGGTTTAGAACCCGCGGTGCTTCTTCAGATGCTCATTGATCTTCGCTGCCGGCACTTTCTGCAAGGTGCACAGCAGGTCGTGGGACAGTTCGCGCAACCCATGCGTACCGCGCAATTGCTCGGCCAGGTGCGCCGTCAAGTTAGCTGCCATTTCGGCATCTGCCATCGCCCGGTGAGCCTTGCCGGTGTGGGGCAGTTGGGCGAATGAATTCAACGTGCCGAGTTTGTGGTTCGGCGCCGACGGCATCAAGCGGCGGGCCAGCAGCAGCGAGCAGGCGAATTTTTGCAGGCGAGTGCGGCGGATCAGGCCCAGCTCAAAATCCCAGAACTTTTGGTCGAACGCGGCGTTGTGCGCCAGCAGTGGCGTGGTGCCGACGAATTCATTCACTTCGTTCATCACGCGCTCGGCCGGTGGCGCGCTGCGCAGCATGGCGTTGCTGATGCCGGTGAGCTGTTCGATAAAGCCCGGCACGCGCACACCGGCATTCATCAGACTCTGGTAGCGGTCCACGATCTGCCCGCGTTCAAGGATGACCACCGCGATTTCCGTGGCCCGGCAGTGGCTACTCGGGGTGATGCCGGTGGTTTCAAAGTCGATGACCGCTATACGTTCCAAACCTGTTCCAACTCCGTCTGACAATTGACTTATTTAAGCAGCAGCGCGCCTTCGATCGGCACGTAGCGGCTGGCGGCGCGGATCAGCGAGTTGGCCGTCAGCCCCGGGACGCCATAGGCCACGGCTTCGACGCCATGCTTTTGGATGATGCGCTCGAGCAGCATGTCGAAATCACCGTCGCCGGAGGCCAGCACCACTTCGTCGACGTGGTCGGCGGCGTCCATGATGTCGAGGGTGATGCCCACGTCCCAGTCGCCCTTGGCCGAGCCGTCGCTGCGTTGGATGTAGGGTTTGAGTTTTACCGTGAAGCCCAGGTTGCGCAGGATCTGCTGGAATTGCTGCTGCTTGCTGTCGCCACGGTCGATGGCGTACGCATAGGCTTCGACGATCTGCCCGCGTGCGCTGATGTCAGCCCACAGGGCGGCGTAATTGAAGTGGCAACCGTAGGCCTGGCGCACGGTGTAGTAGAGGTTTTGTACATCGGCGAACACCGCAATTTTCTTCACCGCACTTCCCCATGGTTGCCACTTGGACCTCGGACGTGAGAGCCCGCAAAGGCGCCAGTATGCCAGCCATGGGAAAGTTTCAGCGAAAAATCAGCCCGGGGCGACGAAGCGCCCCGGTTGAAGGCGAGTCAGACGAAGGAATCGTCGTCACCAAACGAGGAGGAATCGTCGCCAAAGTCGCTGTCGGCGAAGCTGTCCGAGGCATTGTCGCGGCCCCAGCTGTCATTGCCGGCAAACTTCTGGTCGTCGTTGCCCCAATTGCCGTTATCACTGGCGGGCGCCGGTTCTTCGCGGATGATTTCTTCCACCACTTGCGGCTGTTGCGAGTTGTGGTTGAACAAGCTGCTGATGCCTTCGGCCAACATCACACCACCGGCCACGCCGGCAGCGGTTTTCAACGCCCCGCCGAGGAAGCCACTGCCAATCGGTGCTGCGGGCGCTTGTTGGGGCTGTTGATAGTTTTGCGGCGGCGCGCCGTAGTTTTGCTGCGGCGCAGGCTGGCCGAACGACGGCCGCCCAGGCTCACGCCAACCGCCACCGGAAGCCGCCGGCGCACTTTGCGTGGGTTGCGGGTCACGGGAGCCGCCGCCAAAGATGCTCGACAGAAAACCGCCACTGCTCGGCGCCGGCTGTGCTGCCTGAGCCTTGGCCTGCTGCAACTCATCCTGCAACTGCTGGATCTGCTGCGCCTGTTGCTTGTTCTGCGCGTCGAGGCTCTTGATCGCGTGTTCTTGCACCAGGATCGACTGGGTCATGTAGTACCCAGCGGCCGGTTGGCGAGTCATGTGCTCCTTGATCCGCGCTTCAGCCAGGGCGTCGCGGGGGGCTGAGTCCGCTTCGGCTTGCTGCAGCCGTGAAAACAGTCCATCGATCAGGGTTTGCTCTTCGCTGTTCATGGCGACCTCGTTAGATTGCCGGTAAAAATCATGGGTCCGCCTGTGATCAGGCGAGCTACACACTAGTTATGGGGTTGTTACCAGACGTTTCAATGGTCTTTACGCAAGGTTTACGTTTGCTTACCTTTCGTCATGATCGGTTAAAGTATGGGCCTTGCTTTTCGGCCTGTGATGAACCTGATGAATCCGTTAGACGTTTTGCGCGACTCCTTCCGTTTCACCCAACGCAATCTGGGCGCTATCGTCCAGCTGTGCCTGCCGCTGGTGATTCTCGAAGCCCTGCTGCAACAAGTGCTCGATCACACGCTGGGCCCGGACGCCTTCCCCGGCTACAGCGTGGTGGTGGGGCTGTTGGTGTACCCGCTGTACACCGGCGCGTTGATCCTGTTTCTGGATGCGCGCACCCGTGGGGAGTCGCCGCGGACCAAAGACGTGTGGGCCATGGCACTGACCCTGTGGCCGCGTTTCGCGCTGCTCACGGCCATCAGCACCTTGCTGATCCTGCTGGGCTTGTCGCTGTATTTCCTGCCGGGCCTGTGGCTGATGGTGGTGCTGGCGTTTGCCGAGTACCTGTTGGTGTTACGCGGTATGTCGGCGCTGGAGGCGATGAAGGAAAGTTTTCGCCTGACCCGTGGGCATTTCTGGCGAATCCTGGTGTGCCTGCTGTGCGTGATGACGCCGCTGTGGCTGCTCAAAGGCGCCAGCGTGGCGGCCTACCCTGACCCCGCGCCGTTGCTGGGCGTACTGATCGACAGCGCCCACAGCTTCCTGCAACTGTTTACCAGCGTGGTGCTGTTCCGTTTATTCATGCTGATCGGTGGCGATGCCGACGCGCGGTGATATGCTCCTGCCACTCCTGAAACGCCATAAGCCGAGCCGATGACCCGTTTATTGCGCATCACCCTGTTGAGCCTGCTGATTATCGCGGGCCTGCTCGCCGCCCTGATCTACAGCCTGACCTGGCGCCCCGCCGACAAACAAATCCTGCCCGTAAGCTGCGTCGCGCCGCGTGCGCCAACGCTGCTGCCCGGGCAGGCGCTGAAGGTCATGACCTGGAATGTGCAATACCTGGCGGGCAAGAACTATGTGTTCTGGTACGACACCGCCGACGGCAATGGCCCGGATGATCGCCCTACCGTGGAAGACATGGCCTCCAGCCTCGACGAAGTGGCGCGGGTGATCCGCGACGAACAACCCGACATCCTGCTGCTGCAGGAACTCGACGAAAACGCCAAGCCCTCCCATTACCAGGACCAGATCGCCCTGCTGCAGGAACGCCTGGTCGATCTCTACCCGTGCAGCGCCCAGGCCTTCGACTGGAAAGCCGACTTTGTGCCCAGCCTGCATATTTTCGGCAGCGTCGGCCGCAAGCTGGTGACGCTCAGCCGCTACCAGATCGAACACGCCGAACGCCTGCAACTGCCGGTGTCTCCGGCCAACTTCATCAGTCGCCAGTTCCAACCCAAACCCGCCTTATTGTTGACCTACTTGCCGTTGAGCGATGGTGGCCAATTGGCCGTGCTCAACACCCGGCTGGACGGCGATAAGCCTGGGCGGTCGGCGGTGCAGGAGCAGGTAAAAGCCACGGTTAAGCTGCTGGACAAGTTCGAAGGCCGTGGCACGCCGTGGTTGATTGGTGGGGATTTCAACTTGCTGCCGCTGGGGCAATTCCTGCGCCTGGACGCGGGCAAGCGCGGGCAGTATTCGCCGGACAGCGAGCTGCACCTGCTCTGGGATAAATACCCGATGATCCCCAGTAACAGTGAATCCAGCGGGATTGACCGGGCCAAGTGGCTTACGCACTTCCCCAATGACCCGAGTGTGGATGGGCCGGATCGGACCTTGGATTATTTGTTCTACAGCCCAAGGATCAAGCGGGTAGAGGCCAAAGTACGGCAAGAAGACACACTGCGTATCTCCAACCACCTACCCGTGATCGCCCGGTTCCTGCTCCCGGCCGCGCAATAACCCACACTTAACACTTTGTGGAAAGCTGGCTTGTGTGGGAGCTGGCTTGCCTGCGATAGCTTCACCGCGGTGAACCCGATAGACCGAGTCGTCTGCATCGCAGGCAAGCCAGCTCTCACATTTGATCTGCACACGACCTACTTGCGGGGTTTGATCCGGGCGGTGGGTTCGGCCACCAAGGGGTCGTCCGGCCAGTAATGCTTGGGGTATCTTCCTTTCAAATCCTTCTTCACTTCGGCGTAGGTACTGCGCCAGAAGTTCGCCAAGTCCTGCGTCACCTGCACCGGCCGGCGCGCCGGAGACAACAGGTGCAGCTTGACTGCCTGGCGCCCACCGGCAATGCGCGGCGTGTCCGCCAGCCCGAACAATTCCTGCAAGCGCACCGCCAGAATCGGCGGCTGCTCGCTGTAGTCCAAACGCACCGAGGAGCCCGAGGGCACCTTCACGTGCTGCGGCGCCAGCTCGTCCAGGCGCTGAGGCAGCGGCCAGGGCAACAGGTTGTGCAGGAAACTGGAAATATCCAGGTTGACGAAGTGGCTCAGGCGCGAGACTTTGCCGAGGTAGGGCATCAACCAATGCTCCAGGCTGGCGAGCAAAGCCTTGTCGCTGAGATCCGGCCATTCACTGGCTTTGCCGGCGTCCAGCTGACGCAGCAGCATGACGCGGGCCTGCCATTGGCGCAGTTCAGGCGTCCACGGTAACAATTCCAGGCCTTTGCGGCGCACGAGGTTGACCAACGCCTGGCTGCGCGCGGACTCGTCGAGGCCGGTCAGCGGTTCGCGGCTGAGCACCAGTTCGCCGACTTTGCGCTGACGCTCCGCGCGCAGCACGCCTTCGCGCTCGTCCCAATCGAGCTGATCGACGTTGCGCACTTGCTCGGCAAGCACTGTGTCGAACAGCGCCGGATCGAAGTCGGCCGCGAGGTAGATGCGCTCTTCGCGCTGGCCCTGACGGCTGCCGAGGTCGGCGATCACCAGCCACGCTTGTTTCATCAGGCTGTCGGCCTCGGCGAACAGCGCGGCACGGCCATTGGCCAGGCGGTATTCGGCGCCGCCGGGGCGACGTTGCTGGGCGACGCGGTCCGGGTAGGCCAGCGCCAGCAAGGCGCCGAGCCAGCGCGGGTGATCGGGATCGGACACCGCCTGAGTCGCCTGGCCTCTCAAATAGCTGCGGTATTGCCGGGCAAGTTGCTTGGCGCGCTGCACGCCGCCTTGGGTACCTCGCGCACGCTCTTCGCCGGACATCAGCGCCAGCCGGCTGTGCAAATCGGCACCGGCGCCGCGCAAGATGTCACGCTCGCCCAACAGCGCGGCGACATCACACGCCGTGGCCGCGAGCCCCAGGTCCTGACCGCGCAGCAACAGGTGGGCGATACGCGGATGCGCGGGCAACTCGGCCATCTTCTGGCCATGGGCGGTGAGTTTGTCGTCGCTCAAGGCACCCAGACGCACGAGCAAATCCTGAGCCTGGGCATACGCGGCAGTCGGCGGCACATCCAGCCACACCAGTTGCGTGGGCGTGACGCCCCAACGCGCCAATTGCAAGGCCAGCCCGGCAAGGTCGGCGGCGAGGATTTCCGCGCTGCCATACGCCGCCAGGCCTTCATGCTGGTCTTCGGACCACAGCCGATAACACACGCCCGGCTCCAGGCGCCCTGCCCGGCCGGCACGCTGAGTGGCGCTGGCGCGGGAGATGCGCTGGGTGTCGAGGCGGGTCATGCCGCTGCCAGGGTCGAAACGCGGGACCCGCGCCAGCCCGGCGTCGATCACCACGCGCACGCCGTTGATGGTCAGGCTGGTCTCGGCGATGTTGGTGGCCAGTACCACCTTACGTTTGCCGGCGGGCGCCGGGTCAATGGCGGCGCGTTGGGCGTTGAGGTCAAGCTCGCCATGCAGCGGGCACAGCAGCACATCCGGGCGATCACCCAAAGCGTCGGCCAGTTGTTGATTAACCCGGCGAATCTCGGCCTGCCCCGGCAGAAACACGAGAATGCTGCCGGTCTCGTCATGCACGGCCTCAAGGACGGTCTGCACCACGCGCGGCTCGATAAATTCACCGGCCTGGTACGGGCGGCCCCAGCGCATCTGCACCGGGAACATGCGCCCTTCGCTGCGCAGGATCGGCGCGTCATCCAGCAGGCCGGACAGGCGTTCGCCTTCGAGGGTGGCGGACATCAGCAGGATTTTCAGCGGTTGTTCGTCGCGAAACAGATCGCGGCCATTCAGGCTCAGCGCCAGCGCGAGGTCGGCGTCGAGGCTGCGCTCGTGGAATTCGTCAAAGATCAGCAGGCCCACGCCTTCCAGCGCCGGGTCGTCCTGCAAGCGGCGGGTGAGGATGCCTTCGGTGACCACTTCGATACGCGTAGTGGGCCCGACCTTGCTGTCGAGGCGGATGCGATAGCCGACGGTTTCGCCGACCTTTTCGCCCAGCTCGCTGGCCAACCGTTCGGCGGCCGCACGCGCGGCCAGGCGTCGGGGTTCGAGCATCAGGATGGTCTGCCCGGCCAGCCATGGCTCGTTCAACAAGGCCAAGGGCACGCGGGTGGTTTTACCGGCGCCGGGCGGCGCTTCCAGCACGGCTTCATGGCGAATCGCCAAGGCGTCACGCAGGGCGGGTAAAACATCATCGATCGGCAACGAATTCATACTGGCTCCAAAGCAGAGCGGCGAGTATAACGGCGAACTGCCGGATGCCGGTGCTGGTCTCAACGAGACCTCCCAATCCCACGGGTAACGCGGTTACGTGTGGGAGCGGGCTTGCTCGCGAAGGCGGTGTATCAGTCGACACATGTATTGACTGACACGCCGTCTTCGCGGGCAAGCCCGCTCCCACATTGGATAGTCGTCGTCCGGTAGATCTGGCTTATAGTTTCGTATCAACCGTGTTCAGGAGAGTTTTCATGCGTATCGCTTCCCGTGTCATCGGCGGTGTCCTCGCCGTCACCCTGCTGAGCCAACTGACCGCCTGCGGTTCGATTTTCTACCCGGACCGCCGCGGCCAGATCGACGGCAAGATCGACCCGGCGATTGCCGTACTCGACGCCGTGGGCCTGCTGTTCTACGTAATCCCCGGCCTGATCGCATTCGGCGTGGACTTCGCCACCGGCGCGATTTACTTCGAGCCCGGCAAAACGGCTCAAGTCGCACCCGAGAAACTGCACGAAGCCATCGGCGCCGACGGCAAGGTCGATAACGCCAAGCTGCAAACCATCATCCAGAAGGAAACCGGCCGCACCCTGCCGCTGGATGACCCGCGCATGATCCAGTTCAAGGGCAGCGTGCAGCAACTCGCCTCCCTGGGCCTGCAGCCCGCCGCTTAAGGATTCGACCCGCTTATGACCAGCAGTCCCGAACACGCAAGGCTCTTGCGCCTGGCCACCCGCGCGTCGGTGGGCGTGGCCTGTGCGCTGATTATTATCAAGGCCATCGCCTGGTGGTTCAGTGGCTCGGTGAGCATGCTCGCCGGGTTGACCGACTCGCTGCTCGATGGCGTGACCTCGTTGCTGAACCTGCTGGCAGTGCATTACGCGCTGCGCCCAGCCGACGATGATCACCGTTACGGGCATGGCAAGGCGGAGTCGCTGTCGGGCATGGCCCAGGCGTTGTTTATCGCCGGCAGCGCGGTGCTGATTGCGTTCCAGGCGTACCAGCGTTTGCACCATCCGGAACCGGTCGGCGCGCCATGGCTGAGCATCGGGGTCATCGTGTTTTCACTGGTGATGACGGTGGCGCTGCTGATGCTGCAACACCGGGTGATCCGCGAAACCGGCTCCAACGCCGTGCGCGCGGACTCGCTGCACTACCGTTCGGACTTGATGCTCAATGGCAGCATTCTGGTGGCGTTGGTGTTGGCGGGGTTCGGCTTCAATCAGGTCGATGCGTGGTTCGGCCTGGGTATCGCCGCGTACATTTTGTGGAGCGCCATCCAGATCGCCCGCGAAAGCTTTGCGGTGTTGATGGACGAGGAACTGCCAGCCGAAGTGAGCCAGCACATGCTGGAACTGGCGCGCGGTGTGCCGGGCGTGTTGGGTGCGCATGATTTGCGCACGCGGATTTCCGGCAGCCACTGGTTCGTGCAACTGCATCTGGAGTTGCCGGGGGAATTATCGTTGTCGGTTGCCCACGGCATCAGCGACCAGGCCGCCGATGCCATTCACAACGCCTACCCGCGCGCCGAAGTGCTGGTGCACGCCGACCCGCGGGAAGTGGTCACGGGCAATAAGGCTTAGTACTGCACCTGATACCCGCGACTGGTGAGGCAGTTGCCCTGGGCCTGGCGGTAGGTTTGCACCACCGCAGGGTCCGGGGCGTAGGTGACGGTCCGTGGGTCGAAACCGCTTTGTTGCACTGCCCAGCGATAACAGTCGTAGCCGTCCTGCTGCACTTGCGCCGGTGACTGGCCGTTGGCCGGGTAGGCCACCACGTCATAGCCATTGCCTTGCGGCGCAGGTTGCGGTGCCGGCACCTCTGTCGGCGGCTGCACCACCACGTACTGCTGGGTGGCGTTTTCATAGGTGTAGTACGAACCCGCTGCAAGGAAGAACAGCGCGCTTCCCACCCACACTTCGCGCGCATAGTCCGGCAGGTATTGCACGCGGATGCCGTACGGCGGCGTCACCACGACATAACGCGGGCCTTGCGGGCGATACCAGTAACCGCCGGAGAAGAAGTAATCCTGGCCACGGTAAGGCACGCGGTAGTTGCGGTCGGGAAACCGATCCACTGTATAGCCGGGGCGATATTGCGGGCCAGGGCCCCAACCATTGCCGTGCCCACTGGGGCGACCCGGCCAGCGGTTGTCGTTGGGGTGACCATTGTTGAAGCCGCCACCCGGGCGCCCGGGGCCATTGCCGGCCTGCCAATGCTGGTTGCTATCGTTACGGCGCGGGATGTCCTGATAGTGACCCTGGCGCGGCTCCTGGGTTTGCCGAACCGTGTCCGGGCGCCCCTGAATCGGCAGGTTATTCACGGGCTGCGGCGCCGGCCGAGGCTGTTCGGCACCTTGCGGGCGACCTTGCCATTGCCCACCGCCGTGCTGCTGTTGCTCGGCGCGATCAAAATGCTGGTTTTGCGGCCGAGGCTGGTTGTTCTCGACATGCGGGTTCTGCGGGCGCGGCTGGTTGATTTCCGGGCGCGGTTGATTGTTTTGCGGACGTGGTTGGTTATTTTGCGGTCGCGGCTGTTCGTTGCCTTGCCGTCCGCCTTCGGGACCTCTTTCATGCTGACCGCCCCCTTCAGAGCGCGGGTCGTCGGCCATCACGTGCGAGCCAACGGTCATCATCAGCAAACCTACACCTGCCATACGCCAGATGCGCTTCATGCTATTCCTCACTGCGGATAAGGGCCTAGAACGTCCGGCCTCATAGATGAGACTGGAAAAGCCTCGCCCGGTTCTGAGACAGGTTATCAGTCACGAGAAGTATTTTTTCGGGTAAAAACGCGCGCAAAGAAAAAGGGGTGACCCGTCGGCCACCCCTTGAGAATTTCGTCCGTGCTCAACGCTTTTGACGTTGGCTCACCTCACGCCGTCTTGTGGACAGTGTGCAGCCTGGAGGCCGGCTCAACCCTGCTGGGGCGGCGGCCGCAGCGGGCCTGATTGGGCGGGCTGCAGTGGACTGTTGTCCAGGCGGTGATTCTGTTGGTAATCATAGGCCCGCCGCGCCGACAGATGATTGCGAAGATTGCGTCAATAAACAGTGCTTGCGCAATTTTTAACCCTTCATAGATAATTCGCCGCAATAGTTACGACAAAGGCCAACCCAATGAGCAAGCTTGACCGATACGACCTGAGTATTTTGGCGGAATTGCAGCGCGACGCGAGGATCTCCAACCAGGAGTTGGCCGAGCGCATCGGCTTGTCGCCTTCGCCCTGCTCGCGCCGGGTCAAGCAGCTTGAGGACGATGGTTACATCGCGCGCCAGGTCGCCTTGCTCGATCGCAAGATGCTCGGTCTGAGCCTCACGGCCTATGTGCTGATCGGCATGGACCGCCACACACCCGAGCGTTTCGAGAATTTCGAAGCGGCCATCCGCACCCTGCCGCAAGTGCTGGAATGCAGTTTGGTCACTGGCATGGATGCGGACTATCAGTTGAAAGTGGTGGTGCCGGACATGGATCACTACCAGAAACTGCTGCTGGGCCACCTGACCCGCATTGAAGGCGTGACCAGCGTGCGATCGAGTTTTGTGCTTAACCAAGTATTGAACAGCACCGAGTTGCCGCTGACCCACCTGCGTACCTGATCGCGAAATCAATGAAGATCCAATGTGGGAGCGGGCTTGCTCGCGAATGCGGTGGATCAGTTACCTATTCGTTAACTGACAGACCGCATTCGCGAGCAAGCCCGCTCCCACATTTGGATTGCACTTCGACTCAGGTCAATGTTGCGCCTGAAGCCCTGCTTTATACTTCCCGCCTGCCCTGCCGGAAAATGCTCACATGAACAACATCGACCCCGCCGTGTTTGAAGAATGGATGATGACCGGCCTGGTCACCATTCTGATCATTTTCATGGGCTTTATCGTTTGGGACCTGGCGAAGAAATCCAAAGCCGGGCGCTTTGGCTCGTTCATTCTGTTCTTCGTACTGGGCCTGGGCGTGGCCGCGTTCATCATCAAGAGCGTGGTGATCGGCCTGATCGAATCCGGCGCCTTATAAACGCGCCGGCACTTCCTTCCATTGGCCTTGATCCAGGCCGTCAATCGACCAGTCCCCGATACGTACGCGCACCAAGCGCAAAGTCGGCAGGCCCACCGCTGCGGTCATGCGCCGCACCTGGCGGTTACGCCCTTCAGGAATCACCAACTCCAACCAGTGCGTGGGCACGCTCTTGCGAAAACGCACCGGCGGATTGCGCGGCCACAACTCAGGCTCATCCAGCTGGCGTGCCTCGGCGGGCAAAGTCATGCCGTCGTTAAGCTCCACGCCGTCACGCAGGCGCTGCAATTGCTCTTCGGTCGGTTCGCCCTCGACTTGCACCCAGTAGGTTTTCGCCAGCTTGTGCTTGGGGTCGGCAATCCGGGCCTGCAGTTGGCCATCGTTGGTCAGCAGCAGCAGGCCCTCGCTGTCACGGTCCAGGCGGCCAGCCGGGTAGATACCGGGGATGTCGATAAAATCCTTGAGGGTCGCGCGCCCGCCTTCGTCGCTGAACTGGGTCAGCACGTCGAAGGGTTTATTGAACAGGATCAACTTCGGCTCGGCCGGTGGCGCCTTGGCGACACGACGGGGAGCGCAATACGCAGGTTTCACGCCAGGGCGGCGCGAATCGGGACGGGTGGGACGGGACATGGCAAAGGAACATCTAACGGTCAGGACCGACAATGCTAGTGGCCTGACCGCTAAATGACCATCCCAACCGCTTAGCGGAACGGCGGCTCGTCGAAGCTGCGCAGTTTGCGCGAGTGCAGCGAGTTGAGTTCGGTGCGCAACAGGTCCACCGCCTCGATGCCGATCTTCAAGTGCTGGCTGACCGCACGCTCATAGAACGCGTTGGCCGAACCCGGCAGCTTGATCTCGCTGTGCAGCGGCTTGTCCGAGACGCACAGCAACGTGCCATACGGCACCCGCAGACGATAGCCCTGGGCGGCGATGGTGCCGCTTTCCATGTCCACGGCCACGGCGCGGGACAGGTTGATCAGCGGCCGTTCCTGGGCCCAACGCAGCTCCCAGTTGCGGTCGTCGTAGGTCAACACGGTGCCGGTGCGCAGGCGCTTTTTCAGCTCTTCGCCTTTCTCGCCAGTGACGTTGGCCGCCGCTTGCTGCAGGGCCATCTGCACTTCGGCCAGGGCCGGGATCGGAATATTCGGCGGCACCACGCGGTCCAGAATCCCGTCGCGGCGCATGTAGGCGTGGGCCAGTACGTAATCGCCAATGGTCTGGGATTGGCGCAGACCGCCGCAGTGGCCGATCATCAGCCAGCAATGCGGGCGCAGCACGGCCAAATGATCGGTGATGTTCTTCGCATTTGATGGGCCAACGCCGATGTTCACCAGGGTCACGCCGTGGCCATCAGTGGCCTGCAGGTGATAGGCCGGCATCTGATAACGGTGCCAGACCACGCCCGCCGCAATGGCCGAGGCTTCGCCGTGGTCCATGCTCTTGTCGATGATCACGTTGCCCGGCAGCACCATGCGGATAAACCGCGGGTCACTGCGCAATTGCTCCAGGCCATGCAGGATGAACTGGTCAACATAGCGATGGTAGTTGGTCAGCAGGATCCACGGCTGCACATGGCGCCAGTCGCTGCCGGTGTAGTGCACCAGGCGGCGCAGGGAAAAGTCCACGCGGGCGGCATCGAACAGCGCCAGCGGCAGCGGGTCGGTGTTTTCCCAGTCGTATAGGCCATCGGCGATACCGTCGGTGGCCGCGGACAGGTCGGTGCTGGGGAACACCCGCGCCAGGGTTGCGGCAGTCACGCCGGAGCCGGCCAGTTCGTCGCCCTGCTCCACCACATACGGGTAAGGAATATTCTGTTGGCTCACGCCGACTTCTACCGTCACGGTGAAGTCGTGCATCAGCGGCACCAGTTGCTCCAGCAGGTACTTACGGAACGCGGCCGGATGGGTGACGGTGACGCTGTAGGTTCCCGGCAGCTGAACCTTGGCGTACGCCCGAGTGGTCTGAGGGACTTCGCCGTGGCAGTGGTAGGTCAGGCGCAGTTCTGGATAGCGAAACAACGCGCGTTGCGCGGCGTCGGGCTCGACGCGGTCCTTGAGGTATTGCTTGAGGGCTTGATTGAGCGCACCGGTAGCACGCTCGTGAAGAGCCGCCAGCCGATCCACGGCTTCTTCGGCGGTTTGAACGACAACAAAAGCTTCGGTCACGGTAAGCATCCTGTGTTCTGACTTGCAGGCCTTTATCTTGCCTGTATCCCGGCCTCACTGAAACAGTAGGATTGGAATGCGATTAATAATGTGGGCGCGGGCTTGCTCGCGAATGCGGTGTATCAGTCACCTAATCAGTCACTGACAGACCGTATTCGCGAGCAAGCCCGCTCCCACATTTTGACCGCGTGTAGTCAGAGGGTTGGGGTTGAACGAGCAACGATCGCTTCCACCTCCACGCCACGCGGCAAGGTGCCATACACCCGACCGGACGACTCCCCCAAGCGGCTGGCAATAAACCCATCACTGACCGCCGCGTTCCCGGCCTCCAGCAACAGTTTGGCCTGCAACGCCACGGCAATGTCCTCGGTCAATTGGCGCGCACGGTACTGAATATCCTGGGTATCCATAAACGCCGACTTAAGCTGCTCGATATGCCGCGCCAGTTGCGTGTGGCCATGCCCGTCCCCGAGTTCGACAAACAGCGCCTCGAGCACGCCCGGTTCTTTCGACAGTGCCCGCAACACGTCCAGGCACTGCACATTGCCGGAACCTTCCCACGTTGAATTAACCGGCGCCTCACGGTACAAGCGCGGCAGGATGCTGTCCTCGACATACCCGGCACCGCCCATGCACTCGGCCGCCTCGTTGATCATTGCTGGCGCGCGCTTGCAGATCCAATACTTGCCCACTGCCGTCACCAGCCGGGCGAATTTGGCTTCCTGCTCGTTATCCAGATGGTCCAGTGCCCGGCCCATGCGCATGCTCAATGCCAGCGACGCCTCGCTTTCCAGGGCCAGGTCAGCCAATACGTTTTGCATCAGCGGCTGCTCACTCAACACACGGCCACTTACCAAGCGGTGCGCACAATGATGACTGGCCTGGGTCAACGCCTGACGCATCAGCGCGCTGGAGCCAACCATGCAGTCGAAGCGGGTCATGGCGACCATTTCGATAATGGTCGGCACGCCACGGCCCTCTTCGCCGATCATCCAGGCCAGCGCGCCACGAAATTCCACTTCGCTGGAGGCATTGGAGCAGTTGCCGAGTTTGTTTTTCAGGCGCTGGATGTAGAACTCGTTGCGGGTGTCATCCGGGCGGTGCCGGGGCAGCAGGAAACAGGTCAAGCCTTTGTCGGTCTGCGCCAGCGTGAGGAACGCGTCACACATCGGCGCCGAGCAGAACCACTTGTGCCCCACCAATTCATAAGCTTGCCCTGGGCCGCCCGCGCCCACCGGATACGCGCGGGTGGTGTTGGCGCGCACGTCGGTGCCACCCTGCTTCTCGGTCATGGCCATGCCGATGGTGGCCCCGGCCTTGTGGGCGATGCCGACATTGCGCGGGTCGTATTCGGTGCTGAGGATTTTCGGCAGCCAGGTCTGCGCCAGATCCGGTTGCAGGCGCAGGGCCGGCACGCAGGCGAAGGTCATGGTCAGCGGGCAACCGGTGCCCGCTTCGGCCTGGCTGTGCAGGTAGGTCATGGCGGCGCGCGCCACATGGGCGCCGGGTTGCGGGTGCGCCCACGGCAGCGACGGCAGGCCATGTTCGACGGCGGTGCGCATCAGCTCGTGGTACGCCGGATGAAACGCCACCCAGTCGATGCGATGGCCATAACGGTCATGGCTGTTGAACACCGGCTTGTTCTCGTTTGCCAGGAACCCGGCTGCCATCAACGGCCCGCCCGCCAGTGCGCCATACGCATCGATACGCGCATGTGCCCAGCCGGCGCCAAAGCGGCGCGACCAGTCTTGCAGGGGCACGTCAATGCGGTACAGGTTGGTGCCGTCCAGGGACGGTGGCTGATTGGTGACGTCGTGGGTTTCGGCGAACTGATGCAGGTTCATGACGGGCCTCCTGGAAAAAGGCCACGTGCAGTTGAGGCCTGAATTTCAGTTAAGCACCGTCACCGGGCTTAAAAAAGTGGCATACCCGCCTAATGTCCGGCGCTTTCGCCCTCTAACGGGCACAGCAGCCGACGCTCCAGCACCGCCTTCAGCGCTTCAAAACGCACAGGCTTGGCCAGCCGGTCCGTGATGCCAATGCCATGGCAGCGCTCGCGGTCCGTGCCATTGAGGGACGTCGTCAGGGCGATCACCGGCAGTTCGCCACACCCAGGCAGTGCACGGATCTGACAGCACAATGAGAACCCGCCTTCAGGCACATCCAGCAGCACCGCATCAAACGTTTCACTCTGCAACATCGCCAGCGCAGACGAACCGTTGTCCACGGTTTTCACCCGATAGCCCAGCTTGAGCAGCATGCCGCGCACCGCCAACTGGCCGACGCTGTTGTCGTCCACCAGCAGCACCGCGCACTCGTGGGGCGCGCGCTGCGTCAAGGTTTCCTGGGGCGTCGCTTTGGGTTCGGGAGGCACCGGGCTCACCGTCACTTCGAGTTGGAACCGGCTGCCCTTGCGCGGCTCCGAATGATGGGTCAGGCGCCCACCGAGCAGCTCGATCAGCTGTCGGCAGATCGCCAGGCCGATGCCCAGGCCGCCGTATTCGCGGGTGGTCGAGCCGTCGAGCTGGAAGAAGCGCTGATACAGCGTGGCCTCGTCGAGGAAAGCGAAGCCAATACCACTGTCGGTGACGATAAAGCTCAGGCGCAAGCTGCCATCGCTCTGTGGAACCCCCACCACACGCACGCGCACGGCGCCTTCGTGGGTGAACTTGAACGCGTTGTCGAGCAGGCAATCCAGGCACTGGATCAGTTTGTCGGCATCGCCGATCACGCGGTCCGGCAACTCGTCCGCTACGTCGATGGAGAATGCCAGGCCCTTGTTCTGGGCGCCGGTACTGAACTGTTGACGCAAGGTGTCGAGCGCGCCGCGCAGGCTGAACACCTGGGGTTGGGCGGTCAGGCGCCCGGCCTGCAGTTCGGTCAGAGTGAGAATGCCGTTGACCATGCGCATCATGTCCCGCGCCGAGCCGGCGGCGGTTTGCTGGTACTGCGCCAGGTCATCGTCCAGCGGCACGGTTTGCATCAGCTCAAGGGAGCCGATCACGCCGTTCATCGGGGTGCGCAGTTCATGGGTCAGGGTAGCGAGGAATTCGTCTTTCAGACGATTGCTGCGCGCGAGCTGCTGGTTGAGCACTTCGAGTTTCTGGCTGGCGTCGAACAGGATTTGCGCCTGCTGCTCACGCATGCCATTGATGCGGTCCGCCAGGGCCAACGAGAGCAGCGCCACCTCAATCGCAGAACCGAGCTGGCTGGCGTACATGGTGAGGAACATGTTGGGCAAGTAGCCCAACACCATCAGGGTGTTGACCACCCCGCCGAGCAGGAATGCCGACCAGGCGATGATGAAATACCGCGCCATGCGCTGGCCGCAATACCACGCCTTGATCGCGGCAACAAAGATGGTCACGGTAAACACCAGCGCCAGACCGGTAGCCAGGCGCAGGGCCACTGCATAGCTGGTCAGCAGCGCCAGCACCATCACCAACGCGCCGCAGGTCGCCAGCGCCAGCAAGATCCGGTCGAGCCAGCGGCTGTGCTGCGTGGTGTGCAGGAAGCTGCGCGCAAACAGGCTGCCGAACAGCGCCGCCGACCCGATCAGGAACGGCACCGCCGCATTCGACCACCACGGGTTGTTCGGCCAGAAGTACTCCACGGCCACGCCATTGACCGACAGCTGGTACAGGCCGAACGAGGCGATATAAAGGATGTAATAGAGGTAGCTGGTGTCGCGCACGCTGAGGTAGATAAACAGGTTGTAGACCAGCATCCCCAGCAGTACGCCGTAGATAGCGCCCAGTACATACAGGCGCAGCGGCTGTTCTTCCAGGTAGGCGGTGCCGGCCCAGAGCGTCAACGGCGCCTGGATCGAGCCTTCGCTTTGCAGGCGCAGGTACACGGTTTGCTGCTGGTCGGGCACAAAGTTGAGCTTGAACAGGTAGTTGCTCTGGCGCACTTCACGGCTGGAAAAGGGCAGTGCACTGCCGGTGCGAGTGGTCAGTCGGTAGCCGCCGGTGCCGTCGTTCTGGTACAGGTCCAGGCGGTTCAGCGGCGGGTACGCCAGCTCCAGGAACCAGGTACGCGGCGCGCGCGGGTCAGTGGCGGTGTAATGCAGGTCGACCTTGAGCCAGAACACCGAACGTGAATAGCCGGCATTGAGGGTGGCTTGGTCGTGGGTCTTGAACTGGGCGGCGTAGGCGGGGGAACTGACTTGGGCGATGGTGAGGGCGTCGGTAGGGTCTTCGAGTACCTGCATGACCCGGCCCAGCGGCAGGCTTCGAGTGCTCTGATTGAACTCGACGGCGCCGGCGAGCATTGGCAGCCCGCACAATAATAAGATCAGCAAATAGCGCATAGAGCCCCAGCGTGGCCTGTCCGGTTATGTCAAAAGCCCCCATTCCTTTTGAGAAGACGTATACCGGCGATACAGTAAGTTGTTTGGATCCACTCTAGCATAGCCGCTGGAGGCCATTAGACACCATTGAAATAATTTTTTGAAAGGCTCTAGAACGCGGCTTTCAACGGATTTATGCCGCAACGCTCGATAATGGCTATCGGCCACAATTACACCTGGGCAGCGGCAAAATTCAACCATCGCCAGACAGCCACGCAAAAAGCGTTTGGTGTTAAGCTCGCGCACCATGAATATCTACAGCTCTCGCCCCGTTGTCCTCTGTCTCTCCGGCCATGACCCAAGTGGTGGCGCCGGCCTGCAGGCAGATATCGAAGCCCTGCTCGCCCAAGGCTGTCATGCGGCTCCCGCCGTCACCGCCCTGACCGTGCAGAACACCGTCAATGTCAGCGATTTCCGCGTGCTCGACCGCGAGTGGGTCCTGGCCCAGGCGAATGCCGTGCTCGGCGATTCCGAGGTGGCGGCGGTCAAGCTTGGCATGCTCGGCTCCACCGCGATGGTCGACACCGTGGTCGAACTGCTGCAGGCTCACCCGCACCTGCCGGTGGTGTGCGACCCGGTGCTGCGGGCCGGCGGCGGTGGCAGCCTGGGCAAGGACGAAGTCGGCTACGCCATGCGCGAGCGGCTGCTGCCGTTGTCGCTGATCGCCACGCCCAACTTGCCTGAAGCGCGCATCCTCGCCGAATTGCCTGAGGGCACCGCGGACGAATGCGCCGAGAAGCTGCTGCCGTTTATCAAGCACTTGCTGATCACCGGCGGCCACGGCGACGAGCATCAAGTGCACAATCGCCTGTACAGCCGCGACGGCACGCGCCAGACCTTTACCTGCCAGCGCCTGCCCGGCAGCTATCATGGTTCGGGCTGCACGCTGGCCAGCGCACTGGCTGGTCGCATCGCCCAGGGCGAAGGCCTGGTCAGCGCCGTGCAGTCAGCGCTCAACTACACTTGGCGCACTTTGCGTGACGCCGAACAACTCGGCCAGGGCCAGTTCGTGCCGCGCCGTTTGCCGCTGGATTTCTGCTCTTAAAGCACAAGAGGCCTGCCCGATGAAACTACGTGGCCTGTATGCCATTACCGACAGCCAACTGTTGGCCGGCAAATTTCTCGCCTACGTCGAAGCGGCATTGGACGGCGGCTTAACCCTGCTGCAGTACCGCGACAAAAGCAGCGATGAAGCCCGCCGCCTGCGAGAAGCGGAGAAACTGCGCGAGCTGTGCTCGCGCTACAAGACCCAGCTTATTATCAATGACGACGCCGAACTGGCCGCGCGCCTGGGCGTGGGCGTACACCTGGGCCAAACCGACGGCCCACTGACTCCGGCTCGAGCGTTGCTCGGTTCCAAAGCGATCATCGGCGCCACCTGCCACAGCCAGATCGAATTGGCCGAACAGGCCGCCAAAGAAGGCGCCAGCTACGTCGCCTTCGGCCGCTTCTTCAATTCCAACACCAAGCCCGGCGCACCCGCCGCCACCGTTGAAATGCTGGCGCAGGCCCGCGCGCGCCTGCAGCTGCCGATCTGCGTGATCGGCGGCGTCACCCTGGAAAACGCCGAACCGCTGGTGGCCCACGGCGCCGACCTGCTCGCCGTGGTGCACGGCCTGTTCGGTGCCGACAGCACCCAGGAAGTCACGCGCCGCGCGCGCGCATTCAACGATCTTCTTAAAATTTCAGTTTAGAGAGCCCGACCATGTCCCGTTCCGAAACCCTGTTTGCCAATGCCCAGAAACACATTCCCGGCGGTGTGAACTCCCCCGTGCGTGCGTTCAAGAGCGTGGGCGGCACGCCGTTGTTCTTCAAGCATGCCGAAGGCGCCTACGTCACCGACGAAGATGACAAGCGCTACGTTGACTACGTGGGTTCCTGGGGCCCGATGATCCTCGGCCACAGCCACCCGGACGTGCTCGATGCAGTGCGCCAGCAGTTGCAACACGGCCTGTCCTACGGCGCCCCGACCGCCATGGAAACCGAAATGGCGGACTTGGTGTGCTCGATCGTGCCGTCGATGGAAATGGTGCGCATGGTCAGCTCCGGCACCGAGGCCACCATGAGCGCGATTCGCCTGGCCCGTGGTTTTACCGGCCGCGACAGCATCATCAAGTTCGAAGGCTGCTACCACGGCCACTCCGACAGCCTGCTGGTAAAAGCCGGTTCCGGCGCGCTGACTCAGGGCGTACCAAGCTCGGCCGGTGTACCGGCGGCCTTCGCCAAGCACACCCTGACCCTGCCCTTCAACGACATCGCCGCGGTCGAGCAGATGCTCAGTGAAGTAGGCCAAGAGGTGGCATGCATCATCGTCGAGCCGGTCGCCGGCAACATGAACTGCGTACCGCCGGCGCCTGGTTTCCTTGAAGGCCTGCGCGAGCAGTGCGACAAGCACGGCGTAGTGCTGATTTTCGACGAAGTCATGACCGGTTTCCGTGTCGCCCTCGGTGGCGCCCAGGCTTACTACGGCGTCACGCCGGACCTGAGCACCTTCGGCAAGATCATTGGCGGCGGCATGCCGGTGGGTTGCTTCGGCGGCAAGCGCGACATCATGCAGCACATCGCGCCGCTGGGCCCGGTGTACCAGGCGGGCACCTTGTCGGGTAACCCATTGGCGATGGCGGCCGGCCTGACCACCTTGCGCCTGATCAGCCGCCCGGGTTTTCACGCCGAGCTGACCGACTACACCACGCGCCTGCTCGATGGCCTGCAACAGCGCGCCGATGCTGCCGGTATCCCGTTCGTCACCACGCAAGCCGGCGGCATGTTCGGCCTGTACTTCAGCGGTGCCGACGATATCGTCACCTTCGATGACGTGATGGGCAGCGATGCCGACCTGTTCAAGCGCTTCTTCCACCTGATGCTGGAAGGCGGCGTTTACCTGGCACCGAGCGCCTTTGAAGCGGGCTTCACCTCGATCGCCCATGGCGATACAGAGTTGAAATTGACCCTGGATGCTGCCGAGCGCGCCTTCGCGGCCCTGAAATAAGGGGCATATCAAGCTGACGTTGCCTTGGGTGACGTCAGAATTTGCTACTTTGCTTACAGCGCTTTCCTGCATTTTTCGAGAAATCACCTGCAATCCGGCAGATAACTTGCCCACGCAGCAGAAAAACGAGTAAAGACTTTGTAAGCAGAGGCCTGCTTATTTCATAATGCGCGCTTATTGGACCCCCGAGGGTCCGCGCGCCCCGTCAGAGGTAAGTCGATTCCCATGAAACGCACCGGCCGCACCCTGGTTCTGGGCTGCCTGTTGCTCCTTCAGCCGCTGCTGGCACATGCACAAGCACAAGCAGGCGGCAACTCGTTGTTAATCCCAGCGATGGGTCGTTGCACCCTCAATACCCAGCCAGACAGCCAGGCCGAAGCCCTGAGCGCGTGCCAGAAACAGGCCGACGGCGGGGATGCGCAGGCGCAATACGAGTTGGGCGAGTACTACCACGACGACAAAAACACCGCGCGCGACCTCAACAAAGCCTTGAGCTACTTCGAGAAAGCGTCGTTGCAGGGCCACGCCCAGGCGCAATTTCAGTTGGGCAACATGTTCTTCAAAGGCGAAGGCGTGCCGGCCAACAACGTCCAGGCGTACATCGTGCTGAAAATGGCCGCGGTCAACGGCGCTGAAGACGCGCTGGACACCGCCGACGAAGTCGCCGAGCACATGCAGCGTGATGAGTTGGAAGTGGCAACCCAGGTGCTGGGCCAGATCTTCCGCAATTACTTGCAGGAATTGCAGAGTGCGGATGGGCGTTCGCCGTTCTCGCCATTGCCTTAAATTTTCAGTGCCTTTTTAGGCCCTTTCGCGAGCAAGCCCGCTCCCACACTTGACCGAGTTCCAGCATAGGAACGCGGTCGAGTGTGGGAGCGGGCTTGCCTGCGATGGGCACACCTCGGTCTAACGCCCTACTTCTCAGGCATCGGCATCGGAAACGGCATGACATTGCTGGTACCACGCGCCTCGCTGATCTTCGGCGTGCCCAGGCGCTCGACTTCGTCGATGCGCACAATCGAATGCATCGGCACAAAGCTGCGCACCACGCCTTCAAACTGCGCCTTCAGCTTTTCCTCGCCCGGATCGACGACCAACTGGGTGCGCTCGCCAAAGACGAACTCTTCCACTTCCAGGAAGCCCCACAGATCACTTTGATAGATCTGCTTGGCGTACATTTCGAACACCTGGCCCTGGTTAAGGAAAATCACCTTATAGATTGGAGCTTCACGTTTGGTCATGGTGGGCGAATAACACATCGGGGATATAAAAGAGGGCGCGAACTATAGCATGGCACCCGATGCACAACGCTAGGAACCAATGGGCATGCCCCCTATAATGCGCGGTTCTTTACCACCAGTTGATGATTCCCATGGCCAAGAAGCTTTACATCGAAACCCACGGTTGCCAGATGAACGAGTACGACAGCTCGCGCATGGTCGATCTGCTGGGCGAACATCAGGCCCTGGAAGTCACCGCCCGCGCCGAAGATGCCGACGTTATCCTGCTCAATACCTGCTCGATTCGTGAGCGCGCCCAGGACCGTGTGTACTCTCAACTGGGCCGCTGGCGCGAGTTGAAACTGGCCAACCCGGACATGGTGATTGCCGTTGGCGGCTGCGTGGCCAGCCAGGAAGGCGCCGCGATCCGCGACCGCGCGCCCTACGTCGACGTGGTCTTCGGCCCGCAAACCTTGCACCGCCTGCCGGAAATGATCGACGCGGCACGTATCACCAAGCTGCCGCAGGTGGATGTGTCGTTCCCGGAAATCGAAAAATTCGACCACTTGCCCGAGCCGCGCATCGACGGCCCGAGCGCCTATGTGTCGGTGATGGAAGGCTGCAGCAAGTACTGCACCTTCTGCGTGGTGCCCTACACCCGTGGTGAAGAAGTCAGCCGGCCGTTTGATGACGTGCTGGCGGAAATTATCCACCTGGCCGAAAACGGTGTGCGCGAAGTGACCCTGCTGGGCCAAAACGTCAACGGCTATCGCGGCCAGACCCACGATGGTCGCCTGGCCGACCTCGCAGAGTTGATCCGCGTGGTGGCCGCCGTCGATGGCATCGAGCGCATTCGCTACACCACCTCGCACCCGCTGGAGTTCTCCGACAGCCTGATCCAGGCCCACGCCGAAGTGCCGGAGCTGGTCAAACACCTGCACTTGCCGGTGCAATCGGGCTCGGACCGCATTCTGTCGGCAATGAAGCGCAACCACACCGCCCTGGAATACAAATCCAAACTGCGCAAATTGCGCGCGGCGGTACCGGGTATCTGCATCAGTTCGGACTTCATCGTCGGCTTTCCTGGGGAGACCGAGAAAGATTTCGAGCAGACCATGAAGCTGATCGAAGACGTCGGTTTCGACTTCTCCTACTCGTTCGTCTACAGCCAGCGCCCGGGCACCCCGGCTGCCGACTTGGCGGATGAAACCCCCGAAGCGCTGAAAAAAGAGCGCCTGAATGCTCTGCAACATCGCCTGAACCAGCAAGGTTTCGAAATCAGCCGACAAATGGTCGGCTCGATCCAGCGCATCCTGGTCACCGACTATTCGAAAAAAGACCCGGGCGAGCTGCAAGGCCGTACCGAAAACAACCGCATCGTCAACTTCCGCTGCGACAACCCGACCCTGATCGGCCAGTTTGCCGATGTGCACATTGACGCGGCGCAACCGCACTCGTTGCGCGGGTCGTTGGTTCAGTAACCCACCCATATTGCTGACTGGTAGAGATCAAAATGTGGGAGCGGGCTTTCTCGCGAATGCGGTGGATCAGTTGATACATGGATTAGCTGACACACCGCATTCGCGAGCAAGCCCGCTCCCACATGGGAACCGTGCTGCACTTGGGCTAGATAAGTGCTTTCGCACGTCGACGGCTGGCGTTATCCTCTCTTTCACCTCAACAGCCAAAGGGCGGCTAAAAGCGACCTTGAACGCACCCATAGAACCTCATCGTTTTCTCCTCGAGCCTTTTGAGGCTCGCCGTTTCGCCAACCTGTGCGGACAGTTCGACGAGCACCTGCGCCTGATCGAACAACGCCTGAGCATCGAGATCCGCAACCGCGGCAATCAGTTCGAGCTAATTGGTGAACCTCAGCACACCACGTCTGCAGAAAACCTGCTCCGCCGCCTCTACCGCGAAACCAAGGGTAGCGAGCTGTCGCCGGAGACCGTGCACCTGTACCTGCAGGAATCTGCCGTGCAAGACCTGGCGAACAACCCGGTTGCCGAAGCCAGCGTGGCCCTGCGCACCAAAAAAGGCATGATTCGCCCACGCGGCTTGAATCAGCAGCGCTACGTCAAAGAAATCCTCGGCAACGACATCAATTTCGGCATCGGCCCCGCCGGTACCGGCAAGACCTACCTGGCCGTGGCCTGTGCGGTGGACGCCCTGGAGCGCGAGCAAGTACGCCGCATCCTGCTGGTGCGCCCGGCGGTCGAGGCCGGCGAAAAGCTTGGCTTCCTGCCCGGCGACCTGGCCCAGAAGATCGACCCGTACCTGCGCCCGCTCTATGACGCGCTGTACGAGATGCTCGGCTTTGAATACGTGGCCAAACTGATCGAGCGCCAGGTGATCGAGATCGCCCCGCTGGCCTACATGCGTGGGCGTACGCTGAACAACAGCTTCATCATCCTCGACGAAAGCCAGAACACCACCGTCGAACAGATGAAGATGTTCCTGACCCGTATCGGTTTCGGCTCAACCGCCGTGATCACCGGTGACGTGACCCAGGTCGACCTGCCCAAGGGCACCAAGTCGGGCCTGGCCCAGGTCATCGAAGTGCTCAAGGACGTGCCGGGCATCAGCTTTACGCATTTCATGCCCAAAGACGTAGTGCGTCACCCGCTGGTGCAGCGCATCGTCGAAGCCTACGAGCGCTTCGACCACAAGGACGATGCACCCGCCAAGGACGTTCGCCGCGATGCTTGAGCTTGACCTGCAGCTGGCCACCGAAGCGCCCGCCCCCAGCGAAGAACAGTTCCGCCAATGGTGCACGCTGGCCCTGCGCCAGCGCACCGCCGACTCGGAGCTGACCATCCGCCTGGTGGACGAGCCCGAAGGCCGCGAACTGAATCACACTTGGCGTCAAAAGGATTACGCGACCAACGTGCTGTCCTTCCCAGCCGACGTGCCGGATGAGTTACTGGACATCCCGCTGCTGGGCGACTTGGTGATCTGTGTCGAGGTGGTGGAACGCGAAGCCAAGGAGCAAGGCAAGGAACTTGAGGCCCATTGGGCCCATCTAGTGATCCACGGCTGCTTGCATCTCTTGGGTTACGACCATATAGGCGATGACGAAGCGCTAGAGATGGAAACACTGGAACAAACGTTGCTTGCTGAATTGGGTCACCGCGACCCTTATGCAGACGACGAAATCGAAACTACACCTCACTGAAACAACAAAGGATTTAGAGTAATCGCTATGAGCGAAGACCGATCGAGCAACGGGCAGAAGTCATGGCTGGGTAAATTGACCCAGGCTTTTGCCCACGAGCCGAAAAACCGCCAGGAGCTGCTTGAGCTGCTGCGCGAGGCCCATCAGAACAAGTTGCTGGACAGCGAAGCGCTGGCCATCGTCGAAGGCGCCATTCAGGTGGCTGACCTGCAAGTCCGGGACATCATGGTCCCGCGTTCGCAGATGATCAGCATCAAGGCGACCCAGACCCCTCGGGAATTCCTCCCGGCCGTGATCGACTCGGCGCACTCGCGCTACCCGGTGATCGGTGAAAGCCATGACGACGTCATGGGTGTCCTGTTGGCCAAGGACCTGCTGCCGTTGATCCTCAAGGAGAACGGCGACAACTTCAACATCAAGGACCTGCTGCGTCCGGCCACCTTCGTGCCTGAATCCAAGCGCCTGAATGTGCTGTTGCGTGAATTTCGCGCCAACCACAATCACATGGCCATCGTGATCGACGAATACGGTGGCGTGGCCGGTCTGGTGACCATCGAAGACGTGCTGGAACAGATCGTCGGCGACATCGAAGACGAGCACGACGTCGAAGAAGACAGCTACATCAAGCCGCTGCCCAGCGGTGATTTCCTGGTCAAGGCGCTCACGCCGATCGAGAACTTCAACGCGTTCTTCGACAGCGAATTCTCCGACGACGAGTTCGACACCGTCGGCGGCCTGGTAATGAGCGCGTTCGGGCATCTGCCCAAACGTAACGAGACCACCGAGATCGGCGCCTATCGCTTCCGCATCCTGAATGCCGACAGCCGCCGCATCCATCTGATTCGCCTGACACCTATTGCCCGCTAAGGATTGATATGCGCCGTCTGACCCGCCCCGGCTGGCCCGGTAACTTGCTGGCCGTGGTGGCCGGCGCCATCACCACCCTGGCGCTGGCGCCGTTCGATCTGTGGCCATTTGCACTGCTGGCGATCGGGTTGTTCTATATCGGCCTGCGCGAGCTGACGCCACGTCAGGCCTTGGGCCGTGGCTGGTGCTTCGGCTTCGGCCTGTTTGGCGCCGGCACCAGCTGGATCTACTACAGCATTCACCATTTCGGCGGCGCTTCGGTGCTGCTGGCTGGCTTTTTGATGCTGCTGTTTACCGCCGCCATCGCCTGGTTTTTCGCCCTGCCCGCCTGGCTGTGGGCGCGCTGGCTGCGCCGTAATGAAGCGCCGTTGGCCGACGCGCTGACGTTTGCTGCGTTGTGGGTCGGCCAGGAGGCGTTTCGCGGCTGGTTCCTCACCGGCTTCCCCTGGCTCTACTCTGGCTACAGTCAACTCGACGGCCCACTTACCGGCCTCGCGCCGCTGGGCGGGATGTGGCTGATTTCCTTCGCGCTGGCACTGACCGCTGCGGTGCTGTGCAACCTGCCACGCCTGCTGGCGAGCAAGCGCAACGGGTTCATCGGCGCAGGCCTGATTCTGCTGGTTGCCCCCTGGGCCATCGGCCTGGCGCTCAAGCACCACGCCTGGACCGCGCCCTCGGGCGCGCCCCTGACGGTGGCAGCGATCCAGGGCAACGTCGAACAAAGCATGAAGTGGGACCCGGAGCAGCTCAATGCGCAGTTGGCGCTGTACCGCGACATGAGCTTCAGCTCCAAGCGCGTCGACCTGTTGGTGTGGCCGGAAACCGCCGTGCCGGTGCTCAAGGATTCCGTCGAAGGCTATCTGGGCATGATGGGCAAGTTTGCTGCAGACCGGCACACGGCGCTGATCACCGGCGTGCCGATCCGCCAGGAAGTGCACCACCAGAAGCGTTTCTTCAATGGCATCACCGTGGTCGGTGAAGGCGAAGGCACCTACCTTAAGCAGAAGCTGGTGCCGTTTGGTGAATACGTGCCGCTGCAAGACATGCTGCGCGGGCTGATTGCGTTCTTCGACCTGCCGATGTCGGACTTTGCGCGCGGCCCGGCTGACCAGGCGATGCTGCAGGCCAAGGGCTATCAGATTGCGCCCTTCATTTGCTATGAAGTGGTGTACCCGGAATTTGCCGCCGGCCTGTCGGCCCAGAGCGACCTCTTGCTGACCATCAGTAATGACACCTGGTTTGGCCGCTCCATCGGCCCGCTGCAACACCTGCAAATGGCGCAGATGCGCGCATTGGAGGCTGGCCGCTGGATGATTCGGGCGA
Organism: Pseudomonas sp. MF6747; assembly: GCF_963890955.1. NCBI lineage: Bacteria > Pseudomonadati > Pseudomonadota > Gammaproteobacteria > Pseudomonadales > Pseudomonadaceae > Pseudomonas > Pseudomonas sp. MF6747. The sequence continues at coordinate 188,408 of NZ_CAWPSZ010000051.1, forward strand.
CCAACAACGGCGTTACCGGCCTGATCAACCCGTTCGGGCAGATCACCGCGCAGATCCCGCAGTTCGAGCGCGGGATCCTGTACGGCGAAGTGGTGCCGATGCATAACCTCACGCCGTACCTGCAATGGCGCTCATGGCCGTTGATCATCGTCTGCCTGGGGCTGTTTGGCTGGGCGTTGCTGGCGGGCCGGATGTCCAAGACGGTCTGACAGACAAACCCAAAATCAATGTGGGAGCGGGCTTGCTCGCGAACAGGGTGCATCAGCTAACGAACAGGCTGACGGACGCACCGCTTCGCGAGCAAGCCCGCTCCCACATAAGCCCACCGCACCGTTGATTCTCGGTGTTATCGATAAAACACCCGATACCCCACCTGCCCCACCGCCTCATTGATCAACTGCCCGCTGCGCCACACCGATACAAACTCGGGCATCCAGCCGCCGAGTGGCCGGGCATTGTCCACGCCCAAGAAACCCACCGGCCCCGGCACCACGGTGAAGCCGGCCTTCTCAAAACTCCACACCGCGCGCGGCATGTGCCAGGCCTGGGTCACCACCACCACGCGCTTGATGCCTTGGGGCAGCAGTATCTCGGCACTCATCTGCGCGTTTTCCCAGGTGGTGCGGCTGCGTTCTTCCTTCCAGCGCACCGTCACGCCGAAGTCATCCTGCATCGACACGGCCATCAACTGCGCCTCACTGGGCGGCGTGCCGTAGTGCAAGCCGCCGCTGGTCAATACCGGCAACCCGGAGGCCTTGGCCAGTCGCGCGGCATACCGCTGGCGCTCAAGACCGATGCCGGTGGGCTGATCACTGCCCCAGGCCGGATCACCGCGTTCGCGCCCGGAGCCCAGCACCACAATGGCATCGGCGTGCTGCGCCAATGTTGCCCACGCGTCACGCGCCAATGGTGGCTCGGTTTCCAGCGCATGCGCGCCCCATTGCACCATCACCGGCAGGCTGATCAGCCACATCCCGCCCAACCCCACTACAAAGCAAAACCCGGCCAGGCGCGGGCGGCTTTTACGAAACCACCAGGCAAACACCAGCAACAGCAAAAAAATGCCGGGCGGCAAGAGCAATTGTTTAATGAAATAACGAAAAGGCATCGGGCATCTCCAAAGATGCCCGAAGCCTAGATGCAACGGGGTTTAGCGACAATCTTTACCAACACATTTCGAGAAGGTCACTGGATAACGCGATGTTTCACCGAACGGCCCGAAGCTTTTCGGGGCCGCGACCGGCCGCCACATCCTTCAGCCAGACCACCTTGGCCGAACGTGATGGCGCCTGGGCTGGCGGGGAAGCCTGCCCTTGAGAGGCACGGTGGTGATTCAATTCCAGGTAAACCTTGATCAATTCAAGCTCAGCCTGGCTCAAGCCTCGCAACTCCAATTCCAGAGGCCGTTCATCACGCAATCGGCCTGCGGTTCTGGCGGCATCCAATGCCCGACCCAAACGGTCGATCAGTCCTTGGTACAACTGCGGTTTCGTTAAAGTTCGCTGCGATTCAACCATCCCCTCACCTCATTGAAGATAAGACTCACTCCCCAATAAACAGCGTAGTCCCCGTGGCTGCGCCTGCCCGGCGCCGCGACAGACGGCCCTGCCTGCGCAATCAGGGTTTCCCTCGATAGAGTGGGGTCATGTATGCTACGGCGCTTCCTGTAACTCCACTTCCCGCAGGGTTTGGGCACGGACGCGCCGCTTTTTGGTGTCGATCAACCTGAACGTTGCACCGAAGAGGATTAGGCCACCCCTATTCAGTTCAAAAGTAGCCATGCACGAACAATATCAGCCCCGTGAAATAGAAAATGCCGCCCAAACCTTCTGGGACGAGCAAAAGTCCTTTGAAGTCAGTGAACAGCCAGGCAAGGAGACTTACTACTGCCTATCGATGTTCCCTTACCCCAGCGGCAAGCTACACATGGGGCACGTGCGTAACTACACCATCGGCGACGTGATTTCGCGCTACCAGCGCATGCTCGGCAAGAACGTCCTGCAACCCATGGGTTGGGACGCCTTCGGTATGCCGGCGGAAAACGCCGCGATGAAAAACAACGTGGCGCCCGCCAAGTGGACCTACGAAAACATCGCCTACATGAAGACCCAGCTGCGCAGCCTGGGCTTGGCGGTGGACTGGTCGCGCGAGGTCACCACCTGCAAGCCCGATTACTACCGCTGGGAACAATGGCTGTTCACCCGCCTGTTCGAAAAAGGTGTGATCTACAAGAAAAGCGGCACCGTGAACTGGGACCCGATCGACCAGACCGTACTGGCCAACGAACAGGTCATCGACGGTCGCGGCTGGCGCTCCGGCGCGCTGATCGAAAAGCGCGAAATCCCGATGTACTACTTCAAGATCACCGCCTATGCGGATGAACTCTTGTCGAGCCTCGACGACCTGCCGGGCTGGCCTGAACAGGTCAAGACCATGCAGCGCAACTGGATCGGCAAATCCAAGGGCATGGAAGTGCAGTTCCCGTACAACGTCGATTCCATTGGCGTTGCCGGCGCACTGAAAGTCTTCACCACCCGCCCAGACACCCTGATGGGCGCGACCTACGTCGCCGTGGCCGCAGAACACCCGCTGGCCACCCAGGCCGCACAGAACAATCCAGAGCTTTCGGCGTTCATCACCGAATGCAAAGGCGGCAGCGTGGCCGAAGCCGACGTCGCCACCCAGGAGAAAAAAGGCCTGCCAACCGGCCTGTTCGTCGAGCACCCACTGACCGGTGAAAAACTGCCGGTGTGGGTCGCCAACTACGTGCTGATGCACTACGGCGATGGCGCAGTAATGGCCGTGCCGGCTCACGACGAGCGCGATTTCGAATTTGCCACCAAGTACGGCCTGCCGATCAAATCGGTCGTGCGTACCAGCTCGGGCGATACCAACCCGGCCCCATGGCAAGACGCCTACGGCGAGCACGGCGAACTGATCAACTCCGGCGAGTTCGACGGTCTGGATTTCCAGGGTGCCTTCGACGCCATTGAAGTGGCACTGATCAAGAAAAACCTCGGTGCCTCGCGCACCCAGTTCCGCCTGCGCGACTGGGGCATCAGCCGCCAGCGCTACTGGGGCTGCCCGATTCCGATCATCCACTGCCAAACCTGCGGTGACGTGCCGGTGCCGGAAGACCAGTTGCCGGTGGTACTGCCCGAAGACGTGGTGCCCGATGGCGCCGGTTCGCCATTGGCGCGCATGCCCGAGTTCTACGAGTGCGCCTGCCCGAAATGCGGTGCACCGGCCAAGCGTGAAACCGACACCATGGACACCTTCGTCGAGTCCTCGTGGTACTACGCTCGCTACGCCTCGCCGCACTATGAAGGCGGTCTGGTGGAAAAATCCGCGGCCGACCACTGGTTGCCGGTGGATCAGTACATCGGCGGCATCGAACACGCAATTCTTCACCTGCTCTACGCGCGTTTCTTCCACAAGCTGATGCGCGACGAAGGCCTGGTCAGCTCCGACGAGCCGTTCAAGAACCTGCTGACCCAAGGCATGGTGATCGCCGACACTTACTATCGCCGCGAAGCCAATGGCGCCTACACCTGGTTCAACCCGGCGGACGTAGAGCTTGAGCGTGACAGCAAGGCCAAGGTGATCAGCGCCAAGCTGAAGTCCGACGGCCTTCCGGTGGAAATCGGCGGCACCGAGAAGATGGCCAAGTCCAAGAACAACGGCGTCGACCCACAGTCGATGATCGATCAGTTCGGCGCCGACACCTGCCGCCTGTTCATGATGTTCGCCTCGCCGCCCGACATGAGCGCCGAATGGTCCGACTCCGGCGTCGAAGGCTCGCACCGTTTCCTCAAGCGCGTCTGGCGCCTGGCGCACGCCCATGTCAGCCAGGGCCTGCCGGGCAAGCTGGACGTGGCGTCCTTGAGCGATGAACAGAAAGCCATTCGCCGCAGCACTCACCTGGCCATCCGCCAGGCCAGCCAGGACGTGGGCCAGAACCACAAATTCAACACCGCCATCGCTCAGGTGATGACGCTGATGAACGTGCTGGAAAAAGCACCGCAGGCGACCGAACAGGACCGCGCGCTGGTACAGGAAGGCCTGGAAGCGGTCGTCCTGTTGCTGGCTCCGATCACGCCGCACATCAGCCATGATCTGTGGAGCCGCTTGGGCCACAGTGGCGCGGTGATCGACGCCGGTTGGCCGGTACAGGATGACAGCGCGCTGGTACAGGACACGCTGCAGCTGGTAATCCAGGTCAACGGCAAACTGCGTGGCCAGATCGATATGCCAGCCAGCGCCAGTCGTGAAGACGTCGAGGCGGCTGCACGGGTCAACGAGAACGTGCTGCGCTTTACCGAAGGCCTGACGATCCGCAAAGTGATCGTAGTGCCTGGCAAACTGGTCAACATCGTCGCCAGCTAATCGGATCGGGCGCAGGGCTTGGGCCCTGCGCCGAACCAAACCTTTAAGGCCTCGATAAGGCCCACATGGTTTCAAGGGGAGCAACAAAATGATCAAACGCAATTTGCTGGTGATGGGCCTCGCTGTGCTGCTGAGCGCTTGCGGCTTCCAGCTGCGCGGTACCGGCACCAATGAACTGAGCATCAAGGAACTGGACGTCAGCGCCCGCAACGCCTATGGCGACACGGTGGTTCAGCTGCGCCAGACCCTGGAAAACAGCGGCGTGCGCGTCTACACCGGTGCAACCTACAAACTGGTCCTGGTGGACGAGCAGGAATCCCAGCGTAGCCTGAGCTACGCCAGCGCCGGCCGCGCGTCGGACGTTGAGCTCAATACGGCCGTCAACTATGAAGTACAAGGCCGTGACCACCTGCCTTTGATGGCTGACAAGCTCGAAGTCCAGAAAGTGGTGAGCCACGACGGCAACAACCTGGTGGGTTCGGACTCGGAGATCATTCAGGTTCGCAAGGAAATGCGTCGTGAGCTGATCCAGCGCCTGATGGTACGTCTGCAACAGCTGACGCCGGAAAAACTGGCCGCTCTGCAGCAAACCGCCGACAACAAGGCCAAGGCTGACGCCGACGCCCTGAAAGCCGCAAAAGAATACGAAGACAACACGCCGAAACAATCGCCTGTTGAAGTCCCTGTCGAGTAAGCCAGACGGGGCGCCCCTGGCGCCCCGTTTGCCCCGCCTATGAAGCTCGCCCCCGCCCAACTCGCCAAACACCTGCAAGGTGGCCTCGCGCCTGTCTACATCGTCAGCGGTGATGATCCGCTGTTGTGCCAGGAAGCGGCAGACGCTATTCGCAGCGCCGCGCGCCAGCAGGGTTTCGATGAACGCCAGGTCTTCAGCGCCGACGCCAGTTTCGACTGGGGCACGCTGCTGCAAGCCGGTGCGAGCATGTCGCTGTTCGCCGAAAAACGCCTGTTGGAATTGCGCCTGCCCTCGGGCAAACCCGGCGACAAGGGCGCGGCGGCCTTGATGGAATACTGCTCGCGTCCCGCTGAAGACACAGTGCTGCTGATCAGCTTGCCCAAGCTCGACGGCAGTGCGCAGAAAACCAAATGGGGCAAGGCGCTGGTAGAGGGACCACAGACCCAGTTCATCCAGATCTGGCCAGTGGACAGCAACCAGTTGCCGCAGTGGATTCGTCAGCGCCTGTCCCAGTCGGGGCTGTCAGCGACGCAAGACGCTGTTGAACTGATCGCCGCCCGGGTCGAAGGCAACTTGCTTGCCGCCGCCCAGGAGATCGAAAAGCTCAAGTTGATGGCCGAAGATGGGCAGATCACCGTCGAAACCGTGCAAGGCGCAGTGGCCGACAGTGCTCGCTTTGACGTGTTCGGGCTGGTGGACGCGATTCTTAATGGTGAACCTGCCCACGCCCTGCGCATGCTCGAAGGGCTGCGCGGCGAAGGCGTGGAACCCCCGGTGATTCTATGGGCCCTGGCCCGTGAGTTGCGGGTGCTGGCCAATATTTCGCTGCAATACAGCCAGGGCACTCCGCTGGACAAATGCTTCAGCCAGGCGCGGCCACCGGTCTGGGACAAACGCAAACCCCTGATGAGCAAAGCCCTGCAACGGCACTCGGCGCAACGCTGGGCACAGCTGCTACTTGAAGCGCAGCGCATCGATGCGCAAATCAAGGGTCAGGCGGCGGGTTCGCCGTGGATGAGCCTGAGCCGTTTGTCACTTTTGATGTCTGGTCAGCGCCTGTCGTTACCGGCTGAATAACGCCCCGCTCAAAACTCCACACTCCGAATGTGGGAGCGGGCTTGCTCGCGAAGACGGTGTATCAGTTTATAGATCAGGCGACTGGCCCACCGCCTTCGCGAGCAAGCCCGCTCCCCGATTTTGATCGTGCACCTTTCCTACACCGCGCCGGGCTTTACAGCGGCGTCACTTCGGCAGATGATTTGCACCGCTTCATCCCACCGACAGAGAGTATCGACATGAGCAAAAAGCCATCCAAGCATGGCCCCAACAAGGCCAAATCCATCATCGCCCAGCCACTGTTCCGCAGCCGTCAGGAACGCGCCGGCAAGGGCAAAGGCAGCTACCGCCGCGAAGCCTTCCAGTCTAATAGCTGGGAGGCTTCTTACTTTCTGGCTGCCTGAAGGCAAGCGCCCCTCCGGCATGATAAGGTCTGTACCTGATTTGTAATCCCTGGACCTGTGCATGCCCTCTAGTCTTTCCCGTCGTTGGCACCTTCGCCAATTGATCGCTGCCTCCAGCCTCATTCTGCTTGTCGCCTGCGCGGAAAAACCCACCGCCGCAGACGCGCAACCCCTGCCAAAACTGCAAACTGTGCCGGCCGTCGCGCCCGCCGTCGTTGCGCCGTTGGCCGTGGACAACCTCGATATCCAACCGACCCAGACCTTCGCCGAATGGCAAGCGGCCTTTCGCGTGGACGCCCTGAAAGCCGGGATCACGCCTGCGGTGTTCGACAACGCCTTTGCCGGCGTCACCCCCGACATGGCGGTGATTCGCGCTGACCGCAGCCAACCGGAATTTTCCCGCCCGGTTTGGGAATACCTCGACGGCGCCCTCTCGCCGGTGCGCGTACGCAATGGCCAAGCCTTGCTGATCAAGTACGCCGACATCCTGCAAAGCATCGAACAACGCTATGGCGTCGACCGCCAGGCGCTGGTTTCGGTGTGGGGCATGGAAAGCAATTTTGGCCAGTTCCAGGGCAATAATTCGGTGATCCGTTCCCTGGCAACCCTGGCCTACGAAGGCCGTCGCCCGGCGTTCGCCCAGGCGCAACTGCTGGCGGCGCTGCAGATCATCCAGCATGGCGACATCCAGGCCGACCAGATGAAAGGCTCCTGGGCCGGCGCGATGGGCCAGACGCAATTTATCCCGACTACTTACAACACCCACGCCGTCGACTTCGACGGTGACGGTCGCCGTGACATCTGGAACAGCCCGGCCGACGCCCTCGCCTCCACGGCGCATTACCTGCAAAGCTCTGGCTGGCAAAAAGGCCAGCCGTGGGGCTTTGAGGTGCAACAGCTGCCGGCCAACTTTGATTACGCCCTGGCAGACGGCGGCGTACGCAAGACCGTCGCCGAGTGGCTGAAACTCGGTATCCAGTTGCCACCTGGCGCGAGCATGCCGCCCAACGTAGACCAACTGTCCGCCGCCTTGTTGCTGCCGGCAGGCTACCGTGGCCCCGCTTTCCTGGTGCTGGACAACTTCCGCGCGATCCTCAAGTACAACAACTCGTCGTCCTACGCGCTGGCGGTTGGCCTGCTGTCGGAACGGTTTGGCGGCGGTGGTGTGATTCGTGGCGATTGGCCCAAAGATGAGCTGCCACTGAGCCGCTCCCAGCGCATCGATTTGCAGACAGTGCTGAGCGCCAAAGGGTATGACGCGGGCAATGCAGACGGCATCATCGGCGCCAACACGCGCAAGGCGATTCGCGCGGCGCAGCAGTCGCTGGGTTGGCCAGCGGACGGGTATCCGACGGTGAAACTGCTGGAGTCGTTGCAAAGCCAATAGGTCGGCGTATGGCGACTATCGCCTTCGCGAGCAAGCCCGCTCCCACATTCAACGACATTCCAAGGTTGGAACTCGGTCGAATGTGGGAGCGGGCTTGCTTGCGAAGACGGCATCACAGGCGACAATTATTTCAAAACTACATCCTGCTCCAACACCAGCCGCTGCTCCCCCGCATCCAGCCGCACCAACGCGCCCATCGGCAGCGTCAGGTTCGGATCGCAGTGCCCACTGCGCCAGCCGGACAACACCGGAATGCACAACGGTGCGAAGGTCTGCTTCAGCAGCCGCTCCAGCGCTGCTTTATCCACACCCGCCACGTCGCCCACCAGCACACCGGCAATTTGCTCCAGCTTGCCGGCCAGGCGCAGATGAGTCAGCAGGCGGTCGATACGGTAGATCGGCTCGTTGACGTCTTCGATCAGCAAAATGATGCCCTCGGCATCAATCTCATAAGCCGTGCCCATGACTGCGGCGATCATCGACAGGTTGCCGCCCAGCAAGCGTCCACAGGCAATACCCGGCTCAAGGGTGGTCAATGGGTAGGCCACCGGGTGCGCCACGACACTGCCGGCGCCAAGCTGGCCGCGCAGCATGCTGAACAGCGATGACTCCGTGGGCTGTTGTTTGTCGCCCAGCAAATCGGCACTGAGCATTGGCCCGTGGAAAGTCACGAAGCCGGCGTAGCGGCTGATCGCCAGGTGCAACGCGGTGATGTCGCTGTAACCCACGAACGGCTTGGGGTTGGCGCGCAGCAGGTCGTAATCCAGGCGATCCAGCAAGCGTGGCGTACCGTAGCCGCCGCGCAGGCAGAAGATGGCATCGATTTCGGGGTCGGCGAAGGCAGCGTGAAGGTCACGCAGGCGCACGTCATCGCTGCCTGCGAGGTAACCGTCGCGTTCGTATACACCAGGGAAAATCCGCAGCTCATGGCCACGGGCACGCATCCATTGCCCGGCTTTTTCAACGTCAAGGGCGGCAGGGCCGGCGGGGGCGATCAGGCCAATGATGCCTTCGGCTCGAAGGGCAGGTACGGCGGCTGCCAGTTCAGTGCTCATCCATAAGTCTCCCATCTATGACGCAGAACGAAATGTGGGAGCGGGCTTGCTCGCGAAGGTGGGGTGTCGGTCAACACATCAGGTGACTGAAACACCGCCTTCGCAAGCAAGCCCGCTCCCACACAAGCCACGCCCAAATTACTCCAGGTCAGGCTCAGGAAACCAGGCTGGCCTTGACCAGCTTGGCCTGCTCGTCAGCGTGGTACGAGGAACGCACCAGCGGGCCGGACGCCACGTTCTTGAAGCCCATTTTGTAACCTTCCTCGGCGAACCAGGCGAAGGTGTCCGGGTGCACAAATCGCTGCACCGGCAAGTGGCTGCGCGACGGCTGCAGGTACTGGCCGAGGGTCAGCATGTCGATGTCGTGTTCGCGCATGCGCTTCATGACTTCGATCACTTCTTCGTCGGTCTCGCCCAGGCCCAGCATCAGGCCGGATTTGGTCGGGATGTGCGGCATCATCTGCTTGAATTTCTGCAGCAGGGTCAGCGACCACTGGTAGTCCGAGCCTGGACGCGCAGCCTTGTACAAGCGTGGCACGGTTTCCAGGTTGTGGTTGAACACATCCGGTGGCTCGGCCGCGGTGATTTCCAGCGCGACGTCCATACGGCCACGGTAGTCCGGCACCAGGGTTTCGAGCATCACGTTCGGCGACAACTTGCGGATCTCGCGAATGCAGTCGGCAAAGTGCTGGGCACCGCCGTCACGCAGGTCATCGCGGTCTACCGAGGTGATGACCACGTATTTGAGTTTCAGGTCGGCGATGGCGATGGCCAGGCTGTGCGGCTCGTTGACGTCCAGAGGCTTCGGCCGGCCATGGCCAACGTCGCAGAACGGGCAACGACGGGTGCAGATGTCACCCATGATCATGAAGGTGGCGGTGCCACCGGAGAAGCATTCGCCCAGGTTCGGGCAGGACGCCTCTTCGCACACGCTGTGCAGCTTGTGTTTGCGCAGCAGGGCCTTGATACGGTCGACTTCCGGCGAAACCGGGATGCGCACGCGGATCCAGTCAGGTTTTTTCGGCAGTTCGGTGGTCGGGATGATCTTGACCGGGATGCGTGCAACCTTCTCGGCGCCGCGCAGCTTGACGCCGGCTTCCACCTTGGCACGCGGGGCCGGACGCTCGGTGATGTCCAGCGTCGGGATCATGGTTTGCACTGCATCAGTAGTCATAATCAGTCGATTCCGCCCGTAAGGGTCGTCTGCTCAGCATAGTCGAGGTGTTTGACGAGCTGCGCACGCAGCCGGGCACTTACCTCGGCAAATTTAATCGGTGTGGCGTGGTCGCTCAGTTGGGTCATCGCCAACCCTGCGTAACCGCACGGGTTGATGCGCCCGAACGGCGCCAGGTCCATGTCCACGTTCAGGGCCAGGCCATGAAAGGAACAACCGTGGCGAATCCGTAAACCGAGGGAGGCGATTTTCGCGCCGTTCACATACACACCGGGTGCATCGGGCTTGGCCGCGGCGCTCACGCCGTAACTGGCCAACAGCTCGATCAGGCAAGCTTCCATGCGGCTCACTAGGTCACGTACGCCAAAACCCAGCTTGCGTACGTCCAGCAAGAGATAAGCAACAAGCTGACCCGGCCCATGGTAAGTCACTTGACCACCTCGGTCGACCTGCACCACCGGAATATCCCCCGGCAGCAGCAGATGCTCGGCCTTGCCGGCCTGGCCCTGGGTGAATACCGGCGGATGTTCCACCAGCCAGATTTCATCCGGGGCCGAGCTGCCGCGCTCGTTGGTGAAGCGCTGCATGGCATGCCAGACCGGCTCGTAGGCCATCTGACCGAGCTCGCGAAAGCCCAGGACCTGAGACATCACAGCACCATGTGCACGAAGCCGGTGGCCCGCAGTTCGCTGTTGATGTCGTAGAGCTGGTCTTGACCAGTCGCAACGATGTGCAATTGGATCGTGGTGTACTTACCGTTGGAGCTCAAACGCTCGTCCACACGGTTGTCGTTGATCGTCGCGTGTTTACGCACGATCTCCAGAATCTTGTCTTTGTTGCCCACACCCGTATCGCTGATCACCTTGACGGGATAGTCCACGTTAGGGAATTCGATCTTTGGCGCCTTTACTTCTACTTCTTTATCGGTCATGGCGTAACGGCCTCGTAAGCGTAAGCCGTGGCGACGGGCAAAGCCCCACGTCAGATCGACGCGGGGCTTTGCAGGTGCACACTTATCAGTTGAACAAGCTGTAGAAGAATAGACGAATGCTATCCCACACGCGGCGGAAGATACCACCTTCGTCGACGGCGTCCAGCGCGATCAGGTCGGCGCTGTGCACCACCTTGTCGTCCAGCTTCACTTCGACTTTACCGATAACGTCACCCTTGGCGATTGGCGCAACCAATTGCGGGTTCATGGTCATGCTGGCAGCGAGCTTTTTCAGCTGGCCTTTAGGCATGGTCAACGTCAGGTCGTCAGCCAGGCCGGCTTTGACTTGGTGGGTAGCGCCTTTCCATACCGGGGCTTGAGCCAGCTCAGCACCCTTCTGGTAGAAGGTCTGGGTTTCGAAGAAGCGGAAACCATAGGTCAGCAGCTTTTGCGTCTCGGCCGCACGAGCCTGCTCGCTGTTAGTGCCGAAGACCACGGCGATCAGGCGCTGGCCGTCACGTACGGCGGACGACACCATGCAGTAGCCGGCTTCGTCAGTGTGGCCGGTTTTCAGGCCATCGACAGTCTTGTCGCGCCACAGCAGCAGGTTGCGGTTAGGCTGCTTGATGTTGTTCCAGAAGAATTCCTTCTGGGAGTAGATCGCGTAGTGCACCGGGTCGACGCGGATGATCGCGCGGGCCAGCAGCGCCATGTCGTGAGCCGACGAGTAGTGCTCCGGGTTCGGCAGACCGGTCGGGTTCATGAAGTGGCTGTTGGTCATGCCCAGGTCGCCGGCCGTCTTGTTCATCATGTCGGCAAATGCGTCTTCGCTGCCGGCGATGTGCTCGGACAGGGCCACGCTGGCGTCGTTACCGGACTGGATGATGATGCCGTGCAGCAGGTCGCTGACAGTCACCTGCGAACCGACCTTGATGAACATCCGCGAACCGCCGGTACGCCAGGCGTTTTCGCTGACGGTGACCGGGTCGTTTTCGCCGATCTGGCCGCGACGGATTTCCAGGGTCGCGATGTACGCCGTCATCAGCTTGGTCAGGCTCGCCGGTGGCAGGCGCTGGTCACCGTTGTTCTCGACCAGCACGTTGCCGCTGGCGGCATCCATGAGGACCCAGGCCTTGGCGGCCAGTTGCGGGGAAGCCGGCACCATTTCAACCGCCCAGGCGGCCGGGGTGATGATCAGCGAAAGAAGCAGGCACGTGCGTTTGGCTAAGGTGGTGATGTTCATCCGTCTCTCGAAATTGCTTATGGAAACTTGCCCTCGCGGGCAAAACTATTCAGACAGCCCGCTGCCAGACTGTCACGTGTTCGGTTGCCCGCTCACCCCTTGCCCCTGGGTTTTTATTGTTCAACGAGCCAACAACCAGGGCCCAGACCCGCGCACGCGTCTGAGCCATCAATCTTTCTTATTCGGCGGTGACCACGCTGGGTTGCCCCAGGTTAGCCAGGCGCACGCTGTTCTGTACTTGCGCCACTTCACTTGGCGAACCAATTGGCCCCATGCGCACACGGTGCAGAGTCTGCTGGTTACGCACGATGGAGCTGATGAAAACCGGCGCATTGACCATGCTGCTGAGCTTGGACCTTAACAGTTCTGCCGCGTCCGGGTTGGCGAAAGCGCCGACCTGCAGGTACTGACCGCCCACCGTGGAAGCGCCCGGTGCTGCGTGCGGCACGACCACCGTGTCCGGCGCGTGCTGCGCCGGTGGCGGTGTCCACTGTTCGATCTTGCCGGTTGACGCGGTCACCTGCGGCTGCGGCGTTTGTGGCTCGTTGAGCATCAACGGTGCCGGTTTGCCACGCTGGGCCCAGTACTGCGCCGGATCGATGCCTTCGACTTTCACGCGCGCGGTGCCGATTTCGGCATAACCGAGTTTCTTCGCGGCGGCGTAGGACAAGTCGATGATCCGGTCCGAATAGAACGGCCCACGGTCGTTGACCCGCAGGATCACCGTGCGGTTGTTGTCCAGATTGGTCACGCGTACGTAGCTGGGCAGCGGCAGGGTCTTGTGGGCCGCGCTCATGCCGTACAGGTCATACACTTCGCCGTTGGCGGTGTTCTGGCCATGGAACTTGGTGCCGTACCAGGACGCCGTGCCCGATTGGACGTAGGTCTTGGAATCCTGCAGCGGGAAGTAATTCTTGCCCAACACGGTATACGGGTTGGCCTTGTAAGGCCCGGTGTGCAGGGTCGGCGTGGCATCCGGGATTTTCGATACGTCGACATCCCACCACGGCGCGCCGTCTTTGTGCGCGCGGTTGATGTCCAGGCCCGGCTGGGCGCGAACGATACCGCCACCGCCCTTCTGCGCCGGCGCGCGGCTTGTGGTGGTGGTAGAAGAACAACTGACAACCAGCAAGGACAACGCGGCAAACGCCACCAGCTTGAGCGGTTTATGGAACGGCGATGCCCGCATTACTTGTTGCCCCGTGCTTGGACCAGCATGTCTGACAGCTGATGCACGGCCATGGCGTACATCACACTGCGGTTATAACGCGTGATTGCGTAAAAATTCTTCAGGCCCATCCAGTATTCCGGGCCGTTTTCGCCTTCCAGGCGGAACGCCGTCACCGGCATATCATCGCGTGGCGCATTCTGACTCGACCAGCCCAGGGCTCGCAACTCCCCGACGGTCTTGACCGGCTCGATTCCCTGGGTCAAACCTTCGTCGGCGCGCTCGCCGGTGACATCGGCACGGATCACCACCGGCTCGCCGGACACCCAGCCATGGCGCTTGAAGTAGCTGGCCACGCTGCCAATGGCGTCATCCGGATTGCTCCAGATATTGATGTGGCCGTCGCCGTCGAAATCCACGGCGTATGCACGAAAACTGCTCGGCATGAACTGCGGCAAGCCCATCGCACCGGCATAGGAGCCTTTGAGGGTCAGCGGGTCGACCTGCTCTTCGCGGGCCAGCAGCAGGAATTCGCGCAGCTCCTTGCGGAAGAACTCGGCGCGCGGCGGGTAATCGAAGCCCAGGGTCGACAAGGCGTCGATCACCCGGTAACTGCCGGTATTGCGCCCGTAAAAGGTTTCAATGCCGATGATCGCGACGATGACCTGGGCCGGCACGCCGTACTCCTGCTCGGCGCGGGCCAGCGCGGCTTCGTGCTGGCGCCAGAAGTCCACACCCCGCGCCACGCGGGCGTCGGTGAGGAACATAGGGCGGTATTCTTTCCACTGTTTCACGCGCTCGGCGGGACGCGAGATCGCATCGAGGATCGCCTGCTTGCGTTGCGCTTCGCGGAACACGCCCATCAGCTGTTCACCGGCGAAACCGTAGTCGCGGGTCATTTCACCGACAAATTCGGCGACCTGGGGTGAGCCATCGTAGTCACCGGCCTGCGCCTCTTGCGTCGCGCCCAGCAGCCCAATCAGGCTCATCCAGGACGCATGCCGAGTCGCCCAGCCGCGCATTACTTGCATTGACATCTTCACCTTATTCAAACCTGTGCGATCCACTTGCGATGCGTGTGAATCGACATCAAAACCCCAAACGCTGACAGCAATGTCACCAGCGAAGTTCCGCCGTAGCTAATGAACGGCAACGGCACCCCAACCACCGGCAGCAGGCCACTGACCATACCGATGTTGACGAAAACGTAAACAAAAAAAGTCATGGTCAGGCTGCCGGCGAGCAGTTTGCCGAACAGCGTCTGCGCCTGCGCGGTGATCACCAAACCGCGACCAATCAACAGCAGATAAATCAGCAACAGCGCGCAAATGCCTACCAGGCCGAACTCTTCGCCCATTACGGCAATGATGAAGTCGGTGTGGCTTTCGGGCAAAAAGTCCAGGTGCGACTGAGTGCCCAGTAACCAGCCCTTACCAAATACTCCGCCGGAACCGATGGCGGCCTTGGACTGGATGATGTTCCAGCCGGTGCCCAGCGGGTCACTCTCCGGGTCGAGGAACGTCAGGATCCGCTGCTTCTGGTAGTCGTGCATAAAGAAGAACCACATGGCCACGGCCACGGGGATGGCGGCGGCCAGCACGCTGAGGATCCAGCGCCAGCGCAGGCCGCCCATAAACAGTACGAACGCACCGCCCGCGAGGATCAGCAGCGAGGTGCCGAGGTCGGGCTGGCGCACGATCAGGATGAACGGCACGCCAATCAATATCAGGCTGATGCCCACGTGCTTGAGCTGCGGCGGCAAGGTGCGCTTGGACAAATACCAGGCGATGGTTGCCGGCATCAAAATCTTCATGAATTCCGACGGCTGGAAGCGGATCACCCCTGGAATGTTGATCCAGCGCGTCGCGCCCATGGCGTTGTGGCCCATCACGTCCACCACCACCAGCAGCAGTACGCCAGCGACATAACCAAGCGGCACCCAGCGCGCCATGAAACGCGGTTCGAGCTGGGCAATCACCACCATCGACAACAGGCCCAGACCGAACGACGACGCCTGCTTGATCAGCAGGTCCCAGTTCTTGCCGCTGGCCGAATACAGCACGAACAGGCTGCCGGCCGCCAAGGTCAGCAGCAGGATCAGCAACGGGCCATCAATGTGCATGCGCTGCAATAACGTCGCGCGGCGACGCATCACATCCTCGCTGGAGAGGATGCGGTCAAAATTACTCTTCACGGGCCGTAACCTCGGTGCTTGAAGGGGGGCCGCCATATTCGGATTTGAGCCTGCCGTCGTCGGCCAACAGCCAGGCGTCCATGATCTGGCGCACCACGGGCGCAGCCACGCCGGAGCCGGACTCGCCGTTTTCGACCATTACTGCCACGACGATTTTCGGGTCGTCTGCCGGGGCAAAACCGACGAACAAGGCGTGGTCGCGGTGGCGTTCCTGAACCTTGGAGCGGTCGTATTTCTCGCCCTGCTTGATCGCGACTACCTGCGCGGTACCACTCTTGCCGGCAATGCGGTATTGCGCGCCGGCCGCCGCTTTGCGCGCGGTGCCACGGGCGCCGTGCATCACTTGCTGCATGCCGTGGTTGACCTTGGTCCAGTCGGACGGGTCACGCAGCACGATGTCGGGAATCGGGTTTTCATCCACAGGCTTTTCGCCTTCGATGGTCTTGGCCAGGTGCGGACGGTTCCAGACGCCTTTGTTGGCCACCAGCGCCGTGGCTTGCGCCAGCTGCAAGGGCGTTGCCTGCATGTAGCCCTGGCCGATACCAAGAATCAGGGTTTCGCCCGGGAACCACGCCTGGCGACGAGTGGCGCGCTTCCACTCCCGCGACGGCATCAGGCCGGGGGATTCTTCGAACATGTCCAGGGAGACTTTCTGACCCAGGCCGAATTTGCCCATGTAGGCTGACAGCCGGTCGATGCCCAGCTTGTGGGCCAGGTCGTAAAAATAGGTGTCGTTGGAGCGCATGATCGCGGTGTCCAGGTCGACATAGCCGTCACCGGTACGGTTCCAGTTACGGTATTTGTGATCGTAGTTGGGCAGCATGTAGTAGCCCGGGTCGAACACGCGGCTTGACGCGGTGACCACGCCCGAATCCAGGCCGGCAATCGCCACCGCCGGCTTGATGGTCGAACCCGGCGGATACAACCCGCGCAGCACGCGGTTGAACAGCGGCCGGTCGATGGAATCACGCAGCTCGGCGTAGGCCTTGAAGCTGATGCCGGTGACGAACAGGTTGGGGTCGAAGCTTGGCTGACTGACCATCGCCAGCACTTCGCCGGTTCTCGGGTCCAGTGCCACTACCGCGCCGCGCCGGCCACCCAGGGCCATTTCGGCCGCTTCCTGCAACTTGATGTCCAGGCTCAACACAATGTCTTTGCCCGGCACCGGGTCGGTGCGCTTGAGCACGCGCAGCACGCGGCCGCGGGCGTTGGTCTCAACTTCCTCGTAACCCACCTGGCCATGCAGCTCCGGCTCGTAGAAACGCTCGATGCCGGTTTTACCAATATGGTGGGTGCCGCTGTAATTCACCGGATCGAGGCTTTTCAGCTCTTTCTCGTTGATGCGCCCCATGTAACCGACGGAGTGGGCAAAGTGCGGCCCTTGCGGGTAATGCCGCACCAACTGCGCCACCACTTCCACACCGGGCAGGCGGAACTGGTTCACGGCGATTCGCGCGATCTGCTCTTCGGTCAGCTCGAACAGGATCGGCACCGGCTCGAATGGCCGGCGCCCCTGCTTCATGCGTTTTTCGAAGATCACCCGGTCTTCCGGCGTCAGCTGCAGCACCTCGACGATCACGTCGAGGATTTGCTGCCAGTCGCCGGAACGCTCGCGGGTCATGCTCAGGCTGAAGCTGGGCCGGTTATCGGCCACCACCACGCCATTGCGGTCGAAAATCAGCCCACGGGTCGGCGGAATCGGCTGCACATGCACCCGGTTATTTTCCGACAGCGTGGAGTGATAGTCGTACTGGATCACCTGCAGGAAATACAGGCGCGCAATCAGCACACCGATCAGCCCCACCACCAGAAAGGCACCGAACACGACCCGCGCGCGTACCAGACGTGCGTCTTTCTCGTGGTCCTTGATGCGGATCGGCTGGGTCATCGGGAGGGGCGCAGATTATTTGTGGTAAGGGTGCCCGGACAGAACTGTCCAGGCGCGATACAGCTGTTCACCGATCAGAATCCTTACCAACGGGTGCGGCAGCGTCAGCGCTGACAGCGACCAGCGCTGGTCCGCCCGCGCACAGACTTCCGGCGCCAGCCCTTCGGGGCCGCCGACCATGAAGTTGACCGTGCGCGAATCCAGGCGCCAGCGATCCAGCTCCACCGCCAATTGCTCGGTGCTCCAGGGTTTGCCGTGCACCTCGAGGGTGACGATGCGCTCGTTGGGGCCGACCTTGGCCAGCATGGCTTCGCCTTCCTGACGGATAAAGCGCGCCACATCGGCATTCTTGCCCCGGGTGTTGAGCGGTATTTCCACCAGTTCCAGCGACAGCTCAGCGGGCAGACGCTTGGCATATTCGTGCCAACCTTCTTCCACCCACTTGGGCATGCGTGAACCGACAGCGATCAGACGCAGGCGCACAGCCGTTCCTTATTCCTGGTCTTTGTTGAGCTTGTCGAAGTGCGCGTGGCCCACTTCCGGGCTGTGGTGCTTGCCATCAGCGGCACGGCTCTGCTCGGCGCCTTTCCACAGACGCTCCAGGTCGTAGAACTGACGGGCATTGGAAGTCATCATGTGAACGATGACGTCGTCCATGTCCAGCAGCACCCAGTCGCTGTCGCCCTTGCCTTCTTCACCCAGCGGCTTTACGCCCTGGGCTTTAACGGCTTCGCGAACCTTGTCCAGCATCGCGCCGATCTGGCGGTTGGAGGTACCGGTGGCGATGATCATGAAGTCGGTGATGCTCTGCTTGTCGCGCACGTCCAGCACCTGGATGTCCTGGGCCTTAACGTCTTCCAGGGCAGCCACGGCGACTTTTACCAGCTCTTCGCCAGCCAGCTCAGGGCCGGTGTGCGCTTCAACTGGCAGCGGGGCGCTTTTGAAAGTGCCTTTGCGCTTAACTTTGCTTACGTCTTTGTTCGTCATATAAAACTCGTTTTGCTCGTATGTTCGGGCGCTTGCTGCACGACTGTGCGTGCGATCAAACGCGCCTTTTCAGTTCGACGCACGGTAAAGCCCGTGCGCATCGATGTAGGCCAGGACCGCGTCAGGCACCAGGAAACGTACCGACTTCCCGCTGGCCAGCAGTTGACGGATCTGGGTGGCGGACACCGCAAGCGGGGTCTGCCAGACGAATGCAATATTCCCGTTCGGCCCGGTCAGGGCCAAGGGGTCACTTACCGACCGCGCGGCCAGCAGGTTGCGCAAGGCATCCGGCGGTTCGCTGTCGGCATCCGGGCGTTGCAAAACCAGGATGTGGCAATGCTGGAGGAGTTCCTCCCAGCGATGCCAAGAGGGCAGGCCGCAAAATGCGTCCCAGCCCAAAAGCAGAAACAACTGGTCGTCTGCGGCCAACTCGGCACGCATCAGTTCCAGGGTATCGACAGTGTAGGACGGTTTATCGCGCTTGAGCTCGTGGTCGTCCACCACCAGCGGCGCAATGCCGTCTACCGCCAGGCGCACCATCTCCAGGCGTTGTTGCGGTGATACCTGCGGCGTATCGCGATGCGGTGGCCGCGCATTGGGCATCACCCGCAGCTCATCCAGCGCGAGGGCGTCCGCCACTTCCAGGGCACTGCGCAAATGGCCGATGTGCACGGGGTCGAAGGTACCGCCGAGCAGCCCGATGCGTTTAGCCATCAAGTGCGCACGTGACCGTCGCCGAACACCACGTACTTCTCGCTGGTCAGGCCTTCAAGGCCAACCGGGCCGCGTGCGTGGAGTTTGTCGGTGGAGATGCCGATTTCCGCCCCCAGGCCATATTCGAAGCCGTCGGCAAAACGCGTCGAGGCGTTGACCATCACCGAAGCGGAATCCACTTCGTTGAGGAAACGCCGGGCATCGCTGAAATGCTCGGAAACAATGGCATCGGTGTGCTTGGAGCCGTATTTATTGATGTGCTCGATGGCCTGGTCCAGGTCGTCGACGATGCGGATCGACAGGATCGGCGCCGTGTACTCGGTGTACCAGTCCTGCTCTGTCGCCTCGATCACGTCCGCGCCCAACAGCGCACGGGTACGTTCACAACCGCGCAGTTCCACGCCCTTGTCACGGTAGATGGCAGCCAGCGGCGGCAGCACGCGATCGGCAATGCCGACGTGCAACAGCAGGGTTTCCATGGTGTTGCAGGGGGCGTAGCGGTGGGTCTTGGCGTTGTCGGCGATGCGGATCGCTTTGTCGATGTCGGCGGCAACGTCGATGAACACGTGGCACACGCCGTCGAGGTGCTTGATCACTGGCACTTTCGCATCGCGGCTCACGCGCTCGATCAGGCTCTTGCCACCGCGCGGCACGATCACGTCGACAAATTCCGGCATGGTGATCAGCGCGCCAACGGCGGCGCGGTCGGTGGTTTCCACCACTTGCACCACTTCAGCCGGCAGCTCGGCCACGGCCAGGCCCTGCTGAATGCAGGCGGCGATGGCGCGGTTGGAATTAATCGCCTCGGAACCGCCACGCAAGATGGTGGCGTTGCCGGACTTGAGGCACAGGCTCGCGGCGTCGATGGTCACGTTCGGGCGCGACTCATAGATAATGCCGATCACGCCCAGGGGCACGCGCATTTTGCCGACCTGGATACCGGACGGCAGGTAACGCATGTCGCGGATTTCACCGATGGGGTCAGGCAGTTTGGCCACCTGACGCAGGCCTTCGATCATGTCGTCGATACGCGCCGGGGTCAGCGCCAGGCGGTCCAGCAGGGCTGGCTCCAGGCCATTGGCGCGGCCATTGGCCAGGTCCTGTTCATTGGCAGCGGCCAGCTCGGAGCGCGAAGCATCCAGAGCATCGGCGGCGGCCAACAGGGCACGGTTCTTCTGCGCAGTGCTCGCACGGGCGATCAACCGCGAGGCCTGCCGGGCAGCGCGACCCAGGCGGGTCATGTAGTCAAGAACGGACTCAGTCATGGTCAGGGAGTCTTGGCAAAGAGGAAAGCGGCAGATTATAGCTGTGACGCCGCCCGACTGACAGCGGTGAGGGGCGGATGGTCGAAATGAACTGTAAAAACTTGGGGTTCAGCGGTAATTAAGGTGGGAGTTGTTATTATTCCGTCACATTTAGCCGCATTAACCCTGATCGCCATGTCCAGTTTTGCCCCTCAGCTCCCCGCCAGCGCCCTGCCCGACAGCTTCTTCGACCGCGACGCGCAAATACTCGCGCGCGAATTACTCGGAAAAGTCATACGCCACCGCGTGGGCGATATCTGGCTTTCAGCGCGAATTATTGAAACCGAAGCCTATTACGTGGCCGAAAAAGGCAGTCACGCGTCGCTCGGCTATACAGAAAAGCGTAAGGCTTTGTTTCTGGATGGTGGGCACATCTACATGTACTACGCCCGTGGCGGCGATTCGCTGAACTTCAGCGCCCAGGGCCCAGGCAATGCCGTGCTGATCAAATCGGCCTATCCGTGGGTCGATGAGATCTGCGGCCCGGCGAGTCTGGCGCAGATGCTGCTGAACAACCCCGATGCCAACGGCCACCCTCGCCCCGCGCAGAAACTCTGCGCGGGCCAGACGCTGCTGTGCAAAGCCTTGGGACTGAAAGTGCCAATGTGGGATGCCAAGCGTTTTGACCAGGAACTGCTCTACGTTGAAGACGTGGGCCAGGCGCCGTCGCAGATCATCCAGACCACGCGCCTGGGCATTCCCAGCGGGCGCGATGAACACTTGATGTACCGCTTTGTCGATGCTGGCTACGCGCCTTACTGCACCCGGAACCCGCTGCGCCGGGGCCAGGTCGAAGGCCGCGATTACTTTTTGATTTGAACAGACTGAGACTGCTGTTCGCGCCGGTCATTGATCCCAGCCACACAGCAGATCCAATGTGGGAGCGGGCTTGCTCGCGAATGCGGTGTGTCAGCTGCGGATTCCTTCACTGAGACACCGCATTCGCGAGCAAGCCCGCTCCCACAGGTGATGACCACTGTCTCAGATTCTGTATTACCTACATGGAGTGGCGTTTTATGGGCCAATGGCTCGATAGCATTACCGGCTGGCTGACCCTGAATCCGCAATGGCTGGCCGTCGCGGTGTTTATCGTCGCGTGCGTGGAGTGCCTGGCCATCGCCGGGCTGATCGTGCCGGGCACGGTGCTGCTGTTTGCCATTGCGGCGCTCGCCGGCAGTGGCGCGCTGTCCTTGAGTGAAACGCTGTTGCTGGGTTTCCTCGGCGGCTTGCTGGGCGACGGGGTTTCCTACTACCTGGGCCGACATTTCCATCAGAACATCCGACGCTTGCCCGGCCTGCGCCACCATCCTGAATGGATGAACGGCGCAGAAACCTACTTCCACAAATACGGCATCGCCAGCCTGTTGGTAGGACGTTTCATCGGCCCGTTACGCCCGATGCTGCCGATGGTGGCCGGGATGTGCGACATGCCCTTCCCGCGCTTTGCCGCCGTGAGCGTGTTGGCGGCGGCCGGCTGGTCGGTGGCCTATCTGCTGCCGGGCTGGGCCACCGGCGCGGCCTTCCGCCTGCCACTGCCGGCCGGTTTCTGGCCGCAGGCAGGTATCGTCGCGGCCTGCCTGGCGGTGTTGCTGGGCCTGAGCTTGAACAGCAGCCTGCGCGGCCATCGTCGCGCCACCTTGTGGATGGGTTGCGCCAGCCTGACGTTGTTGATTGCCCTGTTCATTGGCTACCCACACCTCAATGACTTTGATCAGGGTTTGAGCGCACTGGTGCAGGAACACCGTAGCCCCTGGCTGGACGAGGTGATGGTGCGGATTACCCAGCTGGGTGAGTTCAGGAAGATGTTTGTCGCCAGCGCCATCTTCACCGGCTTGCTGCTGCTGGCGCGGCAGTGGCGTCATGCGGTGTTCGTCGGCGCTACACTGGCCGGCGCGGCGGTGATCAACACCGGCACCAAGCTGTTTTTCGCCCGTGGCCGGCCGGAAATCCTCACGGACCCGCTGACCAGTTTCAGCATGCCCAGCGGCCACGCCTCCGGCGCATTTGCGTTTTTCCTGGCGCTCGCGGTACTGGCCGGTCGCGGCCAACCCACGCGATTGCGCCTGACCTGGATGCTGCTGGGCTGTATTCCGGCGGCCTTCATTGCGCTGTCGCGCGTCTATCTCGGCGCCCATTGGCCCACGGACATCCTGGCCGGTACGTTGCTGGCGATGACGGTGTGTGCGTTCAGCCTGACCGTCATCCAGCATCAACGCTCGCTGCCGGCGATGCCGCGCAAGACCTGGTGGCTGCTGCTGCCGGTGCTGGTGGCGCTCATGAGTTTTATCGTCCTGACCGGCACCTCCCACGCCCTGCTGCGCTACGCCTACTGAGTGAAGAGTTCGCCCTGCAACTCGTCGAGCAACATCTGGATGGCATCCAGGCGTTGCTGCGGGTCGTCGAGTTGCAGCAGGTCGATCTTGTCGGCCTCGGTGAACGGCAGCAGATAGGCCAGTTGGTTACCCAAGGCCTGCTGGCCATCGGCGTGGGTGCCCATGTCCAGCGAGGCAACCATCGGATGCTCAGCCAGCGCCTGGAGCAATGCCAGCAGGTCGGCGTCCTCTTCGCCCAGCGGTTGATCCGGCAGTTCTTCGAGCCACTGCACCTCGGCGACCAGTAGCTGGTCCTTCTGCACCCCGGTGTCACGCACGCGGAACCTGCGCCCGCCTTCGACGCGAATCCCCAGCAGGCCGTTGTCTTGTTGCTTGAAGTCGCGAATCAGCGCTTCACAGCCGATCAGCGCGTAGCCGTCCGGGGCCATGCCCACTTCCCTGCCGCTTAAGATGCACACCACGCCGAAGCTTTCGCCCTTTTTCATGCAACGGCTGATCATGTCCAGGTAGCGCGCCTCGAACAGTTGCAAGTCGAGGGTGCAGCCAGGGAACAGCACGGTATTGAGCGGGAACAGCGCCAGACTCATAGAGGTTTCCTTAAACCCGGTTTAAACGATCACGGACACGGCCAGCGGCAGGAACACCGCCGTGGCCACGCCCATCAGACTCATGGCCAACGCCGCGAAAGCGCCGCACTCTTCGCTTTCCTGCAGCGCGACCGAGGTGCCGACCGCATGGGCGGTCATGCCCAGGGCCATGCCACGCGCTTCGGGGCTGTGCACGCCCAGGCGCGACAGGTACGCCGGGCCGATCATCGCGCCGACCACCCCGGTGATCAACACAAACACCGCCGCCAGGGCCGCCACGCCACCGATCTGCTCGGCCACCAGCATGGCAATCGGCGAGGTCACCGACTTGGGCGCCATGGTCATCAGCATCCTATGCTCAGCGCCAAACCACCAGCCCAGCAGCACACACAGGCCGGTGGCCAACACGCCACCTACCACCAGCGTAGTAAAAATCGGCCAGAACAATTGGCGGATCCGCCGCAGGTTCAGGAACAGCGGCACGGCCAGGGCCACGGTCGCCGGGCCGAGCAGAATGCCCATGATCTCGGTGCTTTTGCGGTACTCGACGTAGGTCAGGCCACAGCTGAGCAATACGCCGATCACCAGCAGCATGGACACCAGCACCGGCTGCAGGAAGATCCAGCGGGTTTTCTCGAAGGCCGCCAGCACCAGTTGATAGGCGCCAAGGGTAATACCGATGCCGAACAGAGGGTGATGAATGACCGCCGTCCATGCGCCTTGCCAGTCGAAGGTCATTGATCCTTCTCCTTGCGCTTGACCATCTGCTGCATCAGCACACCGACAAAGCCCATGGCGATCACCAGCGACAGCACCAGTGCGCCGACGATAGCCCAGAAGTCGGCAGCGATATCCTTGGCGTACACCATCACGCCCACGGCCGGCGGCACCAGCAGCAATGGCAAGTAACGCAACAGGCTGCTGGCGGCCAGGCTCAAGGGCTCGCCGACTTCACCGCGCCAGATCAGGAAGCCCAGCATCAGCAGCAAGCCGATGATCGGCCCCGGCAGCACCGGCACCAGCAAATGGTTGATCGCGGTACCGATCAATTGAAACAGCACCAGCCATGTCAGGCCCCGTAACAGCATCGGTTATCTCCCCCTCAAAACCCGCCCGCATTATAAGCACGCCGGCTCTATGCTTCGGCATTCGCCAAAAGCATGGTGGGTTGACCGGGTGGGTTGCCCATGATGATCTACCCTGGATTTGGCCCACCTATAAAAACGATGAACCAAGGAGAGTCGCAATGCCCTATGTACCTGTAGCGCAGCTCAAAGATTATGTCGGCAAGGAACTGGGACGTTCCGAATGGCTCACCATCGACCAGGCGCGTATCAACCTGTTCGCAGAGGCCACCGGCGATCATCAGTTCATCCACGTCGACCCGGTCAAGGCCGCGCAGACCCCGTTCGGCAGCACCATTGCCCACGGTTTCCTGTCGCTGTCGTTGATGCCCAAGCTAATGGAAGACCTCCTGATCGTGCCCGAAGGCCTGAAGATGGCGGTCAACTATGGCTTGGACAGCGTGCGCTTCATCCAACCGGTCAAGGTCAACTCCAAGGTGCGCCTGAACGTGACGCTCAACGACGTCACCGAGAAAAAGCCTGGCCAATGGCTACTCAAAGCCACCGCCACCCTGGAAATCGACGGGCAGGAAAAACCGGCTTACGTCGCCGAGTCGTTGTCGCTCTACTTCGTGTAAGCCCGCGCCTGTGGTGGGGATATAAACCTCACCACAGCGTATGTAAATTTATGTATGAAACTCGCAGCTGCGGCATACTCGGCGCTCAATTATCCGGATCCCGCTATGCGCCCACTCGCTCCCCTTGCCCTTGCCCTGTTGCTCACCGCTTGCGGAGACGGCGAATCGCTGTTGCCGCCCGATGCGCGCCTGCCCGATGGCGGCCGTTACCGGGGCGATGTGGTCAATGGTTTGCTGCAAGGCCAGGGCCGGGTCGACTACCCCAACGGCAGCTGGTACGCCGGCCAGTTCGACAAAGGCCAATGGCACGGCCAGGGTGAATGGCATGGCAGTAACGGCGAGGTCTATAAAGGTCAGTTCCAGCAAGGCCTGTTCGATGGCCAGGGCAGCCTGACCACGGCGGGCAGCAGTTATGTCGGTGGTTTCAAGAATGGCCGGCGCAACGGCGAGGGCACCCTCAAAGAGGGGCAAATGACCTATCGCGGCGAATTCAAGGACGATCAATATTCCGGCCTCGGCCGCCTCGAGCTGGCCGACGGCAGCCAGTATCAGGGCCAGTTCGCCCACGGCAAACCGAATGGCGAAGGCCAGCGTAACGACGACAGTGGCAACCAGTTCAGCGGCCACTTTGTCGATGGCCAACTCGAAGGCAATGGCACGTTCAACAGCGCCGACGGCGACATCTATGTCGGCCAGTTCAAACAGAACCAGCTCAACGGCAAAGGCCGCTATGAAAACGCCGACGGCGACGTGTGGATCGGCCAGTTCAAGGAAGGCGCCCTCAGCGGCAAAGGCGAGCTGATCGGCGTGGACGGCAGCCACTATGTCGGCCAGTTCAGCGACTGGCGCTTCACCGGCGAAGGCCGCTTGAACCTTACCGACGGCAGTTTCTATATCGGGGGGTTCGACAGCGACAGCTATCAAGGCAAGGGCACCCTCGTGCTCACCGATGGCACCGTAGAGGCCGGCACCTGGGTCAACGGCATGCGCGTGCGCGACGCCGACGGCAAGCTGCTGCCCGACCCGCTGGAAATCGGCATACTGGCCCAAGGCCGCTTGCTCGATGCCGCCCTCGCCGCCGTGCCCACCTCCACCCCCGCCGTCGAGCTGTACACCCTGGTGCTGGCCGGCGACGGCAAGCAAAGCGTGTTCCTGCGCGAAGCCGATTATGTGAGCAACATGCTCGCCACCCGTTTCGGCGCGCGCGGGCAGATTCGCCTGGTCAACCACCGCGACCATATTGCCGACCGCCCGCTGGCCACGCGCGAAAGCCTGCGCCGCGCCGTGCAAACCCTTGCCGAGCGCACGGGGCCGGAAGACCTGGTGTTTATCTACATGACCAGCCATGGCACTCACGAACACGAACTGGTGCTCGACCAACCGCGCATGGAACTGGCCGACCTGCCGGCCGATGAACTGGCCGCCGTGCTCGCCCCGCTGAAAAACCGCGACAAGGTCATCGTGATTTCCGCCTGCTACTCCGGTGGGTTTATCCCGGCGCTCAAAGATGAGCGCACGCTGATCATGACCGCCTCGCGTGCCGATCGCGTGTCCTTCGGCTGCTCCGAGGAAGCGGACTTCACCTACTTTGGCGATGCCCTTTTCGCACAAGCTTTAAACCAGACAGATGACTTACAGCAGGCTTTCAAACTGGCACAAATGCACGTGTCCGAGCGCGAACAGGCGGACAACTTCGAAGCGTCCGAACCGCAGATATGGGCGCCCAAAGGCGTGATCGCCCATTGGCAGTTATTACGTAAACAGCAGGCACGAAAGGCGCTCGAAAGCGTCTCAATGAATAGCAAGGAAGCCAAGGGCAACTAAGCTGTAACGTGTAACAAGGGGGAAACACCATGTACCTGACACCACAACATATCTTGCTCGCCGGGGCCTCGGGCCTCACCGGCGAACACCTGCTCGACCGCCTGCTCAACGAACCTACTGTGACCCGCGTACTGGCGCCTAGCCGCAAGCCGCTGGCTGAACACCCGCACCTGGAAAACCCGGTGGGTGATCCAGTGGCGTTGCTGCCGCAACTGAGCGGCCAGGTCGATATCGCCTTCTGCTGCCTGGGTACCACAATCAAACAGGCTGGCTCCGAAGCGGCCTTTCGCGCGGTCGACCTGGACATGGTCGTGGCCTTCGCCAAGCGCGCTCGGGAAATGGGCGCGCGGCACCTGATCGTGATCAGTGCAATTGGCGCCGACCCGAAATCCTCGATCTTCTACAACCGCGTCAAAGGCGAAATGGAGCAGGCGCTGAAGGCCCAGGACTGGCCGCAACTGACCATCGCGCGACCTTCGCTGTTGCTGGGAGAGCGCCTGGAACCCCGTTTGGCTGAACAGCTCGCCGGGCCGTTGTCGCGGCTGATTCCGGGCAAGTACCACGGCATTGAAGTCTGCGAGCTGGCTCGGGCCATGTGGCGCCTGGCGCTGGAAGAGCAGGACGGGGTGCGGGTGGTCGAGTCGGATGAGTTGCGCAAGCTCGGCAAGTAACGTCGTTCAGCTTTGGCACACAACAAACGGTGGGAGCGGGCTTACTCGCGAAGGCGGTGGATCAGTCAACTTAGGCATCGACTGACACGCCGCCTTCGCGAACAAGCCCGCTCCCACATTGGTTTTGTGTTGCCTGCAAGGTCGGTGCTACAGACCACCGGTTGCGTTGAAGCCCACACCCAACACCGTCAGAACCGACAGCGGCAACAGCAGTGTATCGAGCAGCGCGCTGGCCGGCAGGTCGATGTGCGGATAGCTCGGCGCTTCAGCGCCAAATCTGTCCTTGGCGCAACAGCCACCGTCAATCGCATACAAATCCAGCCGCGTGCCGGCGTACACCACCGGCGCGCCAGGCTGCGCTGCGTCCAGCGTGCGTGCGGTGGCGCAGCCCGTCAGTTGCAGCGCCAGCAGCACTAACAGGGCTTTATTCATCGCTGCTCAAATGGTGCTCGCCCCAACGCGGCAGCATGTCCTGGGGAATGTTCAGCAGGTTGAGAATCCGCGCCACCACAAAATCCACCAGGTCATCAATGGTCTGCGGCTGGTGATAAAAGCCGGGCGAAGCCGGCAAGATGGTCACGCCCATGTTCGACAACTTGAGCATGTGCTCCAGATGGATGCTCGAATACGGCGCCTCGCGCGGCACCAGAATCAGTTGACGGCGCTCCTTCAAGGTCACGTCCGCCGCGCGCTCGATCAAGTTGTTGCAGGCGCCCGTGGCAATCGCCGACAAGGTGCCGGTAGAGCACGGCACCACCACCATCGCCGCCGGCGCCCCGGAGCCTGAGGCCACGGGCGACATCCAATCCTCTTTGCCGTAAACCTTGATCTGCCCTGCCGCAGCCCCGGTGTATTCGGTGAGGAAGGCTTGCATCATCTGCACCTTGGGCGGCAGCGCGACATCAGTTTCGGTGGCCAACACCAACTGCGCGGCCTTGGAGATCAAAAAATGCACCTCGCGGTCTTCGCGCACCAGGCAATCGAGCAGACGCAGGCCATAGGGCGCGCCGGAGGCACCGGTCATCGCCAGGGTGACGCGTTCCGGGCCGCTCATTTCAGCGCCTCGGCCAGCTTGCCATGCAGGCCGCCGAAGCCACCGTTGCTCATCACCACGATGTGGGTGCCCGGCGTGGCTTGATGCTTGACGTGCTCAATGATGCCCTCAATGGAATCGCAAACGGTTGAGGGCACGGTGCACAGCGCAGCAATGCCCGGCAGGTCCCAGCCAAGGTTGGGCGGCGCATACCAGACCACTTGGTCGGCGTCATTGACGCTTTCCGGCAGGCCATCACGGTGTGCGCCCAGCTTCATGGAATTGGAGCGCGGCTCGACAATGGCAATGATCGGCGCATCGCCGACCTGCTTGCGCAGGCCATCCAGCGTAGTGGCAATGGCCGTCGGGTGGTGGGCAAAGTCGTCGTAGATGGTAATCCCGTTGACGTCGGCGACTTTCTCCATGCGGCGCTTCACGCTTTTGAAAGCACTCAACGCGGCGATGCCCATGGCGGGCACCACGCCCACATGTCGCGCGGCCGCCAGGGTGACCAAGGCGTTGGCGACGTTGTGCTGGCCAGTCATGCCCCACTCGACGATGCCTTGGGCTTGCCCCTCAAACAGCACTTCAAATCTGGAACCGTCTTCGCTGAGCAGGTTGACCTGCCACTGCCCGCCCGCGCCGGTGGTTTGCACTGGGGTCCAGCAGCCCATATCGATCACACGCTGCAAGGCCGGCTCGGTGGTCGGATGGATGACCAGGCCTTCGCTCGGTATGGTGCGCACCAAGTGGTGGAACTGGCGCTCGATGGCCGGCAGATCGGGGAAGATGTCGGCGTGATCGAACTCAAGGTTGTTCAGGATCGCCGTGCGCGGGCGGTAATGGACGAACTTGGAGCGTTTGTCGAAGAACGCGCTGTCGTATTCATCTGCCTCGATCACGAAGAACGGTGTGTCACCCAGGCGCGCCGACACCGCAAAGTTTTGCGGCACACCGCCAATCAAAAAGCCCGGGCTCATGCCTGCGTGCTCCAACACCCAGGCGAGCATGCTGCTGGTGGTGGTCTTGCCGTGAGTGCCGGCCACCGCGAGTACCCAGCGACCTTGCAACACGTGGTCCGCCAGCCACTGCGGGCCGGAGACATAAGGCAAACCTTTATTGAGTACATACTCGACCGCCGGGTTGCCTCGCACCATGGCGTTGCCGATCACCACCAGGTCTGGCACCGGGTCGAATTGCGACGGATCGTAGCCTTGGGTCAACTCGATACCCTGGGCCTGCAGTTGCGTGCTCATGGGCGGGTAAACATTGGCGTCGGAGCCGGTGACGTGGTGGCCCAACTCTTTGGCCAGAACCGCCATCGAACCCATGAAGGTGCCGCAAATACCGAGAATATGAATGTGCATGGTTGACCTCGTAAAACATCGAGGCAGGTTAGCGCAGGGAGGGGAAAATCGCACTCTTTAGCTGCCGCAGTGCTGGGGCGATGGGGTCAATCCAGACGGCCGTTTACCGAAAAAGAAGTGCCGCCGCCTACGCTGTGGTTGCCAGTACGCAACCCATCGAAGACAGCCGCACTTCTTTCATTGCTGGCTCTGTGGCTCAGAGCCTGGGACGCCGGCGCTCACCTAGGCGGCGCTGCCCCGGTGCTTCACTTTCATTGCCCCCATCAACGCGGTAAGGGCCGCCATCCTGGACTCCAAGCCAAGCGCCCGGCTTTTGATGTCGTCTTTTTCGGCCCCAGTTGAGGCGGCCTGAAAGGAAATACCCAGCTTCTGCGCTTCGTTGGCAAATGCCGGCTCGATGTAATCAAGCATCTCCTCGAGATAATCCATTCGCTCTTCGTTCGTTTTCGCGACCCATTCCAGGCCTGGCTGTACATGCGGCTCGGAACGAAGATCCGCCAAGGTATTTGCCAACAGAAATACGCTCTTCTGACTATGATCCACCAGACGCCCATCCTGAACACTTTGCTCAGTGGCGGCCGTCTTCGTCGAACTGATGAGGGGTTTTACGACCTCCAGAATGGCTCCGCTGGCGACCACGCCAACCGTCGAAAGCGGTACTGTCACCACTGCCGTGATGCTGGCGACTTTTGCAATGTCCTTGCGCTGAAGCGGGAGCGCACGGTCCGCTTTCGCACTGCTGGCCTGCACCAGCTCCGCTGCGTTTTCTTCCAGGCCTCGTGCAGAAAACGGTTCGACTTCCTGGCCCTCTACTCGACCGGGCGTCGGTTGCGCGAACAACTTATCTCGCATTCCAGCGTCCTTTTGGGCCTGCCACTCTTTTTGATGCTTGGCGTGGTAATCGGCCATTTCCGGTGTGTCAGGGGTGTCAGGTGCCTCTCCCGGCGTGCGGGTACCGCTCGCGTGGCCTGGCGCGCTGAAGCCATTCACGTGTGCGTCCACCAAATGCTGATCATAGGCCTGATTACCTGCCCCGGGTTTGCTGCCTGACCCGCCTTCGAGTTTCGGCGCGTCAATAACCCGCGTAGAACCGGAAGGAACACCCGAGATGTCTACCCTGGTAAAACCTGAGGAGAAAAGATCCCCAATCTTTGAGAATGCCAAGGGCCGCGAGATTGAATTTGAAAACATCATAATGATTTACCTAATGGTTGATTAACATTAGAAAGTCATCCATTTCCTTCATTTAATACGTGGCAGAACAACCAATAACGTTCCGATTAAACTCTATAAATATACAACCGATTAATGAGCAGACTACTTACCCACAGCCATAACTTCTCAAACACCCAGAGACCGTTACTTAACACCCGATAATTACTGACTAAGTTATGTGGCCGCAGGTGCCAGCGCGTTCACCACACCGAACTGCAGTAACTGGGGGCCAAACGGCGTATTGGTGAGCGTATTGTAGGCGTACCACGCACCTTTCTTGAAAACAGCAACCACGGGCACCCACAAATTATTGCTTTGCGCGCGATGAAACCCTTTGACGACATCATCGTCTTTATAAATCTTTGTCACATCATAGCTGCGCGAGTGCCCTCTTAATCGGGACAACACCTGGTCGCCATGTTCAAGCACGTACTTGATGTCCTTATACCCAGCACTCGCGCCTCGATTAAGGTTTTTCGCAATATCGGCCGCGTCGGTATAGCCCACCGAAGCGCCAACGCCGGCAAAGACCGAACTCTTGATGACATTGCTGAGCGCCTGACCGCGCTTGACGGTCTTTCGAGCAGTGTTAAGCGCCGGAAGAACAAAGCCTAAAATGTCGAACCCGATATTGAAGATCGCTCCCGACACGTCGCCCCTGATTGCGTCGTGAATGCCGTCATAGAAAGGGATCAGTCCAAGAAAAAAAGCTTTCAACTGTTTGTCGTAGCGTTCTCCTTTTTCTATCGCCGTGATCCCGGCCGCCTTGGACTTCAGCGCTTCATAGTCACGGGTAAAAAAACTGGCCGCCGTGATACCAAGGGCGCCGCTTTTGGCGGAAAAGTACGTCCCGTTCAATTTACCAGGGCGTTCAAGGGGATCACGCCCGTGATGGGTCGCGCCGTATTGCGTATAGACGTTGTACGTGCCCGGAACACGACCTTGGGTGCTCCCGCCAAAATAGGCGCCATCGTCAGCATTGGTGTGTTCACCCGGAAACCCGCTTTCCTTGACGAACCGCCCCAATGCCGGGAAGTAACTGTAGTAGCTGGCCTGGCCCGCACTCCCCGCTACTTTCATGAGCAAACCATGCCGGCCTTTGAGTGCCTCGACCTCTTGTACCGTGGGCGTTCGGGGCTTGATATCGGCGTACAAGGAGAGCCCTGATACAGGCTCTGCACTGTTCCAGGAAAATCCCGGTGCAGGCGCCGTATCAAGAAAGGGGCGAGACACCTCGATAAAACTGACGGCCGACTGTTCGATACGCGCTCGGTCCACCCTGGGTAATAGCGAAAGCTGATACTTAAACTGAATGGCCCAGGCACTGTCATGCGCCACTTTATAGTTCTCAAAGGTTGTAGAAAACACCTGATTGATATCAGGAACAAGTTGAGCAAGGCGTGGCGTTATCGCCGCCCAAGGCAGCGCCTTATTATTCAGCGACCGCCAGCGCTCTGGTTTGATCGGACCACTCATATACACATCAAGCAGCGAAACAGGGTCATGTTTGACCCACGGTGCCTGCAACACCTTTTGGGTGGGGTCCAACTCAGGAAACACCCGCTTCAACTCAGCCACCGCCAACTGCTCTCGCGTCGTCGCAGGTGCTGACAAAGTATCACCTGCCCATGCCAGCTCTTTTTGTTGTTTATTCAACGCCTCTTGTGAACGCTTGACGTCTGTGTACCCATAGTCGTGGTTGGGTTTAAACGCGATAACACCGTTGGCCAGGCCCCAGGTAATAATTGCACTGCCCGACGCGGCGCTCAGCTGATCCTCGCCTTCCAGGGACGTGAGCGGCGCTTCACCAAACGCCATTACTTGGCTGAACGTCATGTTCCCCGCAGCGCCAGGCACTTGTTGCTCAATACGTGAAACTTCTATGGCGAAGTTCGCCCACGTATGAGAGCCGTAAACAAGGTTGGGCGGTATGTCTTTTACCAGGAACTCCGGGGCGGCGGCCGCTAATAATAACTGCGCAGCCACAGGCGCCGCTTCAACCCCGACCTTACGCTCAAGGTGAGCGGTGAAACCTTTGACAATGGTTGCAGGTGAGCAACCTGCGTTGTCCCCTTGATACAGGTTGTAGCCCGCCAGGTTGAAGCAGGACTTGCCCATTCCAGGATCAAGCTCTTGCACCAGGGCGACACTCACACACTCGTTTACACTGGTGGGCGTCTCGATCACCTTGATCTTTTTTTGTATCTCCTGACCCAAGGCCCGCGCCTTGGGTGATCGAATCAGCAGATCCAATGCCGACGCAGGGTTGCGCGCTATGGTTGCCTTGGTGGCCTGAGGAAGCTCGCAGATCAACCGCCGTAATAAGCTGCCCGCACCGGCGTCCGCCTGAGGATTTGATCGGTGGGTTACCTGGGCCTTGTGCCATTGACCTACCGTTGCGCGGACCTTGCGCAGTGACGTCGCGCTCAATAAACCAGCGATCGACCTTGCCCCGCCAGCGTTCGCGCGCGGCGCCCGATGGGCCAGGTCAAAGGATAACGCCAGCGCCAAACCCTGGGCCTGCTGACTATTGACGGGCACTTTATGCCCCTCCTGCCTGAGCATGTGCGCCACGCTCATCCGGGGGCGCTGCTCACTGGTAAATTGGCTGGAACGCGGGTCGATCTGAAGCATGATCGCGTCCAGGTCGATGCGCCCACTGGCGTCATCGGTCTGAGACCGCAGCGCAGTCATGAGCGCATGACGGTTAGCGTCATCACCCAGCGCCGTCTGCTGCCGGGTCAACGCCTCTGCAGACCGCAGCGACGCATAAGCCGAGGGCGCGAACGCAAACAGCGCCTTATTCGCCAGTTTCTTGCGGTGCAAGGCCGCTTGCGCAGGTGTGAGGTCTATTGGCTGGTTGTAAAACTGGCCCACCGTGTACAACGGCACTTTGCCTTCCGGCCAGGGGTAACTGAACCCCTGCCCGGGTTGAGGCGCGATCACCCTGGCAATCGACAACAGTGTTCGGGAAACATCGGACCACCCCGAATCGTCCCGTAGCGTAAACGTGCGCACTGTGCCGT
The DNA here is from genome assembly GCF_963890955.1 of Pseudomonas sp. MF6747. Classification (NCBI taxonomy): domain Bacteria; kingdom Pseudomonadati; phylum Pseudomonadota; class Gammaproteobacteria; order Pseudomonadales; family Pseudomonadaceae; genus Pseudomonas; species Pseudomonas sp. MF6747. The sequence continues at coordinate 222,751 of NZ_CAWPSZ010000051.1, forward strand.
CGACGATGCCGGCAAGTTCCCCACGCGCCGGGTCCAGCTGCATGCCCGCCGTATCAAGCCCTTGCACTTTCGCCCACGCCAGCAACCCTGGGCCTTTGAAGGCGCTGTCCAGTTGGGCGCGCCACCGCCCAAGCGTGGACCCTGCGGGCACTTGAACATCAGGCGACATCCCCGACGTCTGGTAGGAGCGCGTGGCCAAAGCGCTTGCGAAGAACCTCGCCAACTGGGCATCCCCCATGGCGCGGCATTCGGTGCTGTCCGACAACCCGGCACTGCGCTCCTGTCCACTGGCAGGCTTATCGGCGGGCGCCGGGGCGGACTTCACGACCGGCGCCGCTGCATGAGTTGGAAAGATTGGCTGTGGACTAAACTTCGAAACATTAGTCATTCAACACCTCGCAGGCAAAACAGTCTGGCTGACTGTTCACGCACTGAGTGGTGCAACTACCTACAAACATCACAACAAACTGCCGAAAAGTCTGCATTCGGATATGTCAATTGCTGTTTGTTTCTCTCTCTACATTACGCAACACTTAATCGGGTTTAATGGCCTGGTTAAGTTAAATAACTGCGTTCAATCCCGTGTTTGCGCAACTTTCTGTAAAGCGTATTTCGACTCACCCCCAAATGCTCAGCGGTGCGGGTCATGTGCCAATGGTGTTGCTGCAACGCTTCAAGCAAGGCCACGCGCTCCGCATCGTTCAAGGCAAGGCCGGAAACGGGTTCAGAGGCTACGGCGGGTCGGGCCTGACGAATGATTGACGGCAAGTCGTCAAACCTGATTCGCCCATCCTCGGACAACGCCGCCAAGGTGCGTAAGACGTTGCGCAACTGCCGCACGTTGCCCGGCCAGGCAAAGTCCAGCAGCGCCTGGCGCGCCGTCTCGTCGAGCAACACGACCTGCCCTGGCGCCTCATCGGCCAGCAAAAAGTCCAGCAATTGAGCTTTGTCGCTGCGCTCACGCAAAGGCGGCACGTCGATTTCAAGGCCGTTGAGGCGGTAGTACAAGTCTTCGCGGAAGCTGCCGCTGGCCACACGCGCCAACAAATCACGGTGCGTTGCGCTGATGATCCGCACATTGATTGCTTGCGGCTCACCGCCGATGGGCACGACCAGACGGTCTTCCAGCACCCTCAGCAGGCGGGTTTGCAATGCGAGGGGCATGTCGCCGATCTCGTCGAGAAACAAGGTGCCGCCGTCGGCCTGCTGTAACTTGCCGCGCATGCCTTCCTTGAGCGCGCCGGTAAAACTGCCGCCGCGATACCCGAATAGTTCGCTTTCGATCAGGCTCTCAGGAATGGCGGCGCAGTTGAGCGCAACAAAGGCTTTGTCAGCCCGCTGACTGGCCTGATGCACGGCCTTGGCGAAAGCTTCCTTGCCCGAACCGGTTTCACCGTTGATCAGCAACGGTACGTCGCGCTCGAACACCCGCAGCGCCTTGCGAAACTCATTCTGCAGCACCGGGTCGCCCAAGCAGATGCCCGTCAGGCGCGGCGCCTGGGGCTTGGCCTGCGGTGCCGGCACGCTGCGTGCCTGGCCGCGCAATGCGGCGAATAAATGCCGGCCATCACGGGTACGCAGTGGCCAACTGGCCGTGGCGTTGGCGCTGGCACGGCCGAGCAGCTGATCAAGGGAACACTCGAAAAACGCTTCCACCGGTTGCCCCAGCAAACCGCCACGAACCTGTGCCAGCAGGTTCAGCGCGCTTTGGTTGACGGCGCAGATCCGCCCTTCGCCATCGAACGCCAGCAACCCTTCACTGAACAGCCCCACGGATTCGGCCTGCAGGTGAAAACGCAGCAACCACTGGTTTTCAAAATGACGCAGGAAGTAACAACTCTCGATCATCTTCGCCGACAGGTTCACCAGCGCCATGGTGTGGAATTGGCTCTGACGCGACACGGCCTCGCGCGCCGACGACACGTCCAGCACGGCCAACAGCTCGCCCTGAGGGTCGAATACCGGGCTCGCCGAACAGGTCAGGCCGGTGTGGCGGCCGCGAAAATGCTCATCGCGGTGAATGGTCAGGGACTGGCGCTCCACCAGGCAGGTGCCGATGCCGTTGGTGCCTTCGCACGCCTCACTCCAGTCGGCGCCCAACCACAGCCCGGCGCGCTCGAAAATCTTGCGTTCCGAAGGTGCTGTCACACAGTTGAGAATCACCCCACGCGCATCGGTGAGCAATACCGCATGGCCGGCGCCGGAAAGCTGCTGATGCAGGCTGTTCATTTCGCTGCCGGCAATGTGCAGCACCTGCTGCAGGCGTTCGCGGCTTTCCAGCAGGCGGCCATGTTCGAGCACGGTGGGGGCGATGCTCAACGCGGGGTCGAGGTGATAATCCTCCAGGCAGCGCAGCCAGGAGCGGGCGATGGACGGGTCGCTGCCGGGGCCTTGGGCAAGGTCCTGCCCACGGGTGACGGTGAGGACTTGCTGGGCATGGCGACTGAAATGATCGTTTTGCATGTTCTTATTATTCTCTCTGCGTGAGAACAGCCAGCATCCCCCAGCCACCCAGGCATTGCAATCCCGGGCAGACCCGCCGGTCACTGGCTGTACCGTTTGTGGCACACACTGTCACCCCACCTGTACCAGCCCTGTCACAGCAACGCCTTGCACTAAACCTCAAGCCCTTGATTTACCTGGCCTGCAAAGCAGTGGCCCGACCTTTGCTCTACGCTTTATCAAGCGCAACACCGCTGTACTCCAATAAACATAAAAGTCAGGAGATACCCACCATGCGTTATGCACATCCCGGTACTGAAGGCGCGATTGTTTCGTTCAAGGCCAAGTACGGTAACTACATCGGCGGCGAATTCGTCGCGCCGGTGGATGGCAACTACTTCACCAACACCTCGCCAGTCAACGGCAAGCCCATCGCCGACTTCCCGCGCTCCACGGCCAAAGACATCGACAAAGCCCTCGACGCCGCCCACGCCGCCGCGGATGCCTGGGGCAAGACCTCGGCTCAGGACCGCTCGCTGGTGCTGCTGAAAATCGCCGACCGCATCGAACAGAACCTCGAACTGCTGGCCATCACCGAAACCTGGGACAACGGCAAAGCCGTGCGTGAAACCCTCAACGCCGACATCCCACTGGCGGCCGACCATTTCCGCTACTTCGCCGGCTGCATCCGCGCGCAGGAAGGCACCAGCGCCGAAATCAACGAACTGACCGCCTCGTATCACTTCCACGAACCGCTGGGCGTGGTCGGCCAGATCATCCCGTGGAACTTCCCACTGCTGATGGCCGCGTGGAAACTCGCCCCGGCCCTGGCTGCCGGTAACTGCGTGGTGCTCAAGCCCGCCGAGCAAACACCGCTGGGCATCAACGTGCTGATGGAACTGATCGGCGACCTGCTGCCGCCAGGCGTGCTGAACGTGGTGCACGGTTACGGCAAAGAAGCCGGCGAAGCCCTGGCCACCAGCAAACGCATCGCCAAGATCGCCTTTACCGGCTCGACCCCGGTGGGCTCGCACATCATGCACGCGGCGGCCGAGAACATTATTCCGTCCACCGTTGAGCTGGGCGGCAAGTCGCCGAACATCTTCTTCGCCGACATCATGAAAGCCGAACCGTCGTTTATCGAAAAGGCCGCCGAAGGCCTCGTGCTGGCGTTTTTCAACCAGGGCGAAGTGTGCACCTGCCCATCGCGCGCGCTGGTGGAAGAGTCGATCTACGACGACTTCATGAAAGTGGTGATGAAAAAGATCGAGCAGATCAAACGCGGCGACCCGCTGGACACTGACACCATGGTCGGCGCCCAGGCGTCCGAGCAGCAGTTCGACAAGATCCTGTCCTACCTGGAAATCGCCAAGGGCGAAGGCGCGCAATTGCTCACCGGCGGCAAGGTCGAGAAGCTCAGCGGCGACATGGCCGGCGGGTATTACATCCAGCCGACCCTGCTTAAGGGCACCAACGAAATGCGCGTGTTCCAGGAAGAAATCTTCGGCCCGGTGGTGAGCATCACCACCTTCAAGGACGAAGCCGAAGCCCTGGCAATTGCCAACGACACCGAGTTCGGCCTGGGCGCCGGTGTGTGGACCCGCGACATCAACCGCGCCTACCGCATGGGCCGCGCGATCAAGGCCGGCCGCGTATGGACCAACTGCTACCACCTGTACCCGGCGCACGCCGCGTTCGGCGGTTACAAAAAGTCCGGTGTGGGCCGTGAGACGCACAAGATGATGTTGGATCACTACCAGCAGACCAAGAACTTGCTGGTGAGCTACGACATTAATCCGTTGGGTTTCTTCTAACTTAAACCTGTAACAGGCGACCAGCTCTCAACTTGACATGCAATCAAGTGTGGGAGCTGGCTTGCCTGCGATGCAGGCACCTCGGTGTGTCAGGCACAGCTCGTTGATGCTATCGCAGGCAAGCCAGCTCCCACATTAGATCTACGCAAGTACTCGCAACTCGCATTCGGCACAAAGAGGCCGAGTTAAAACAATAAGAATGGACGGTACTTTCCCATGCCTAGCGAACCCACTGGCTCTTCCGTCGACTTCGAAAAAGTCGGCACCGACTACTTCCAACAACGCGAACTTAAAAAAGGCGCCGCCGGCTGGGTGCTGTTGGTCGGCCTTGGCGTTGCCTATGTGATCTCCGGTGACTACGCCGGCTGGAACTTCGGCCTGGCCCAAGGTGGCTGGGGCGGCATGTTCCTCGCCACCTTGCTGATGGCCACCATGTACCTGTGCATGTGCTTCTCGCTGGCCGAACTGTCTTCCATGATCCCCACCGCCGGCGGCGGCTACGGCTTTGCCCGCAGCGCCTTTGGCCCCTGGGGCGGCTTCCTTACCGGCACCGCGATCCTGATCGAATACGCCATCGCCCCCGCGGCCATCGCGGTGTTTATCGGCGCTTATTGCGAGTCACTGTTCGGCATTGGCGGCTGGATGATTTACCTGGCGTTCTACATCATCTTTATCGGCATCCACATCTTCGGCGTGGGCGAAGCCTTGAAGCTGATGTTTGTGATTACCGCTGTAGCGGCGATTGCCTTGGGCGTGTTCCTGGTGTCGATGGTGCCGCACTTCAACATTGCGAACCTGCTGGACATCCCCGTGACCGAGGCCAAAGGCGCCAGCACTTTCTTGCCGTTCGGGTACGTCGGCGTCTGGGCGGCGATTCCCTATGCGATCTGGTTTTTCCTCGCCGTCGAAGGCGTGCCGCTGGCTGCCGAAGAAACCAAGAACCCCAAGCGTGACCTGCCTCGTGGCTTGATCGGCGCCATTGTGGTGCTGACCAGTTTTGCCCTGTTGATTCTGGTCATCGCACCCGGCGGCGCCGGCACTTACGCGCTGATCAAGTCGGGCAACCCGTTGGTTGAGGCGCTGGCACTGTCCTACGGCGGTTCGACCTGGATGGGCAGCTTCGTCAACCTGGTTGGCTTGGCCGGGCTGATCGCGAGCTTTTTCTCGATCATCTACGCCTATTCGCGGCAGATCTTCGCCTTGTCCCGCGCCGGTTACTTGCCGCGCAAGCTGTCGCAAACCAACAAAAGCAAGGCGCCGGTGCTGGCGCTGGTGATCCCGGGCATCATCGGTTTTGGCCTGTCGCTGACCGGCCAGGGTGATTTGCTGATTTTGGTGGCGGTCTTCGGCGCGACCATTTCCTACGTACTGATGATGGCCGCGCACATCACCCTGCGCATCCGCCGCCCCAAAATGGACCGTCCGTACCGCACGCCGGGCGGCATTTTCACCTCTGGTGTCGCGCTGGTACTGGCCTGCGTGGCCGTAGTGGCGGGCTTTCTGGTGGATCCGCGGGTGGTGATTGGCGCCGCGATCATCTATGGAGTATTAATTGCTTACTTTGCTTTCTACAGCCGGCATCACTTGGTAGCAGGCACGCCCGAAGAAGAATTCGCCGCGATCCAGGCCGCAGAGGCCGCCTTGCACTGAATGCCGTAAACCTCGACGCGGGCAGCTGGCCCGCGTCGCCAAGGAGACACTGTATGGCAAGCTTTTCCCACGCGGTGGGTGCACAGACCTACCGCTTCAACAGCCTCAAGGACGTGATGGCCAAGGCCAGCCCGGCGCGTTCCGGGGACTTCCTGGCCGGCGTGGCCGCGCAGAACGACGGCGAACGCGTGGCGGCGCAGATGGCGTTGGCGAACATCCCGTTGAAGCACTTCCTCGAAGAAGTGCTGATCCCCTACGAAAGCGACGAAGTCACCCGGCTGATTATCGACACCCACGATAAACAGGCGTTTAGCGTGGTCAGCCACCTCACCGTCGGCGGCCTGCGCGACTGGCTGCTCAGTGACGCGGCCGACGAACACGCCCTACGCGCATTGGCGCCGGGGCTGACACCGGAAATGGCCGCCGCCGTCTCCAAGATCATGCGCGTGCAGGACTTGGTGTTGGTTGCGCAAAAGATCCGCGTGGTCACTCAGTTTCGCGGCACCATGGGCCTGCGCGGGCGCCTGTCGACGCGCCTGCAGCCCAACCACCCGACGGACGAGCCGGCGGGCATCGCCGCGAGCATTCTCGACGGCCTGCTCTACGGCAACGGCGACGCCATGATCGGCATCAACCCGGCCACCGACAGCATCGCCTCGATCTGCGCCATGCTTGAGATGCTTGATGCGATCATCCAGCGCTACGAAATCCCCACCCAGGCCTGCGTGCTGACTCACGTGACCACGTCCATCGAGGCTATCAACCGGGGCGTGCCGCTGGACCTGGTGTTCCAGTCGATTGCCGGCACCGAAGCGGCCAACGCCAGTTTCGGCATCAGCCTGAGCGTGCTGCAGGAGGGTTACGAGGCAGGTTTGAGCCTGAACCGCGGCACCTTGGGCCAGAACCTGATGTACTTCGAAACCGGCCAGGGCAGCGCCTTGTCGGCCAACGCGCACTTTGGCGTCGACCAGCAAACCTGTGAGACCCGCGCCTACGCCGTTGCGCGGCATTTCAAGCCGTTTTTGGTCAACACCGTCGTAGGTTTTATCGGCCCGGAGTACCTGTACAACGGCAAGCAGATCATTCGCGCCGGCCTGGAAGACCACTTCTGCGGCAAGCTGCTCGGCGTGCCGATGGGTTGCGACATCTGCTACACCAACCACGCCGAGGCCGACCAGGATGACATGGACACCCTGCTGACCCTGCTGGGCGTGGCCGGGATCAACTTCATCATGGGCATCCCCGGCTCCGACGACATCATGCTCAACTACCAGACCACCTCGTTTCACGACGCGTTGTACGCCCGACAAACATTGGGTTTAAAACCGGCGCCGGAGTTTGAACAGTGGTTGGCCAAGATGGGCATCTTCACGCAAGCCGACGGCAAGGTGCACTTCGGCAACAGCCTGCCACCGGCGTTTCGCCACGCCTTGAAGCAATTGGGATGAAGGAGCCGCCTGTGCAAGTAGAACTGCCTGACAACCCGTGGCTGGAACTGCGCCGCCTGACCCCGGCGCGCATCGCCCTGGGCCGCACCGGCACCAGCATTCCCACCAGTGCGCAGCTGGACTTCCAATTCGCCCACGCCCAGGCGCGCGATGCGGTGCACCTGCCTTTTGACCATGAAGGCCTGAGCAGCCAAATGGCCGAGCGCGGCCGTGAGAGCTTGCTGCTGCACAGTGCCGCCGTTGACCGACATATGTATTTGCAACGCCCGGACCTGGGGCGACGCCTCAGTGATGAGTCGGCGCAGAGCTTGCGCGACTACGCCGCCGCGAACCCTGGCGGTGTGGACCTGGCCGTGGTGGTGGCCGATGGGCTGTCGGCGCTGGCCGTGCATAAACACACGTTGCCGTTTCTGACACGCATGGAAGAACAGACTCACGCCGAAGGGTGGTCCTTGTCGCCAGTCATCCTGGTGGAACAGGGGCGCGTGGCGGTGGCCGATGAAATCGGCCAGTTGCTGGGCGCCAAGATGGTGGTGATTCTGATCGGCGAGCGGCCGGGGCTCAGCTCGCCGGACAGCCTGGGGTTGTATTTCACCTACAACCCCAAGGTCGGGCTCACCGATGCTTATCGCAACTGCATTTCCAACGTGCGCCTGGAAGGCCTGAGCTACGGCATGGCCGCGCATCGCCTGCTTTACTTGATGAAAGAGGCGTGTCGCCGGCAGCTGTCGGGTGTCAACCTCAAGGACGAGGCACAGGTACAGACCATCGAGTCGGATGATCCTGACCTGATGAAAGGCAATTTCCTGCTCAGCCCGCCGGAATGACCGATAGCCGCACGATTGCGCTTTTTTGCGCCATTAGGCAGCATCCGGTCACGGCCGCTTGTGTGGTCATCCCCCATTTGGAAGTTGAGGCCTGGCATGCGGATTACTCAAGCGACCCTGGAACACTTGGACCTGTTGACCCCGTTGTTCGTCAAATACCGCGAGTTCTATGGCGCGCTGCCGTTCCCCGACTCATCGCGGGCGTTTCTGGAAAAACGCCTGCGCCGCAAGGAGTCGGTGATCTACCTGGCCCTGGCCGACGATGATGACAAGCGACTGCTGGGTTTTTGTCAGCTGTACCCGAGCTTTTCGTCGCTGTCGCTTAAACGCGTGTGGATCCTCAATGACATCTACGTGGCCGAAGATGCGCGCCGGCAATTGGTGGCGGACAACCTGATGCGCACGGCCAAGAAAATGGCCAAGGAAACCCAGGCGGTGCGGCTGCGGGTGTCGACCAGCAGTGACAATGAAGTGGCGCAGAAGACCTACGAGTCGATTGGCTTTCGCGAAGATACGGAGTTCAAGAACTACGTGTTACCGATCAGCGAAGACTGATAACGCCGAATGGCTTTGGCCTCCTAATGCGGCAAGTGAGCTTCCTGTGGCGAGCGGGCTTGCCCCGCGTTGGGCTGCGCAGCAGCCCCAAAACCAGGCGCCGAGTTATACCTGAAGGAATGCAGAACTTCTCGGGGGCCGCTTCGCAGCCCAACGCGGGGCAAGCCCGCTCGCCACGGTAAGCCCGCTCGCCACAGACGACCCGCTCCCACATTTGGATCAATCTAGATCGGAAGTACCTGCGACATGCCCCGCTACAAAACCCACACGCTTTTCACCTCTCAATACGTATAATGCGGACCTTTCAGGGTTGTAAGAAATACGGCATACACTTGTAGCCTTACTTACCCGTAGACCCCGCACTGGCCTGCTGAGCCGGGCCATTCACACAGGTGCCATCCATGGATTTCAACCCGCTCGACCTTATCCTGCATCTCGACGTTTACCTCGACATGCTGGTGAGAAACTACGGAGTGTGGATCTACGCCATTCTGTTCCTGGTTATCTTTTGCGAAACCGGCTTGGTGGTCATGCCATTCCTGCCCGGCGATTCCTTGCTGTTCATCGCTGGCGCTATCGCGGCAGGTGGCGGCATGGACCCGATCCTGTTGGGCGGCTTGCTGATGCTGGCGGCCATCCTGGGTGACAGCACCAACTACGTAATCGGGCGAACAGTGGGAGAACGCTTGTTCAGCAACCCGAACTCGAAAATCTTCCGCCGCGACTACCTGCAAAAAACCCACGAGTTCTACGACAAGCACGGCGGTAAAACCGTGACCCTGGCGCGCTTCCTGCCGATTCTGCGTACCTTCGCGCCCTTTGTCGCCGGCATCGCCAAAATGCCTTACCCGCGCTTCTTCGGGTTCAGCGTGTTCGGCACCGTGCTGTGGGTCGGCGGCCTGGTGACCCTGGGTTACTTCTTCGGCAATGTGCCGTTCATCAAGAAGAACCTGTCGCTGCTGGTGGTCTTTATCATCCTGCTGTCGCTGATCCCGATGATCATCGGTGTGTTCCGCAGTCGCTTTGGCCGCTCGTCCTCCGAAGCCAAACCGCAGTAACCTGCGATGTGGTCCCTCAGCGCCTGGCGTCGCCGGCGCCTGCTGGCCAAGCACCCGATTGCCGATGACACCTGGCAACGGGTGCGCCACCACCTGAGCTTTCTCGACGGTATCAGCGCCGAGCAAGACCAGTGGCTGCGCGAAGCCTGCGTAGTCTTTCTCGCCGAAAAACACCTCACCGCCCTGCCCGGCGTCGAGCTGCACCAGGAACAGCGCCTGCTGCTTGCCGCCCAGGCGCAATTGCCGTTGATGAACCTGGGCGACCTCGACTGGTACCAGGGCTTCCACGAAATCGTGCTGTACCCCGACGACTTCGTCAGCCCGCAACGCCATCGCGACGCCAGCGGCGTGGAGCATGAGTGGGACGGCGAACACAGCGGCGAAGCCTGGCAGCAAGGCCCGGTGATTCTCGCCTGGCCTGGCGTCCTGGCCAGCGGCCAGTGGGAAGGCTACAACCTGGTGATCCACGAGCTGGCGCACAAACTCGACATGCTCAACGGCGACGCCAACGGCCTGCCGCCGCTGCACCATGACATGCGCGTGCAGGAATGGGCCAGCGTGATGCAAAGCGCCTTTGATGACCTCAATCGCCAGCTGGACGCCCACCCGGACGCCGACACCGAGATCGACCCCTACGCCGCCGAAAACCCGGCGGAGTTCTTTGCCGTCACCAGCGAATATTTTTTCAGCGCCCCGGATTTACTGGTCAGCACTTATCCACAGGTGTACGCGCAACTGAGCCGCTTCTATCGCCAGGATCCCCTGGCCCGCCTGCACCAACTGCAAGCCAGCGACGCGCGCTATCAGACGGAACGCCACGCGCCGTACGACGTCTGACGCATGGCATCGGCGTCAGAATATGCCTATAATCGCCGCCACTTTTAGGCCAATCCGGCCATGTTCCATGGCCAACTACGGGGGCAACGCCCAATGAGCTACAGCAAGATTCCGGCTGGCAAAGACCTGCCGAACGACATCTACGTCGCCATCGAAATTCCGGCCAACCACGCGCCGATCAAATACGAAATCGACAAAGACAGCGACTGCCTGTTCGTTGACCGTTTCATGGCCACCCCAATGTTCTACCCGGCCAACTACGGTTTCATCCCCAACACCCTGGCTGACGATGGTGACCCCCTCGACGTGCTGGTCGTAACCCCTTACCCGGTTACCCCAGGCTCGGTTATCCGCGCGCGCCCAGTCGGCATCCTGAACATGACCGACGACGGCGGCGGCGATGCCAAAGTTATCGCGGTACCCCACGACAAGCTGTCCCAGCTGTACGTGGACGTGAAGGAATACACCGACCTGCCGCCACTGCTGCTGGAACAGATCAAGCACTTCTTCGAGAACTACAAAGACCTCGAAAAAGGCAAATGGGTGAAGATCGACGGTTGGGGCAACGCAGACGCCGCCCGCGCCGAGATCATGAAGTCGGTGGCTGCCTACAAAGGCTGACACCCGCTCCTCATTGCCCCGGCAATCAAAAAAGCCCCGACTATTCGGGGCTTTTTTTGTGGGAAAAATTAAACTCCAAGTGCAATGTTTAATGCGCCATGTTTAACAGCATTAAGACACTGACATATCGACCTACAACTAAGTAAATCCCTACACGCGCAATTCAACGCATAGTTTATTTGATGTCTTTTTTCGGCCAGTAAACTCTGCGTTTATGAATACATCAGGTGATCGACTAAAAGCGTTATTACGGGAAGTTCATCTTTCCGCCTCCGACTTCGCCAAAAACCGCGGCGTCACGCCTCAACACGTGAACAACTGGTTCAAACGCGGCGTGCCCATGGGCCGACTCAACGAGATCGCAGAACTGCTCTGCGTCTCCAGCCGTTGGCTGCGCACCGGCGAAGGCCTCAAACACCCACCGGCCAACTTCCTGCTGGAAGGCCCCGGTACCACCAAAGGACTGCCTACCCGCGAAGACAGCGGCAAGTACCTCACCGGCCCCACCCGCCTCCCGGAAAAAATCGACGTGGAGATTGCCCTCCACCCCACCTTCACCTCCACCGAGCGCATCCGCGTCTCCCTGCACACTCTGGAAACCCTCAACGTAAACCCCGACCGCGCCATAGGCGCCTACATGGTCGACAACAGCATGATCGACATCATCCAGCAAGGCGCCACCCTCGCCATCGACCGCGGCCGCAGCCAAATCACCGACGGCGAAATCTACGCCGTCGAACACGACGGCATGCTGCGCATCAAATACCTCTACAACCGCCCCGGCGGCGGCCTGCGCATGCGCAGCCACAACGCCAGCGAACACCCCGACGAATACCTCACCCACGAGCAACGCTTCGAACAGAACTTTCAGATCGTGGGCTGGGTATTCTGGTGGTCCACCCTCAACAACCGCCGACCGGTGCCGCTGGACGAACACCTGCTGGGCTGGGAAGGCTCTAAATCGGACCCGGAGGTAGGCATTTGAGGTGAATGTGGGTATCATCCGCCGCACATTTGGCAGGGGATGGCTTTGCGCTATCTATCCTGCCTGGCGATGCGGAGGAGTTCCCGCTGATGCCCCTACTATTCAGCCCGACGTGATGTGGGCTGAGCGATTTGAAGGCTGGTGAGGTTTGTCAAAAACAAGCTGAGGCAGTCCCCGAGAAGCCGGCCACAAGCCGGCTTTTTATTGCCTGGAATTCTCGATCAGCACACGCAGCTAAATCAGATTGGCTTACGCGTAACCTCATTCTCAAAAGCCTGAATGGCTCTCCGAAAAACTGACCTCAAGGCCAGATCGCAAAAAACTCACAGCAAGAAAGAATTCTCTTACAATCCCCGTCTAGTTTTCCAAATCCATTTACGGATGCGATAACCATCGGCGATCAAGAGGCCAGCCTGTGAGCAAAGTAGGTAGCACATCCGAGCACCTGGTAAACGTTGAAAATCTTTCTGCTTCATTGCAGCGCTTTGCTGATGATCGTGACTGGCGACAATTCCACTCTCCAAAGAACCTTCTACTGGCGCTGACGGGTGAAGTGGGCGAACTCTGCGAGATTTTCCAATGGATGAGTGAGGCCGACTCCGTGCAAGCGGCAAAGCGTCCTGAAACGGCACAAGCCGTAAAAGACGAACTCGCAGACGTCCTTATGTACTTGGTCCGCCTGGCCAGTGTGTTGGGTGTCGATCTGAACGAAGCCACCAAAAGCAAACTCGCGATTAACGGATTGAAGTACCCAGTCGATAAAGCCAAGAGCTCCAGCAAAAAATACGACCAACTCTGACATACCACGCGCTAAGGATTTCTCGTGATCGTTTACGCTGCGACCAAACAGCAATTCCTCAAAGACAACGATAACGACGACATCGAAGAGGTCATTCTCAGGCACTACAAAGAAGCCACGGGCAAGCGCGTTGGGGCATCGGAGATAAAATCCTGGCAGGGCTCGCTGACGTACATGGCGAAGGTGCTCCGAGATGAGGAACTGCCGAATGACGCCGGATTGGCTATTGAACTGCACATTCCCCAATCCTCTAAGCGTATCGATTTTTTGATGACTGGCAGGGATGCAAATCAAGGTAAGAACGCCGTCCTGATTGAGTTAAAGCAGTGGAGTAAATCGACAGCGACCACTAAGGACGCAATCGTCAAAACCGCCTTGGGTGGCGGAATAGTGGAAACCATCCATCCTTCTTACCAAGTCTGGTCGTACGCCGCATTGCTGGAAGGCTTCAACGAGGCGGTCTATGACAAAAGCATTGAGGTCCGCCCCTGCGCTTATCTTCACAACTATGTCAGTGATGGGGTCATAAATTCGGCGCATTACGAGGCGTACATAAGCAAAGCTCCGCTCTTCCTCAAAGGACCGGATGAGCTGGAAAAGCTGCGCGCCTTTCTCAAGACACACATCCTTCACGGCGACAACAAGGAAATACTCTATGAGCTTTCCAACGGAAAAATTCGCCCGTCGAAGGCTTTGGCTGACGCACTTAAAGGACTTCTGAAAGGCCAGCCAGAATTTATATTGATCGACGATCAAAAAGCGACGTTTGAATCCGCACTTGCAGCGGCCAGCACCGCTTCTGAGGCTGCGCCGAAGGTGATTATCATCGAGGGCGGCCCAGGGACAGGAAAAACAGTCCTGGCAATCAACTTGCTCGTGAGGCTTACAAGCCTTGGATTACTCAGCAAGTACGTATCAAAGAACGCTGCGCCGAGAAAAGTTTATGAAAGCAAATTGGTGGGTACGGTCAAACGTAGTCACTTCTCGAATCTATTCTCAGGCTCAGGCGCCTTCATCGATACTGTCCCCAACACCTTTGATTCGCTCATCGTCGACGAGGCCCACCGGCTGAACGAAAAAAGCGGGCTTTACGCAAATTTGGGTGAAAACCAAATCAAGGAATTAATCGAGTCGGCCAAGTGCTCAGTCTTTTTCATCGATGAAGATCAACGAGTCACCCTGAATGACATTGGCAGCAAACAAGCCATCCGCGCCTTTGCAAAAGCCAAAGGGGCGGATGTCGAAGAATACACGCTGTCATCACAGTTCCGTTGCAGTGGCTCTGACTGCTATCTGGCGTGGCTGGATGACGTGCTTGATATCCGTGCAACCGCCAACCCACTGCTCGATAACAGCGAGTATGAATTCAAAATATTCGACACACCTCAAGCCATGCATGCGGCCATCGAGCAAAAAAACCACGGCAACAAAGCCCGAGTGGTAGCCGGTTATTGCTGGCCGTGGCGCAGCAAGAAAGATGCTCGAGAGTTCGACATTGTTATAGGCAGCGACTACAAACGCCAATGGAATCTGGATCAGGATGGCAGCTTGTGGATCATCGCGGAGAATTCGGTTGATCAGGTCGGCTGTATCCATACTTGCCAAGGTCTGGAAGTCGATTACATCGGTGTGATTATCGGGCCGGATCTCATCGTACGTGATGGACGCGTTCTCACCTCTGCCCTTGCAAGAGATAAGAACGACAAATCCATTCGAGGCTGGAAAAAGATGATGAAGGAGCAACCCGAACTGGCCAAACGGGAAACGGACTTGATCATCAAGAACACGTACCGGACCTTGATGACTCGAGGAATGAAGGGCTGCTATCTCTACTGCACAGATCCTGAAACTGCTCAGTACTTTGCGGGCCGACTTACAAATCAAAGCCAAGATTGATAGCTCGTTTGCGCTTGCTTCAGTTACATGAAGCAAGCGCCTCGTATCACCTCGGTTGCAAACACTCCACAGCCCGATCCGCCACCATCTTCGCCATCTCCACCAAATGCATCACCGCCCGATGCGGCGCGCCCAGCGGTTCACCCAGCGCCTGCGACGTGGCCACCGCACACTGCAGCAACTCCGCAACACGCACCCAGGCATCTTCAAAGCTCAGCTCTTCGTTAACAGTAAATGGCTTAGTCGCAGCCGATGATGGCAAATCCGAAAAAACGTTATCCATAGCAAAACTCCAATCGATAATTTGGAGCTGCCACTACCCGCGACTAAACGAAAGGCGGCAGCTGTACGCAGGTTAGTCGACCGGTCGATTGGGAACCCGGCGCACCCGAAGGTGCCCTGCGCACAGCCACCATAAGATGCAGGCGGAGGGAGGCCTGACTCATGAATTGCTTATGCGCCAATCGAATCCGGGCGACTAAACCCGATCACTGAAAATGCCGTGACGGTCCGCAGCCTAGTCGCGGGATTTTGCTGGCGCAAGCCGCTGGGATTCTCTAGGAAACGTCCTGCAAATGAAAGGGACCGGTACTGCTGGCCCTTAAACCATTGTCACCTTTGAGTTGACAGTATTACCCCTCCCACCTGATTTATCCCCCACGCCCCACCCATTAATCTGTGCCCATGTTGAACGCAACGCCAAACCAACCCAACTAAAAAAAGGATTTCAACCATGAGCACTCCAACCCTCAGCCGCTTGAACAAAGACGACGCCGTAGTTCTGCTGGTCGACCACCAAACCGGCCTGATCTCGCTGGTGCAGGACTTCTCCCCCAACGAGTTCAAGAACAACGTGCTGGCCCTGGCCGACCTGGCGAAGTTCTTCAACCTGCCGACGATCCTTACCACCAGTTTCGAGCAAGGCCCTAACGGCCCGTTGGTGCCGGAGCTGAAGGAGATGTTCCCGGAGGCGCCCTATATCGCTCGCCCGGGTCAGATTAATGCGTGGGATAACGAGGATTTCGTTAAGGCGGTCAAGGCGACTGGGCGCAAGCAGATCATCATTGCGGGTGTGGTGACGGATGTGTGTGTGGCGTTCCCGACGTTGTCGGCGCTGGCGGAGGGGTTTGAGGTGTTTGTGGTGACGGATGCGTCGGGCACGTTCAATACCACGGTGCAGCAGGCGGCGTGGAGCCGGATGACGCAGGCCGGTGCGCAGTTGATGAATTGGTTTTCGGTGGCGTGTGAGTTGCAGGGCGACTGGCGCAATGACATGGAAGGGTTGGGGAATTTGTTGTCCCAGCGGATTCCTAACTACCGGAATTTGATGAATGGGTATGCGGCGGTGACGGCGCGCCAGGGCTGAGGTTGAGGGGATTTCCCCAAAAACCTGTGGGAGCGGGCTTGCCCGCGATGATGGTGAATCAGTCGATATATTCGGTGACTGATACACCGTCTTCGCGGGCAAGCCCGCTCCCACATTTGATCTTCGCTGCCTTGAGTATTGGTGCAGACCCGCTCACCACAGAGGCGCTGTTTGCCCTTACTCAGTCGAGGATCAGGTGCGGCAAGAACCGGCTTGAGTCTTTGGTGATCAAGCTATTGTCTTCTCGCACGCCAATCCCCGCCGCTTGATCGCCAATCACCCAGGACCCGATCAGCGTGTAGCTGTCGCCAAAGCGCGGCAGCGGCGCGAATTCCTGGAGGATGAACGGCGCGTCGGTGTAGGGGCCGTCTTCTTTTACGATCAGGCCGTCGGCGGTTTGCAGTTCGATGTTGGCGCCTTCGCGGGAGAAGAACGGTTTGCGCACCCAGCCCTTTGGCACGGCTTTGCCGGGGTCGGTATCCAGGTGGGACGCGAGCAGGTTGGGGTGGCCTTTGTTGAATTCCCACAGCAGCGGCAGGACGCCTTTGTTGGAGAGGATGGATTTCCAGGCGGGCTCGAAGAACTGTGTATCGCACTCGGCAATCGCGGCGCCGAAGGGCTCGTGGAAGATGAATTCCCAGGCGTGCAGTTTGAACAGGTGCGGGATCCAGCGATCTTCGAGGTCGACGAAACGGCCATCACTGGTCAGGCCGATGTCTTCGATGTCGATGTGGCGCGATTCGATGCAGACTTTTTCCGCGACCAGGCGCAGGTAGTCCGTGGTGCCCTTGTCTTCGACCGAGTCTTTCATCGAGGCGAAGTAGAACGGCTGGTTGACCTGCAATTGGGCGAAGGCCTGGTGCAGTTTGGTGTCGATGCTGTTGAACTGGTCGGCATGCTTGGGCAGCAGGCCGCGTTCGATGCATTGTTCCAGCCAGCCCCATTGAAACGCCGCCGCCTCGTAGAGGCTGGTCGGTGTGTCGTAGTTGAGTTCCAGCAGCTTGGCGGGCCCGGTGCCGTTGTAGGAGAAGTCCATGCGCCCGTACAGGTGCGGGTGGCCTTCGAGCCATGAGGTTCGGATCATGTCGAAGAACGACGCGGGAATGCTCAGCCGTTCCAGCAGCTCTTCGCTCTGCACTACACGGGCCACGAGGTCCATGCACATGTCATGGATCTCGGTGGTCGGGTCTTCGAGGTCGCGCTCGATTTGCTTGAGCGTGAACTGGTAGTAGGCGCTCTCGTCCCAGTAGGGTTCGTCGTCGATGGTGTGGAACAGAAAGCCGAGGCTGTCGGCGGTCTGTTTCCAGTCATGACGCTCTGCGCAGTGGATCTTTTTCATGGCCCGGTTTCCTTAACTGCTCGACCCGCCGCCGCCCCAGCCGCTGCGGGCGCTGGCTTTGCTGCCAAAGCCGCCACGGGAGGTCGAGGACGCCACGGACACCGGCTTGCTGGAGGAGCGCAGCGTGTTGGTGTAGTTGCTGCTGCCGTACCTGGCCTGGTTGGACCGGCCAAACGTCGCCCCATTCGAGACCCGCTGGTTGAGCGTCGAAGAGCCGTAATCGCCGCGATCATCGCGGTAGCGGTAGACCGGCTCGGAGCGGTAGCTGTTGCGATTGTTGCTGAGCATGTTGCCGATCAGCAGGCCGGTGAGCAGGCTGCTGGTGGAGAAGCCTGAGCCGCCACTGTTCGCTTGGGCGCCGCCGGCTTGAGCGTTGGCCGCATCGACCTGGGATTGCGTCACCTGGCCGGCGGCGGTCAGTTCGAAACCGCCCAGTTTGGGGATGAACTTGCCGTTGGAATCCTGCTGACACCAGTTGGCGACAAAGTCGGCATCGCAATCGGCTTGGCTGTCGTACACCGGGGCAATGCGCCGATGCTCGGCCATGGCCGTCATGTAGGCGTCCGAGCACACATCCACCGGCAGTTTTTCATCGGCGCATTGCTGAACCGACTGGAAGTTGTACTTCTTCTGCAAATCGTAGGTTTTTTCGGTCGGCCCGCAGCCGGATATCGCCATCGCGACCGACGCTGCCAGCGACAACTGGACGTACTTGCTTCGTTTCATCGGGAGCTCCGTGCGCGATCAGTTCTGGGTAGGCGTCATGCACGCGGCATTCAACATGCCGACGCTGATGGACACGGCGGCCACGTAGATACCGGCGGCGAGTTCGCCATTCTTGATGCGCTCGGACGTGCCTTTGAGCACCAGGCTGGTCAGCAGAAACGCCAACA
Organism: Pseudomonas sp. MF6747; assembly: GCF_963890955.1. Lineage (NCBI taxonomy): Bacteria > Pseudomonadati > Pseudomonadota > Gammaproteobacteria > Pseudomonadales > Pseudomonadaceae > Pseudomonas > Pseudomonas sp. MF6747. The sequence continues at coordinate 241,281 of NZ_CAWPSZ010000051.1, forward strand.
GTTGGACGACGGCGGCGATCACCGCCCAAACGACGAAGTCGAGGAGGCTGATCGAGTAGGCAATCACGTTGCTGGCCGGAATGGCGAAGCCGATGATGGCACCGCCCAGCGCGACCGCAGCCGACATGTTGCCCGCGCGGATCAGTTCGAACTCCTTGTGCGGCGTGATGCGGGTGTAGATGAACTGGAACAGTGCGAACAGCACAGCCGCACCGAGGATGTAGGTGACAAAGCCAAACACAGCGGCTTTGTTCAGAGAGATAGAGAGCGCTTCCAGCATGGGGTTTTCCTTTTTTTAAAGCGTAGTCAGGTCAGTTGTGTACAGCGAAATGCCCAGCGACGTACTCAGGCTGACGGTGCCCTCTGCGTCTTCTTCGACGGAAAACAGCAGAAACTCGCGACGATCAGTCAGACCGGTGTCGCGGGCGTACAGCATCGAACGGTGCTCGACGCTGTAGGCGTCCTCGGGGTTTACAACCTGTTCGGTCATTGCCACCAGCTCTGTCTGGCCAGCCTCGCTGCCCCACACACGGGCGTATTCGACGCCGTTGTGGGTGTAGGTCGGCAGCCCGATCAGACTCTGTGGCCCGGCCAGTCGACGCAGTTCCGCTTCACTGCTGATGGTGACGACACTGAGGTAGTTGAACAGGATCACCGACTCGACCTGCCCGGCGATCTCGCCGGTGGTGTGCACCTGCAGCCAGTAATCTTCGTCGTTCATGTAATAGCGCGACAGCCAGGTCGACTGGCCGAGGTCTACGGTGCCGTTGGCCCAGATTTCCTGGGAGCCGGGGATCACCACCGTGGTTTTTTCATCGAGCAACAATTTCAGGCTCGCGTCGAACATCACGCCTTTGCCGGGTGCCAGGCCTAGTGGCCCGGTGGCCGGCTGGGTGTTGCCGGCTGTCCATTGCGGCGCAGTATTCGCTTTCGGGGCCTCAAGCCCCATCAATTGTTTAAACCATCCCATTGGAGATTTCCTTGAGGCGAGCGGAGGCGATGCAGAAGCGGGGAAAGAGGGAGGCGGCGCGCAGGCGCAACAAAAGAAACATCGACATTTGGCCCCTGACTCCCTGGGTATTTGATTGCGAATGACAAGATCGCCTCGGCGTGCGGAGGCTCAAGCGCGTTCACCCGGCATTAAACCTGCTGCGCGGCGAGGATAGAAGTACCTTGGCTGCAATAAACCCGGCGAACGCGCCAAAGAAGTGCCCCTCGAACGAGATCCCCTGACGAGGCAGGAAACCCACGACCAGGCCACCATACAGCACCGCTACAACACCGGCCGTTATCAGGTTGCTCCAGCTTCTATGAAACCAGGCGCGAGACAGCAGGTAGGCCCAGAGCCCGAATACCCAGCCGCTGGCACCGATGTGTACGCCGCTGAAACCGAACAGCCAGACCAGCGAACCGCCCAGCAAAATAATGATTGCACTGACGGCAATGAACCGATGGACTCCTTCGACAATGACCAAGGTGCCCAGGACCAAAAAGGCGATCAGGTTTGCGCTCAGATGAGCAAACGACGCGTGCAAAAACGGTGAGGTGAGGATGCCGAGCAGCCCCTGCACCGTTCTCGGGATCAGGCCGAATGCCATGAGGCTGTAACCGGTCGCCACATTGACCAGTTGCAGCGCAACCATCAACAGGGCAAGGCCTGCGATTGTCTTGAAACCCTTCAGGGCATCCATCCTGACCTCGATGTAAAAAAAGAAGGGCAGAGCCTGCCCTTCTTGCTTCGGCGCGGCTTACTCGGCCGACTTTTGCTTCAGGCGTTCCAGAATCGCATTGGCGCTGCCTGTGTCCGGCGTGATGCCGGCGTCGCGTAGCTTGCGCTCCAGGTCGGTGCCCGTGGATGCCTCAGCCAGTTCATCCTGGGCTTGCAGCTCAGCGGCACGTTGCTGCTGTTTGGCCTGCAAGCGATTCAGGGTACCGACGGCGGTTTCAAGCTTGCCGTTGGCGCCACCACTGGCGATGGACGCGCTGACCTGGGCCTTCTGTACGCTTTCGCGCGCCTTGGCCATGTCCACTTGCTGGCGCAGGCTTTTGATCCGGCTTTCGGCTTTGGTGATGTCCTTGCGCATGCCGTCGGCGTACCCGCCAAACTCCGTGGCCTGCTTTTGCTCGACGTCACGTTCGTTGGTCAGGGTCGAAATGGCTTCGGCCACTTCCATGGCCAGGTCTTCACGATTGGCCTGGATAGCGGCCATGGCCTTGGACTCCAGGTCCTTGATCTTGGCGTCGTACTCACCGACGCGATCAGCCGCCAGTTTGTGCTTGGCCATGATGCTCACCAGCTCACGCTTGGCGTTGGCCAGCGCCGTGTCGGCGTCGCGAATTTCCTGGTCGAGGATGCGCAGGGCTTGTTGGTCTACGATCGATTCGCCGACTTCGCTGGCACCGCCACGCAGCGCGGTGAACAATTTGCTCCAGATGGACTGAGTCATTGGATACTCCCGGATACTTAATTGAAGAAACGTTCGAAGGCTTCGCTGGCGCGCTGCACGTTGTCGACCAGGGTTTTCACCTCAGTCACGATGTTGGTCAGGCTGGAGTCGGAGCTCAACGCACCGAACATGTTGTAAACAACTTGGCCGTTAGGCATGGACTCGATGCCGATCGAAGAAAGCGGGAACATCTCCCGGCTGCGCAGCACCGCATCATTGAAAGCCGTTACGTCATTGATGGACTCGACGTCGACCAGCACGGTGTCCACGATGATCTGTTCGCCGACCACAGCGATGTAAATCGGCAAGCCCCCGAAGTCGTTCATTTCCAGCTTGATGCTGGACTCGGCGCCTTGAACGAGAGAAAGCGTAATGTCGTTGGAAACCACTTCATCAAGAGCCTGAAGCGCTGTGAAGAGGCGATCGATATTCCAGTTAGTACCTGCGCTCATGAAATTCTCCGACATGAATGAGCCAGCCAGAATCGGTTGGCGAAGCTGTTTCTCCATTTGCTTGAGCAGGCTTCGGTTTTCGGGAAGCACCCAAGTCTCGTGTTTCACATAACCGGCGGCCGCCAGGCCCGCGCGCATCTGCTTCATGTAAAAGCTCGATGGTTTTTTCGCGGGCGACTTCAAGCGCTCTCCCTTGCGGCTTGCTGAATCAGGATCGGGCCCTGCTGGCGGGCTCGATGGAGAGCTGCTCTTCATGGTGCTGACCTCGTTGTGAAAAACTCACGCGTGAGAAAATCTACAGGCAATGTTGGCGATGCTCAATAGCTCACGCGTGAGATTTTTCCTGGTTCGTCGCGCCGGTCAAAAAGCACCCTCCGCTCAAGAATGCCTCTGCCAGCATTGAAATCTGATGAACGGTTGTTGGGCGGGAGCGGCGCACCACCACCCAGCTTGCCGCGCTCTACGATAAGCCCGCGTTGAACGTCGGGCTCTCTTGCCAATACCCGCCCTACTCCATAAATGTTCCGAAATAACCTCTCCGTTGTGAATTGTTGTGAAGGCTTTGCGAATTGGCTAAAAGTCCGTGCTAAGTTCCGTCACGTCATCTTTCACAGCAGCAACGCCCAGCGGCCAACCAACTAAGGCCGCCCTCTCGTTATTCAATAAACCGCCTCGGGTAAGTTACCTAGGAAGTTGTGCGGCCCTGCGCGTTTTAAAAGGGGCAGGCGTAATAATTAGATCAGGAGAAGTACCATGGTAGCGAAGGTAGAAACGACCCCAAAGGACGCAGCGGTCACTCAAAAAAGCTCCGTCGCTGCCTGGGAAAAATCCGTCGAAAAAGCGTCTGCACCCAAAGACGAGTTGGGTAAAGGGCAGAAACGCCCCGAAGGTGATACCCGCTCAGCCCAGCAAATTATTGATGACACCCCGCTGCTCGCCCAGCTCGGCAATCAAAGTGGCGTGAAAGACAACCTTAAAAAGCAGGTCGGCGATTTTGAGAAAGACGCGGACGCAGCCTATCGCGCCTCGAAAGTGCTGGAGCATGTCGAATACATCGACGAAAACGGCAAGCTGACCGATGGCAAAGATGTGGGCAATAGCAGCATCGACGGCTTCACCAAGGATGGCGAGGCGCGGCATGGCACTGAGGCGGGCCGGCTGCAGGATTTTGGCAAGTATGGCTATTCCAGCCTGCGCGGCGAGGTGGTGAAGTCGGACTTGGGTGACCAGCAGAAGCGCCCCGACGGTGACACGCGCTCGGCCAAGGAGATTATCGACGCCACACCGCTGCTGAAAAACCTCGGCAACCAGAGCGACGTGAAGGACAACCTCAAAAAGCAAGTGGGCGATTTCGAGAACGACGCCGACGCCGCGTACCGCGCCACCCAGGTGCTGGAACATGTGGTGAGCATCGATGAAAACGGCAATTTGCTCACTGGCATCGACGCCAGGAATAAAGACAACGACAGCATCGACGGTTTCACCAAAGACAAGGAAGCCCGCCATGGCACCGAGGCCGGGCGCTTGCAGGATTTCGGCAAGTACGGCTATTCGAGCCTCAAAGGCGACCTGATGCACGTCAAAGACGCGACGCACACCGACAAGGCCGCGCCGCCCGATGAGCCCGAAGACGTGCAGGCCCTGCGCGACAAATACAACATCCCGACCTTCGGTGCCGAAGGGCTGATGGACATGGAGTTGCCCGACGACAAGACCGTGGGCGGCCAGACGGCCGAGAACTTTGTGCAGGGCATTCGCGATGACATCAAGAGCGGCAAGCTGGCCGAAGACTCGGATGAAGCCAAGATCGTCAAGCTGATGGACGCCCAGGCCGCGCTGGACAACGGCTACGACCTGTACGGCTACGCGGAGAGCATCAACCTGGGCAGCGGCACATACCGTGAGACGGATAAGACCCCGACCCAGTTGAACGGCAAAGACGTCAAAGAGATGGTCGACGAGGACAAACTTGCCAAAGAAATTTCCACGTTGATGGGCAAGGAAGGGATTAAGGACCGCTACGATGCAGAACTAAAGAAAAGTGTCGGTAGTTTGTCGCAAGATCGGTTGAATGAAGTTCGCGAACAAGTATTCCCGGCCCTCTTCAAAGACGGCACCCGTGATGCCAACTTGAACTTCGAAGAATATGTGATCGCGATGAATGACTCGGGTGATCCGAAGAAATCGGAAATGGCCGAGTTGGACGTCGACCGCTATTTCGAGTCGCTGCGCATTCTTGAACCGGACAGCTACACCGCGCGCAAACAGACGTTCGACCAGAACATGATGACGCACCAGCTCAACACGTACATGGAAAACCCCGACAAGGTCTCGCCGGAAAATACCGAAAGTGGGCTGAAGGCCTCGTTCACGATGATCAAGGGCGGTATCAACGCCGCCCTGGGTGGCCTGGACAAGGGCGACAAAGCCTACGACATGTACAAAAAGATGAAGGATGAGATCGACATCCTCGACGGCCATATCAAAGGGCTGACACCGGCAGAGAACAAACAGATCGCAGCGGCCATTCGTCTCGCGGCTGCCAGCGGCGACCCGAAAGCCATCGACAAGGTGGTCGACACCCAATTGAAGGGCCTGGGCGCCAATCGCGAAGCGGCCGCCGGTTCCTTGAAGACAGTGCTGCACACCGCCAGCTCCACCGGCGGGCTCAGTGCCATGGCGGGCACCATGAACCTGGTCAGCGGCGCGCTGCAGCTCGCCAATGGCGGCGGCAACATGACCGACGACCAGAAGATCGCCGCCGCGAAAGACTTGGTCGCCGGCTTGAGCTTCACCAACGATTTCCTCAAGTTTGGTTCGAACATTGTGGAAACCCTGGGTGGCACTAAGCCCTATGAACCTGACGTGGACAAAGACGGTAAAGGCCCGGCAAAAATCAAAGCCACTGAATGGCTCGGCTTGATCGATGAGAACCTCCCGGACATCTGGGGCAAGAAAACCACAGAAAAATCTGACGCGCTGGCCGCATCCATCAGCACCCGCGTCAAGGAAGCTTCCGACACCCTCAAGAAACTCGACGTGGGCAACCTGTCGGCCGATGAGGTCAAGGAGTACGACAGCGCCGCAAAAACCCTGGGCGAGCACATGGGCGTCAAGGACCTTCCCGGCAAAGGTACGCCAGCGTCCAAATCCGAAATTGCGATCGCCTCGGGGCGTTCGTTCCTGCGGTTTATGGGCGGCTCCGGCCTGGACTTGACCGGCGGCGTGATGGACATCGTTTCCGGCGCGCGCAAACTGAAAAACGCCAAGACCGCACTGGAAAAAACTGACGCTGCCTTCACGCTGGGCGGGGGTGCGTCCGGTACCGGCATGGCGATCGCCAATACCATCTCGATGTTCGCCCCCAAAGGTGCTCACCTGGCAGGCAAACTGGCCGGTGATGTTGCCGCGACGGTCATACGCGGGCTCGCCATCGGCGCGCGTGTGGCGGGTCCGATTTTCGCCGTGGCGGGTGTGATCTTCGGGGTCGCAGGCACCCTGATTGCCGAGGCGGTCGAGCATGCCAAAATGCAAAAACTCACCGATTCCCAAGGCAAGTTCTTCAAAGACCTCGCCGACGCCGGCGTGACCAAGGACGACTGGGGCGACAAGCTCGAATACGCGCGTTATGCCACTTACATGTACGGCGGCCGCGACACGCCGGACGACAAGTCGATGTTCGAGTATCAGTCGGATGAGTGGAAACACTTCCAGGAAACCGCAGACAAAAAAGGCAGCTCGCTCGCGCGACTGGCGCCCTATCTGCACAAAGACAGCGACCCGGACAGCAAAAACCTGTGGGAAAAATTCCTCGCGGGCGGCACCAGCTCCAGCGGGCCGCATGGCAGTGAACGGCACACCGACGATTGGCGGCCTTGGGGCAGCACGGACATGGAGACGGGGAGCAAGCACACGGCTTGATGTTGCGTAGGCATTTATCAGACGAGCCCATGCTGTTCAGTCAAGCGTAAATCCCTGTGGAAGCGGGCTTGCCCGCGAAAGCGGTGGTTCAGTCAACATCAATGTTTGCTGGGCTGACGTCTTCGCGGACAAGCTCGCTCCCACAGTTGATCTTCGCTGCGTGGCGTATTGCGTTCGCTTAACTGCGCGGCCTTGAGGCGCGGCATGGTCCGGCGCTTGACTCTCCCCTATACGGCACACCCTACCCTGAAAGCCCCCTTTTCAGGACCTCATCCCATGCCCCAGCGCATCCTGGTCATCCTCGGCCACCCTTGCGGCACGAGCTTCTGCTCAGCCTTGGCCGATGCCTACATCCACAGTGCAAAAGTCGCCGGCCACCAGGTACGCGTCCTACCCTTGGGCGACCTCTCTTTCGACCCCGTGCTTCACCACGGCTATACACAGATCCAAGCATTGGAACCTGACTTGCTCAGCGCCCAGTCCGACATCCTCTGGGCCACCCATCTGGCATTGGTTTTCCCGATCTGGTGGGGTGGCGTCCCGGCGTTATTGAAAGGGTTCATCGACCGTATTTTCCTACCCGGCTTTGCCTTTAAATACCGCGAAGGCAAGTCGTTTCCTGACAAGCTGCTGCTCGGCCGAACCGCGCACGTGTTGGTGACCCTGGACACGCCGCCGTGGTATTACCGCTGGTTCTACCGCATGCCCGGCATTCATCAGTTGCGCAGCACCACACTGGCGTTTTGCGGCATCAAGCCGACCAAGACGTTGATGTTCGGGCCGGTGTTGGCCTCTACGCCAGCGCAGCGGGCAAAGTGGCTGACTCAGGCTGGCGGACTAATGGGAAAAGGGAGTTTTCATGTACATCGGCAAAGCCGCGCAACTGTCGGGCACGACCATCAAGGCGATTCGTCACTATGAGGCGATAGGCCTGTTGCCTGCGCCGCAGCGGGAAGGGCGTTACCGGGTCTATTCGGCGCAAAGTGTCGAGCTGCTGGCATTGATCAAGTGCGCCCAGCAGTTGGGGTTCAAGCTCAAGGAGTTGCAGGGAATTCTGCACGGGCACGAGGGCGATGCCTTGCCTTGGGAGCGTGCAGACCAGGCCATCGCCAGCAAGAAGCGCGAACTGGCCGGCAAAATCGCCGGGTTGCAGCAGATGCAGGCGGAGTTGATGGTGTTTGAAGCGCAGCTCAAGGACGCGCAGGGGCAGTGCCCGTCAATAAGCATTTTCGCCAGTTAAGGTAGCCTTTAGCCTCAAATTGACACCGATTTTTTCGTTCTCTACGCCGTCCCTTTCTGATTTTTCCAGCCGTTCATCCAGGGGCTTTTTCCTGCGGCATGCTCCGACGCCTTGCCCTTTTGCCGAGACGTCACGGATGACCCACGCCGCTCACATTGCCTTTATCGAACATGAGCTCAATGGCTTCCATCAGAGCCTGGCGGAGTATCGCCAGCAGATGGGCGCCTGGTATGCGCGGGCGCTGGATGCGGTCAGCCATGCGGCGGACATGCCGTCGTTGCTGGGGATGGATCGGGTGCTGCGGGTGGGGGATTCGCAACGTTCCTTCAGCATTTCCGATGCGGATTTTTCCACCGTTGCGCGCTGCCAGGCGGGTGGCGAGCTGAAGATCGAGAGCAAGTTCGAGTCGGTGTACGACGTGCCGATCGGCGAAATCCCGGTTGAGGTGATTCGCCTGGAAGACGGCAGTTCTACGCGGGTCATGCTGGATGAACATGGCAAGGCTTCCCACACCTGCGTGGCCGGTGGGCGCTATCAGGTGCGGGTACAGGGCGGCGTTTCCGCACAGCAGGTAGACGCGTCGTTTGCCTCCTACGCCGGGTTGACGGCGGACTTGGAGCAATGGCTGCGCGAGCAATGGAACGGCTTCAAACCGTCCTGGCAGCAATCCACCGCCAGCGCGATTGGCAGCGGCGTGCTCGCGGGCAGTTGGGCGGCAATCAAGGAGGTCTGGGACAGCATCAAGCTGGTCCAGGCGATTCTTGCAGACCCCATGAAGTTCGGCGAGCAACTGGGTGCCGAGGCCGCCAAGTTGGCGCAGTTGGCCACCGATGCGCCGCAGGTCATGGAAAAGGCCATGTTGCTGGCCAGTGACGAGGCGGCGCTGTACCTGATGGTGCGCACGGCGATGCTATGGCTCGACGCACTGCCGCCCGGCGATATTGCCGAGGCGGCGGCGGGGCTTATGGTGTCGCTGCTGATCGACCTGGTGATTGGCGCGGTGTTGATGATCGCGCTGCCGGCGGCGGGTGTGGCGTATCTGAGCTTGCGGTTGGTCAAGTATGGCGCGCGGATACTGAATGCCGCGGTTGGCTTTGTGCGTGGCCTGCTCGGGATTCTGACCAAGTTCATGCAGGCGGTGGATCGCTACAAGGCCGTGGCGGTTCGCGGCGTCGTCGGTGGGCTGAAGCAAGGCACGATGCAGATGCGCTGGCGGGCGCGGCAGAACGCGGTGTTGAAGCAGAAAGAGCATATGGATGATGTGCCGGCCTCTGCGAAGAACCCTCGTGGAGACGCGGCGGCGCCTGCGGATAAAACAGCCACCCATGGCTGCCCGGTGTCGATGGTTACCGGGGAAGAATTGCTCACCCTCACTGATGGCGCGCTGGACGGGATATTGCCGTTTGAGTGGACGCGGTTGTATCGCACCAGTGCGGTGGAAGTGGATTGTGGGTTGGGGTTTGGCTGGAGTCATGCGCTGGCGCAGCGGTTGGTGGTGACGGGTGATGTGGTGGTTTGGACGGATCATGAAAATCGATCGACTGCCCTGCCCTTGCCTACCGCCGCTCGACCGGCGATCACCAACAGCTTGGCCGAAGCGGCAATCTATTTGGGGGCTCTGCCCGATGAGTTGGTGCTGGCGCAGGCGTCGCGTTTCTACCATTTCCGCGACGGTGTGCTGACGGCGATCAGCGATGCGTATGACAACCGGCTGCGGGTTATTCGTGATCGTTTGGGGCGGATTGAGCGGCTGGATAACGGCGCGGGTCGGTCGCTGTTTTTGCGCTATGAACTCGGTCGCATTGTGGCGGTTGACTATCAGGTTCATCGCGCCAAAAGCCGTGAGCCCTACGTCTGGGTAACGGAGCAGAACGTCGTTTCCTACGCCTATGACGACGCTGGGCGACTGGCTTCGGCAACCAATGCCGTAGGTGAAAGCGAGGTTTATCGGTACGACGATCAGCACGTCATTCTTGAGCGGCAGTTGGCCGGTGGGGCGAGTTTCTTTTGGGCGTGGGAACGGTCTGGCAAGGCCGCGCGCTGTGTTCGGCACTGGGCCAGTTTTTCGCAGATGGACACGCGGTATGTGTGGGAGGACGGCGGCAGGGTCACGGTTCACAACGCTGATGGCAGTCAGGAAGTGTATGTCCACGATCAGCGCGCGCGGCTGGTGCAGCGGATTGATCCGGACGGTGCGGAGCATTTCAAATCCTACGATGACAAGGGCCGGCTGACGGTTGAGCAGGATCCGCTGGGGGCGGTGACGGCGTATCAGTACGACGACGCGGGACGCTTGGTGGCGTTGTTTCCGGGAGAAGATGAGCCGACATCCTACGAGCATGACAACGGGTTCGTACGGGTTGTACGGCGGGGTGATGCGGTTTGGAAATACGAGCGCAATGACCAAGGCGACGTTACGCGTCAGACAGATCCTGACGGCCACGTTACGGACTACACCTACAACAAGCACGGGCAGTTGATTGGGGTTTGGTATCCGGATAACGGTTGTCATCGGCTGGTTTGGAATGAGCGTGGGCAGCTTGTCGAAGAGCAACTGCCGAATGGCGGGGTTAAGCGTTATCGCTATGACGACTTAGGGCGGCAAGTTGCGCGTGAGGATGAGCATGGCGCGCTGACGCAGTATCAGTGGGACGGTGTGGGTCGGTTGGTTCGTGTCGTACTTCCAGGCGGTGCCACGCGGGAATTCAGCTACAACCCGTACGGAAAAATCACCTCTGAACGTAATGAACTGGGCCACGTCACCCGCTACGAATACGCCGACGGCCTGCACCTGATCAGCCGTCGCATAAATGCTGATGGCACCCAGGTCAACTACCGCTACGACAACGTGCGGTTATTGCTGACCGAGATCGAAAACGAAGTCGGCGAAACCTACCGACTTGATTACCACCCCAACGGACTGATCCAGCAAGAAATCGGCTTTGACGGCCAGCGTACAGCCTACGCCTACGACCTCAACGGCAACCTGCTGGAAAAGACCGAACACGGCGACGATGGCAGTCAGCTCGTTACCCGCTATCAGCGAGCCCCGTCCGGGCGGCTCGTACGAAAAACCCTTCCCGATGGCAACGTTGTTGACTATGCCTACGACCGCCAAGGCAACCTCCTCAGCGTCGACGACGGCCACTGGGCGTTAGCCTACGAATACGACAGCCAAAACCGCCTCATCGCCGACCACCAAGGCTGGGGCACCCTGCGCTACGGCTACGATGCCTGCGGCCAACTGAAAAACCTGCGCCTGCCGGACAACAACCGTCTCACCTTCAACCACGACAAAGGCGGCCACCTCGCCACCGTCGAGCTGAACGGCAAAACCCTCACCTCACACCTGTTCAACACCGGCCGCGAAAGCCAACGCCAACAAGGCCAACTGCTCAGCCACTACCACTACGACGACCAAAACCGCCTCCACGCCCACGCGGTGACGCAAGAGGAACACAAGCTCTACCGCCGTCACTACGACTACGACAAATCCGGCAACCTCACCCGCCTGCTCGATACCCGCAAAGGTGAACACCACTACCACTACGATCCCCTCGCCCGCCTGACCCGCGCGGACCATTCGCAAGACGTGCAAGAGCGCTTCGGCCACGACCCGGCCAGCAACCTGCTGATGCAAGACCGACCCGGTCCGGACATCGTGGCGGGGAATCGGTTGGTGATTCAGGGCGATCATCATTATGACTATGACGCGTTCGGCAATCTGATCCGCCAAAGACGCGGTAAGGGTCATCAACTCGTTACCAAGTACCGCTACGACTGCCAGCATCGGTTGATCGGCATCACCCAGCCCAACGGGCAAATCGCTAGTTATCGCTATGACCCGTTTGGTCGGCGGATCAGTAAAACCGTCGATGGGATAACCACTGAGTTTTTCTGGCAAGGCGACAAGCTGGTTGCGGAACATCACGCGGATCGGCATCGCAGTTATATCTACGAGCCGGACAGTTTCCGCCCGCTGGTCCTGCTGGAGGGCTTTGGTCCAAAAAATACCCAGCCGTTCCACTACCAACTCGACCACCTCGGCACCCCGCAAGAACTCACCGCCCCCGACGGCGAAATCGTCTGGTCCGCGCACTACCGTGCCTATGGCCAGATCAGCCGCCTCGACATAAACAAAGTCGACAACCCGCTGCGCTTCCAAGGCCAATACTTCGACGAGGAAAGCGGCCTGCACTACAACCGCCATCGCTACTACAATCCAGATATTGGTCGTTACCTGACACCCGACCCGGTGAAGCTGGCCGGTGGGATCAACACATACCAGTACGTGCCCAACCCTACGGGGTGGGTGGACCCTCAGGGCTTGCATAGCTGCCCGGGTGAGAACGGTTGCAAGCCCCAAACAGGTGCGGACGATACAGCCCAAATTAACCGGGTAGATGAAGGGCTCCCCCCCGCTCCTCTTATCCATGGAGTTGATGCAGAAACGTTGAGTCGGACACACAGCATTGAAGGGAAGCGTTCAACCAAAAAGGTTGAGGAGATTTCTGGCAATATGCGAAGCAATGGATACGATATTAACCAACCCATTGAAGTGCTTGAGCATAACGAACGGCGCTACATTATAGACGGCCACCATCGAGCTGCAGCCGCCAGACGAACACATACGATGGTCACCATAAAACTGATTGAAAATATAGAAAACCACGAAAGCGTGTTTAATAACACCAAGGAAGTGGTGGATGCGTCAAATACAGCTGGGCTGGATAGGTTAAATAGGCCAAGACGATGAAAGCTCATACGCTTGAAAATTTGATCGCAGAGTATTTAGAGCACGTAAAGAAGGCAACTGATTTGCTTGAGTGCTCATTCGGCACTAAAAATATTCTCCGACTGTGGCGAACCAACAAAATCCCGCGGTGCGGGAAGGTTAATGGTGATGTAACCTACGAACTGCACGGAATTGGTTGCTGTGTTTACCTATCCGAAATATGTATCGACTTTGATTATGGCCCTGACGGAAGAGTCGACGGCTTCGACGCATGGCGGCTGTACATGTACGCATGTGAGTTACCATGCAAATACAAAAAATACACCAACAAAGAATCTTTGGAACGCGAATTCAACGAGTACCTAAAAAAGGGAAAAGCCAAGAAAATCGAAGGTTCCACATCTAATTTATACTTTATACAGCCTTGAAAGGTGTTGAAAGACTACCTCTAAATAGATCATTCGATCTTTACCTGTGGCGAGCGAGCTTGCTCGCGCTGCGCAGAAACCCAATAAGGGCAACGCGCTTTGAAAGCCAAAACCGCGCCGCCAGTTTCGAGGCTGCTGCGCAGCCGAACCCAGGGCAAGCCTGCTAATCACAATAAACCTACTCACTAGATACCAAGATTCAACCTCAAAAAATGAGTGAACCCGGCGCCCCAATCAACTCGTCACCGAATATCGCTACGACTGTCAGCACCGGCTAATTAGCATCACCCAACCCAACGGGCAAACAGCCAGCTACCGCTATGACCCATTTGGTCGGCGCATCAGTAAAACCGTCGACGACATAACGACGGAGTTTTTCTGGCAAGGCGACAAGCTGGTTGCGGAGCATCACGCGGATCGGCATCGCAGTTACCTCTACGAACCGGACAGATTTCGTCCGTTAGCACTGCTGGATGGCTTTGGTCCAAAAGACATTCAGCCGTTCCACTACCAACTCGACCACTTGGGCACGCCACAGCCCCCGTCAACCGCTCCAGGATTGGTATTGCACAATGAGTTACCTAGAAGCAGAGATCGACGAAAGCTTAGAAAACCTGGGTATTCAGAGTAGAAAACTTGCCCCCGAAGACCTAGATATATTAATCGCATCTCTTGGCAACGTGTTTTTCTGCGAGAGTGCCAACCCTCTTGATCCAATTCAATCACGGGTTAACCGCACGGAGTACAACCCTGATTTCTGGCAAGAGGTATCAAAACACATTGAAAGTGATCAGTTGATTTTCGTTGTGTTCGACACGTCCTATAGAGCATGGGAAATCGCCTCTCCCCAACACCTCGAGCGTATTTTATCTGATACCACTGGATACCCATTCTGGGTGACGGACATGAGCTTTAGATTTTTGATCTATATGGACGACCATAATTGCGTTAGCTGGGCTTATCCCTGAAAAAAAACTTCCCTCACGCGGCCATCAACAAACCCGACAACGAGCAAAACGGCTAATGAAAACACGTATCCAACCGCACCAACCTCCACCCGCCCAGTTTTTTAAACACCTCACCAGCACCGAATCGCTGTTCGCTCAGGCAAACATCAGCACTCCTATCGCGCGGCCCGCCAGCGCAGGGTTCATATGAGAACCGGCGAGAAATAAAACCGCCCGTATCCCCCTCCGTATGCCTAAAAGACTTCTGAAGGACGACAAATGATTACTCTACTGAAAAAGTCATCAGACCCTATAACAAACCACTATAAAAAAGGAAAAGTAATAGCACTCAACAAGCATGCAAATGATGATGTGATATTGCTCATTGAGGGAACAGCTGTAAACTGTTTGTCAGCTACTGCCCCTACACTATCGAAATTGGAGAAACCTACGACATAGAACTCACCCTAAACCTTTCCGACGACTACGAGATTGAACGGGTTGAACCGAGGAAAATACTGATTGAAAAGGCGAATTATGGTTATTGCTACTTCCTCTACGGAGAGCTACTCAATGAGACTTTTCTTACTTTCACTTCTCTGAGCGATGAAGATATACACTACGAACACCCCGAATGTAACGAGCACTTTATTAAATTAAAAGTTCAAAGAATTGACGCTAGCTTTCGCTGAGCCTGACAGTAAGATCAGCCCCCATCGCCTTTTTGTATTCATAAAAAAGCGTCCAGCGCAAAGCTCTAGATTTTGAAGCATATCCACGCCGAGGCTTGGAGCAAGCGGTCGATGACTCTCTCGAATAGTTTGAAAACAGCATAATCGGTCAGCGCCGGCCAACGTCGGTGCATGCCGGAGTCACCGGCGGTGAAAAGGACTCGGGTAGGCGATCAGCGCGCGCCGGTTACTGCAACGCATTGGAATCCAGCCAGAAGGCCACACTGGGTATCACCGATTGGCTGGAATGGTTCCTGAAAACCTTGCTGCTCAGCCTGGAGCAGGCGATGGCGCGAATTGACTGAGTTCTGGCCAAGACCCGGTTTTGGCAGCAGCACCGCGACCTCTCGTTATCTGTCGAACAGATCAAGGTACTCACCGGCCTGCCCGACGGCGGTGAAAAAGGCTTCGAACACGGCATCAACGCCGCGCAGTACCAGGCAGAGGCGAAGGTGTCCAAGGCGACCACAACTCGGCATCTTACTGATCTGCTGGAAAAAACTGCCTGGTCCGTTTCCCTGGCGGAGGCCGTAGTACCCGCTATCAAATCAAAGGCTGAAGCGACTGAGGCCACCCGCTCATTTGCCCACAATCCCCATGTCTGCTAGTGTCGCGCCGGTTTACCGTCTACCGGAATAGCCGCCATGGCCCGCAAAAAAGTTGCACTCGATTTCGAACAATCCCTCGCCGACCTGCAAACTCTGGTCGAGCGTCTGGAGAACGGCGAGTTGTCGCTGGAAGACTCGTTGACGGCGTTCGAGCAAGGCATCGGCCTGACGCGCGACTGCCAGAGCGCGTTGGCGCAGGCTGAGCAGAAAGTGCAAGTGCTGCTGGAACGGGACGGGGAGTTGGCCGAAGAACCTTTCGATGCGGAACAGCCGGAATGATCGACGCGTATCAGGCCAGTAGCCAAGCCCGGGTCAACGCGGCGCTCGAGCCCTTGTTTGTTGCGCCAAGCCCGGAAATGAAGCGTCTCTACGAAGCCATGCGCTACAGCGTGATGAATGGCGGCAAGCGTGTGCGCCCGTTGCTGGCGTATGCGGCGTGTGAAGCGCTGGGCGCGCCGGCCGAGCAGGCCAATGGTGCGGCGTGTGCGGTGGAGCTGATTCACGCCTATTCCCTGGTGCATGACGATTTGCCGGCGATGGACGACGACGATTTGCGTCGCGGCCAGCCGACTACTCATAAAGCCTTTGATGAAGCCTACGCCATTTTGGCCGGCGATGGCCTGCAGAGCCTGGCGTTCAGCGCCCTGCTGGACCCACGTTTAAATAGCGTGAACGCAGAAAACAGCCTGCGCATGGTGACCGCCCTCGCCCTGGCCGCAGGCCCGGCCGGTATGGTCGGCGGGCAAGCGATCGACATGGGTTCGGTCAGCCTCAAGCTGGATCAACAGGCCCTGGAACATATGCATCGCCACAAGACCGGCGCGCTGATCGAAGCCGCCGTGCACCTGGGTGCGTTGGCCAGTGGCCGTGCCGAAGCTGCGCAATTGGCCGCCCTGCAGACCTATTCCCGGGCTGTCGGCCTGGCGTTTCAGGTGCAGGACGACATTCTCGACGTCGAAAGTGACACCGCGACCCTGGGCAAACGCCAAGGCGCGGATGCCGCACGCGATAAACCGACCTATCCGGCCCTGCTTGGCCTTGAAGCGGCCAAGGCGTATGCCCTGGAACTGCGCGACCAAGCCCTGGATGCCCTGCGACCTTTCGACGCAGCGGCCGAGCCTCTGCGCGACCTGGCGCGGTATATCGTCGAACGCCGCCACTGATAATGGCGGCCATTGCAGCCGCATATCGGCCAAGTTCGGCGCTCTGCGTGGGCAGTTTGCACCGCTTGAGGTAAACTGCCGCCTCTTCTATACCTATAACGATTCGCCTGATGCCCACGACGTTTCAAGAGATTCCCCGCAAACGCCCGTCCACGCCACTGCTCGACCGTGCTGCCACGCCGGACGGCCTGCGTCGACTGGGTGAAGCCGAGCTGGAAACCCTGGCCGATGAGTTGCGCCTGGAATTGCTCTACACGGTCGGTCAGACCGGTGGGCATTTTGGTGCCGGCCTGGGTGTCATCGAGCTGACCATCGCCCTGCATTACGTGTTCGATACCCCGGATGACCGGTTGGTGTGGGACGTGGGCCACCAGGCGTATCCGCATAAAATCCTTACCGGCCGTCGCGAGCGCATGGGCACCCTGCGCCAGAAGGACGGCCTGGCCGCCTTCCCGCGTCGCGCCGAAAGCGAGTACGACACCTTTGGCGTCGGCCACTCCAGCACCTCTATCAGCGCAGCGCTGGGCATGGCGATTGCCGCCCGCCTGCAAGGCAGTGATCGCAAGGCGATCGCAGTGATTGGTGATGGCGCGTTGACCGCCGGCATGGCTTTCGAAGCCCTGAACCACGCGCCAGAAGTGAACGCCAACATGTTGGTGATCCTCAACGACAACGACATGTCGATTTCGCGCAATGTCGGTGGCCTGTCGAATTACCTGGCAAAAATTCTTTCCAGCCGCACCTATGCCAGCATGCGCGAAGGCAGCAAAAAGGTGCTCTCGCGTCTGCCCGGCGCGTGGGAAATTGCCCGCCGCACCGAAGAATACGCCAAGGGCATGCTGGTACCCGGCACCCTGTTCGAAGAACTGGGCTGGAACTATATCGGCCCGATCGACGGCCATGACCTGCCAACCCTGATCGCCACGCTGCGCAACATGCGTGACCTCAAGGGCCCGCAGTTCCTGCACATCGTCACCAAAAAAGGCAAAGGCTTCGCCCCGGCCGAAGTTGACCCGATCGGCTATCACGCGATCACCAAACTCGAACCGCTCAACGCCCCCGCCGCCGCGCCGAAAAAGGCCAGCGGGCCGAAGTATTCCGGTGTGTTTGGCGAATGGCTGTGCGACATGGCTGCCGCCGACTCGCGCCTGGTGGGTATTACCCCGGCGATGAAGGAAGGCTCCGACCTGGTGGCGTTCAGCGAGCGTTTCCCGCTGCGCTATTTCGACGTGGCGATTGCCGAGCAGCACGCGGTGACGTTCGCGGCCGGCATGGCCTGTGAAGGCGCCAAGCCGGTGGTCGCGATCTACTCCACCTTCCTGCAGCGCGGTTATGACCAACTGGTTCACGACGTGGCGGTGCAGAACCTCGACGTGCTGTTTGCCATCGACCGCGCCGGCCTGGTTGGCGAAGACGGCCCGACCCACGCCGGCAGTTTCGATTTGTCCTACTTGCGCTGCATCCCCGGCATGCTGGTGATGACGCCGAGCGATGAGAACGAACTGCGCAAGATGCTCAGCACTGGCCACCTGTACAACGGCCCGGCGGCCGTGCGTTACCCGCGTGGTAACGGCCCGAACGCTGTGATCGAGAAAGACCTGGAGCCGATCGAGATCGGTAAAGGGATCGTGCGACGCCAGGGCAGCAAAACCGCGTTCCTGGTGTTCGGCGTGCAATTGGCCGAAGCGCTGAAAGTCGCTGAGAAGATCGACGCCACCGTGGTCGACATGCGGTTCGTCAAACCGCTGGACGAAGCCCTCGTACGCGACGTCGCTGGCAGCCATGAGCTGCTGGTGACCGTCGAAGAAAACGCCATCATGGGCGGTGCCGGTGCGGCGGTCAGCGAGTTCCTGGCGCGGGAGAACATCCTCAAGTCGGTGCTGCACCTGGGCTTGCCGGATGTGTACGTCGAACACGCCAAGCCGGCGCAGATGCTGGCAGAGTGTGGGCTGGACGAGGCGGGTATCGAAGCGTCGGTGCGCGCGCGCATGGCGCTGCTCGGCCTGTAGAAACCGGCTCAAAAATGTGGGAGCTGGCTTGCCTGCGATAGCATCACCTCGGTCTTACTGACAAACCGAGGTGCCTGCATCGCAGGCAAGCCAGCTCCCACATTGGTTTTGTATTGCTGATAAATGCTATGGACAGCCCATGAACCGCCTTCGCTTTGCCCTGCCCTTGCTGCTGCTCCCCGCCACTGACCTGCTGGCCGACAGCTTCGAGCGCGACGACGCACTGAAACTTCCCGACGTGGTGATCAGCGCCAACCGCCAGGTCCAGGCGCGCAACGACAGCAGCGCCGCCAATACCGTATTCACCCGCGACGACATCGACCGTCTGCAGCCCACCAGCGTGACGGACCTGCTCAGCCGCGTACCCGGCGTACAAGTGGCACCCACCGGCGGCCGTGGCAGTTTGCCGGGCATCTATATTCGTGGCACCAAATCCGCGCAAAGCCTGGTGCTGGTCGACGGCCAGCGCATCGCCAATACCACCTCTGGCGACAGCGGGCTGCAATACCTGAACATCGACCAGATTGAACGTGTGGAAGTACTGCGCGGCTCGCGCTCGGTGATCTACGGCAGTGATGCGATTGGCGGCGTGATCCAGATATTCACTCGGCGTAATGCCGAGCAAGGCCTGCAGCCACGCTTGAAACTGGGGTTTGGCAGCCACCAGACCTGGGAGCGCAGCATCGGTCTTTCCGGCGGCGATGAGCACACGCGCTTCAACCTTGGGGCGAGCCTGGATGACACGGCGGGGATCAACGCCACGCATGAGTCGTTTCCAAGCGATAGCGACCATGATGCCTACCGCAATCAGTCCATCAGCCTCAACCTCAGTCATGCGTTCAGCGATGAACTGGAGGTTGGTTTCAATCTGTTGGATAACCGAGGCAAGTCAGCGTACGACAACAGCTTTGGCCGCTACGACGCCGCTTCCGGGCAAACGGTCGGGCAGAAACCCTACACCGATTACACCGTGAGCAGCGCCAGCGGTTATGTCGACGCCCAACTCAATGAGCGCTGGCAATCGCGCCTGGAAGTGGGCCACAGCGAGAATCTCGACACCAAGCGCGATAAGCTCAGTGATGATTTCAGCGTGTTCAACACCTACCGCGACTCGATCAACTGGCAGAACGACCTGACGCTCAACGCCCAGAACAGCCTGATTCTGGGCGGCGACTGGTACGAAGACCGCTTCCACGGCAGCACTACTTTTACCGAAAACAGCCGCTGGAACCGCGCCGCCTTTGTGCAGCATCGCTTCCATGGCGAGTGGTTCTCCACAGAACTGGGCCTACGCCGCGACCAGAACCAGCAATTTGGTGGGCAAAACAGCTGGAGCGGTACCCTCACCGTGCCGATCAACCCTGACAATGACGTGCTGCTCAGCTACAGCGAAGGCTTCCGCGCGCCGACTTTCAACGACCTCTATTACCCTGACACGAAGTACAGCAACCCCAACTTGCAGCCCGAAACGTCAAAGAGCTACGAGCTGCAATGGCGCAGCCAACTGAGTGACAGCACGCGCCTGGAAGCCTCGCTGTATCGCACCCAGTTAAGCAACGCGATCATCCTCGACAGCACCAGCAAGCCGCAAAACGTGGCGTCGGCGCGTGTCGATGGGTTTGAAGCGGCGCTCAAGCAGGAGCTGTTTGGTTGGCAGAGTAACCTGGGCGCCGCCTTCATCAACCCGCGCGACCGTGACACGGGCCACACCCTGGCCCGTCGTGCACGCCGCACGTTGAACCTGGACCTGGATCGACAATTTGACAAGTTGGGACTGGGGACCAGTTGGCAGGTCATCAGCAGCAGCTACGACGACGAAAAAAACCGCAACCGCCTGGGTGGATACGCACTGCTGGGGTTGCGCAGCAGTTGGGCGGTGAGCCGTGAAATCCAAATTTCACTAAAGGTCGACAACCTGCTGGACCGCCAATACGCCCGCGCCCGCTACAGCTATAACGCGTCGGACTTTTCCAACAATCAGGACTACCGCGAAGCGGGACAGACCTGGATGCTCGGGCTGACCTGGACCCCGACGCTGTAACCAACGCCCCGGCGCCTCGACCTATCGATTGACCTTTCAGGCAATGGCTCGCTGCCGGAACGAGCATTGCAGTGGCAGGGTCATGTGCGCCGCACCCCTTGGCGCCTCAACGACGCTCGCGCATGGGCTCATTCGTACTCAGATACCCGGCCTTGATGGCCTCGGCGCAGTCTATAAACCCATAGGCGTTAACACGGCCGGCCTCGGTAAAGCCGACGTAGAAGTCCTTTTTTTTGCCTTGGTTTTCCAGTTCAAAATCAAAACACTGTGAGCTGCCACTACGAATCGGGGTGATGCGCTTGGGCTGCTGGATAGCGAGAATGTCCTGCTTGGAGGTCCTTTCGCCTCGGCCAGCCTTCTCTACCAGCGGATCAGCCCAGAAATTCATCAACGTTGAGACACCTTCCAGCGTCGTGCAGCCGGTCAGCAAAAGGGCAGTAGAAACACCGATGATCAAACGACGCATGGCCACCTCCTGTAGTGGAATATCGCCATGCGGCACGCATCGCGGGCCATAGAGTAATCCGCTGCTGGCCGAGCCACTCAACGGAAGAATCTTATTAATCGGTAGGACAACACGCCTCTCGCACGCTAGCGTTGCGGGGCAATCAACGCGCAGAGCTTGGCCACCGCCTCGACCATCTGGCCGCTGGGCCGCTCCAGGCCTTTGTCCGGCACCAACAGCAAGCGTCCCTGCGCCACGGCGGCGATCTGCGGCCAGGCTTTCCAGGCCTCCAACTGCGGCTGATCCCCGGCCAGAATCACTTCGGGATTGCGCTGCAACACGGACTCGATGCTCACCTGCGGCGCAGGCAGCTTCAAATCAGCGAACACATTGCGTGCGCCGCACACGCTCAGCGCATCGCTGATGATCTGCCCGCCGCCTACGGTGTACAGCGGCTGGTTCCATACCTGGTAAAACACCCGCAGCGGCTCGGCGCGCTGATAGCGCTGGCGCAGTTCGGCCAGGCGCTGACGTAACTGCGCGGCTAAGTGTCGACCGGCGTCTTCGCGCCCCACTTGTTGAGCAATGGCTTGGACCTGGGCCGCCAACTGTTCAAGGCTATGAGGTTCAGCGACGTAGACGGGGATATTCAGGCGCTGTAACTGCTCGCGCTGGGCAGGGCCGACACTGCCGGGCCACAGCAGAATGAGGTCGGGCTTGAGGCTGAGCAGACGCTCCATGTTCAATTGGCCGTAATGCCCCACTGACGGCACGTTCGCCAATGCAGCTGGCCGCTCACCACCGTCGAGCACACCCACCAGCAGGTCGGTGGCGCCCAGTTCCACCACGATCTCAGAGAGTGAAGGCGCCAGACTGACCACGCGCTCGACCGCCATCGCCTGGGCACTCAATACCAGCAGCAGAAGCGTCAGCCAGCGACTTATCATCCCAACTGACGCGGGATGCGATAGAGGTAAAACAGCACCAACGTCGACAATGCCAGCAGAAACAGCGGCACCGCTTCCAGGCCGACAAACACCGCCAGCGCGCCGATCCAGGCTGGCAGGGCCGCCACCAGCAGCGCCGTACGCCGACGTGCCGCGAGGGTGATCCAAGCCGCCGGTTCTTCGGGCGTATCAAGGGCTTTGGCGGTGGCGATCAGTGCGTGTTTATAGCCGTGAAAATAACGCAGGCTCAGAAACATCGAGGCCACGCCGGCGATAAACAGCGGCATGGCCAAGACGGGAAGCAGGGATTGGGCCTGGCCGAACACCAGGTTGATCACAAATAGCGGCAGCAATGCCAGGGCCAGGTACTGCCACCAGTTAAAAGACAGTCGCCGTTTCACCTGGCCACGGGTCACGCGCGGTCGACCTCGCCCTGATGCTCGTTGCCCATCATGTGGTCGAGCTTGCTGGCTTTGGTGGCCAGGTAGAGCTTGTTGTGCGGGTTTTGCCCGGTGTGCAGCGGCACGCGCTCGGCCACGGTGATGCCCATCTCGGTCAAGGCTTTGACCTTGCGCGGGTTGTTGGTCATCAGGCGCAGGGATTTCACGCCCAGGTGCTGCAGCATTGGCAGGCAGATCGCATAGTCACGCTGGTCGGCGGCAAAGCCCAGGCGCTCGTTGGCCTCGACGGTATCGGCGCCGCCGTCTTGCAGCTCGTAGGCGCGGATCTTGTTCATCAGGCCGATGCCACGGCCTTCCTGGCGCAGGTACAGCAGCACGCCACGGCCTTCGCGGGCGATGGCGCGCATGGCGGCTTCCAGTTGCGAACCGCAGTCACAGCGTTGGCTGAACAATGCATCGCCGGTCAGGCACTCGGAGTGCACGCGGCCAAGCACCG
The DNA here is from genome assembly GCF_963890955.1 of Pseudomonas sp. MF6747. Lineage (NCBI taxonomy): Bacteria > Pseudomonadati > Pseudomonadota > Gammaproteobacteria > Pseudomonadales > Pseudomonadaceae > Pseudomonas > Pseudomonas sp. MF6747. Next base: position 264,292 of record NZ_CAWPSZ010000051.1, read on the forward strand.
GCGCGCCGTCGGCGATGTCACCCAGGCTGAGCACTACGTGCTCGCGGCCGGTGGCCTCTTCAAGAAAGCCGTTCATGGTGAACGTGGCAAAAGGGGTAGGCAGCTTGGAAGCAGCGACGAAAACGACGGGCACCGTATGCTCCTGATTTCAGATTTCACAGAGGGCGCCATTGTAACAGCACGTTCCTACAGACGCTTAAGCTGAATTATCGCTGATAAAGATCAATAGGTTCGATTGGCCTTCGTCCCGGTTCTATGCAGGTCAGAACGGATAAGGCTGTTTCCAGTGTTCGAAAATCGGCTTCAGTTCGCCACTCTTGACCAAAGCCGCCATGCGCTGGTCATACACCGCCATCAAGGCCCGGCCGCGCTCAGTGTCGGCAAAGCCTATGTAAAGCGGCAGCTCGGCGATAGGCGTGAGCCTGAACTGCGAAGGATCGTGCGCCTGGCCCAGCACGTACCTGGCTTCGGTGAGGGAGTCGATGTAGAAGTCGGCGCGGGCGTGCTGCAGCATCGGCAGGATGCCATCTCGGCGTTCGATATGGTTGAAGTGGTGAAGGTTGGGCAAGTACTCCTCGTACTTGTAGCCGCGTACCCAGGCCAGGCGGTAATTGCCCAGCGTGGCAAGGCTTGGCGTCGGCGTCGTTGCCAGCCCGAGGGCGTAGATGTGGTCTGAATCGAAATGCCAGTACGGGTACAACACGCCGCTGGCTTCATCGCGATAGGAACCGACCCAGCCATCCACCTCGCCGCGCTGGGCCAGGCCGACCGAGCGGGTATAGGGCTCGCTGCGGGTTTGCAGCGTGATGCCGGCGGGTTCGAAGACTTGGCGCAATACGTCCCAGGCCAGACCGCTGCCATCTTTGTTGGTGTAGTCGTTCCATTCCTCACTGGCCAGCGTGATTTTGCCAGGCACCGGGGCTTGATCCGCTTGCACCAGCAATGCAACGGCGCACAGCATACCCAGCAACCCTAGGCGCACATCCATGGTGGCAGCTTCCTACACGGTGAGAACCGTATAGAGGGTAGCGTAGGTGGCCGCCTTACGGCGTCTCGCGAAAATGCTGATAGCCGCGCACGGCCGGGGTGATGTCTTGCCCAGTGGCGTCGAGCAAGGTGACGCCATGCCCCGCCTCGACCCGACCGATCACGTGGATCGGCCAACCAGCAGCCTGCAACGGCGCCAGCTCGGCCGGCGGCAAGGTGAACGCCAATACGTAGTCGTCGCCACCGCTCAGGGCCGCCACGCGCGCCTGGTCATCACCCAGAAACGCCAGCAAGGCCGCGGACAACGGCAAGTGCTGACGCTCAATCACCAGGCTGACAGCCGACGCCTTGGCGATATGCCCGCAATCAGCCAACAGCCCGTCGGAGATATCCATGGCCGATGTAGCCTTTGCCCGCAGCGCCAGGCCTAACGCCAGTTGCGGTTGTGGCGACCAGTAGTGCGCCAGCAGCGGCTCGGCGATAGCAGCGTCGGCCGTGCGTTGGCCCAGCACCAGCGGCAAGGCACCTGCAGCATTGCCCAGCTCACCGCCTACACACAGCAAATCGCCCGGTTGCGCACCGCTGCGCGTCAACGCCTGCCCGGCCGGCACACGGCCAAACACGGTCAGGGTCAGGCTCAGCGGCCCGCGCGTGGTATCGCCGCCCACCAGGCCCACGCCGCAGCTTTGCGCCATGGCGTTCAAACCCTGGGCATAGCGTTGCAGCCAATCGGCATCGACCGTCGGCGTTGTCAGGGCAAGGGTAAAGGCAAGGGGATGGGCGCCCATGGCGGCCAAGTCGCTCACTGCCACGGCCAGCGAGCGCTGGCCGAGCAGGAACGGGTCACACGGGTCGGCAAAATGCACGCCGGCCACCAAGGTATCGGTGGAGATTGCCAACTGCTCCCCGGCGGGGAGCGCCAGCAAGGCGCAGTCGTCGCCGATCCCAAGAGCAATGCCTTCGCCGCCCTGCGCACAGGGCGCGGCGGCGAAGTAGTTGCGGATCAGCTCGAACTCACCCATTGGGAAGGTAAGCGCGACTTAGCGCTTGTGTTCCTTCACTTCGGCTTCACGCAGGCGCGGGGCCAGCTTGTCGAGCACGCCGTTGACGAACTTGTGGCCGTCGGTCGAACCGTAGACTTTGGCCAGCTCGATCCCTTCGTTGATCACCACGCGGTACGGCACGTCAACGCGCTTGAGCAGTTCCCAGGTGGACAGGCGCATAACGCACAGTTCAACCGGGTCCAGCTCTTCGATCGTCAGGTCCAGGCAAGGCGCCAGCGCCGTGTCGATCTCGGTCAGGTTGGCATGCACACCGTGCAGGATGTCGTGGAAGTAGCTCTGGTCGGCAAACGTGAAGTCGTTGTCGACGCGGAACTGCGCTTCGATTTCGTTCAACGAAGCGCCGGCCATCAAACGCTGGTACAGCGCCTGGGTCGCGAGTTGACGCGCTTTACGGCGCTTCTCGCTTTTGGACGGCTTGCCGGCATCCGCAGGGCGCGGGTCTTGAGGGTTGAACTGATCGCTCTCGTCGGAAATCACTTGGCCTCCAACTGCGACAGCAGGCTGACCATTTCCAGCGCGGACAGGGCAGCTTCAGCGCCTTTGTTACCGGCCTTGGTGCCGGAACGCTCGATGGCTTGCTCGATGGAATCTACGGTCAGCACGCCGAAAGCGACGGGCACGCCGAACTCCATGGACACTTGGGCCAGGCCCTTGGTGCATTCGCCGGCCACGTATTCGAAGTGCGGAGTGCCGCCACGAATGACCGCGCCCAGGGCGATGATCGCCGCGTATTCACCCTGCTGAGCAACTTTTTGCGCAACCAGTGGAATTTCGAAGGCGCCAGGGGCACGGATGAGAGTGATGTCGCTCTCGCTCACACCGTGGCGAACCAGGGCGTCAACGGCACCGCTTACCAGGCTTTCAACCACGAAGCTGTTGAAGCGGCCAACCACCAGGGCATAGCGGCCTTTGGGGGCGATGAAGGTACCTTCGATGGTCTTCAGGGTCATTCGACAAATCTCTTAAAGAGCCGGGACGCGAAAAGTGCGTCCCTCAGTGATGATTTAACCGCGAACAAGGGGCAAAAATCGCCAGCCTTTATTCGGAGGGCACGTATTCTACAACTTCCAGATCGAAACCGGATATCGCATTAAATTTCATTGGCGCGCTCATCAGGCGCATTTTGCGTACGCCCAAGTCACGCAGGATCTGCGAACCGGCACCGACGATGCTGTAGGTGGTCGGTTTTTTCACCGGCACGTGGTCGGCGGTTTCGCGGATATGCGCCAGCAATACATCGCCGTCCAACGGGTGACCGAGCAACAGCACCACACCGCTGCCTGCCTCGGAGACCGCAGCCATGGCGGCGCGCAGGCTCCAGCGGCCCGGCTGCTTGACCATCAACAGGTCACGCAACGGGTCCATGTTGTGCACACGCACCAGGGTCGGTTCTTCAGCACAGATTTTGCCCAGGGTCAGGGCCATGTGCACGTCGCCCTCCACTGAATCACGGTAGGTCACCAAATTGAATTGGCCCAGTTCGCTGTCCAGCGGCTGCTCGGCAATCCGCTGAACGGTACGTTCGTGGATCATGCGGTAATGAATCAGGTCGGCAATGGTGCCGATCTTGATGCCGTGTTCGGCGGCAAACGCTTCAAGTTCAGTGCGACGGGCCATGGTGCCGTCGTCGTTCATCACTTCGCAGATCACCCCGCTCGGCTCGAAACCGGCCATGCGCGCCAGGTCGCAGGCGGCTTCGGTGTGGCCGGCACGCGCGAGGGTGCCGCCCGGCTGGGCCATCAGCGGGAAGATATGGCCGGGGCTGACGATGTCTTCGGCCTTGGCGTCTTTGGCGGCGGCGGCTTGCACGGTGCGCGCGCGGTCGGCCGCAGAAATACCGGTGGTCACGCCGGTGGTCGCTTCAATCGATACGGTGAACTTGGTGCCGAAACCCGACCCATTGCGCGGCGCCATCAAGGGCAGCTTGAGCAGCTCGCAGCGTTCGCGGCTCATGGGCATGCAGATCAGCCCGCGAGCGTGCTTGGCCATGAAGTTGATGTGCTCAGCCTTGCAGGCCTCGGCGGCCATGATGATGTCGCCTTCGTTCTCGCGGTCTTCGTCATCCATCAGGATGACCATCTTGCCTTGGCGGATGTCTTCAACCAGTTCTTCGATGCTATTGAGCGCCACGTGGCACCCCCTTGGTCAGGATTTAAGGTAGCCGTTAGCGGCTAAAAAACTTTCAGTGATGTTCCCGGCAGTAGGCTCTGCGGCCTTATCGCCCAACAGCAGGCGCTCCAGGTAACGGGCAAGCAAGTCGACTTCCAGATTCACCCGGCGACCTGGCTGGTACGAGGCCATGATGGTTTCGCTCAGGGTGTGGGGAATGATGGTCAGTTCGAATTCGGCGCCATTGACGGCGTTCACGGTCAGGCTGGTGCCATCGACGGTGATCGAGCCTTTGTGGGCAATGTACTTGGCCAGCTCTTTGGGTGCGCGGATGCGAAATTCCACGGCCCGTGCGTTTTCGCTGCGGGACACCACTTCGCCGACGCCATCAACATGGCCGCTGACCAGGTGGCCGCCCAGGCGCGTGGTCGGGGTCAGGGCTTTTTCCAGGTTGACCGGACTGCCGGCCTTGAGGTCGTTCATCGCGGTGCAGTCCAGGGTTTCCCGGCTGACATCGGCAGCAAAGCCGTTGCCAGGCAGCTCGATGACGGTCAGGCACACGCCGCTGACGGCGATGCTGTCGCCCAGCTTGACGTCGCCCAGGTCCAGCTTGCCGGTTTCAACCAGCAGGCGTACGTCGCCGCCTTTGGGAGTCATTGCACGGATGCTGCCGATGGATTCGATAATGCCGGTGAACATTTCGTTCTCCTGAAAACGAGGGGCTGTCGCTCAAGCGCGGGCCGGGAATTATACGCTCGCTGCTGGCATAGGGATGGCAGTGACTCGCCAGTCGTCGCCTACAGCGCGCATGTCAGTGATCTTGAGTTGGGGGGCGTCGGCCAGTTTCTCAAGCGGCCAGTCCAGCAGAGGCCGGGCGGCGGAGCCAAGGAACTTGCCGGCGACGAATATCACGTACTCGTCCACCAGCCCTTGCTGGGCAAACGCACCGGCTAGGCTCGGGCCGGCTTCCACCAGCACTTCGTTGACGCCACGGGCGGCCAGGGCCACCAGGGCCGAGCGCAGGTCGACCTGACCATCAACGCCCGGCACCACCAGGCATTCGGGGCCACGGGGGAATTGGTTTTCCGCCGTCACGCAGGTGATGACCAACGCCGGGCCGGCCTTGAAGAACGGCGCGTTGAGCGGCACCCGCAGGCGCCCGTCGATCAGCACGCGCAAGGGCGGGCGGGACATGGCAAGTGCGGTGGTTTCATCGTCCAGGCCCAACTCGGCGGCGCGTACAGTCAGACGCGCGCCATCGGCCAGCACCGTGTCGGCGCCGGTCAGCACCACACTGGCCTCGGCACGCAGGCGCTGTACGGCGGCGCGGGCGGCCGGGCCGGTGATCCATTGGCTTTCGCCACTGGCCATCGCGGTACGGCCGTCCAGGCTCATCGCCAGCTTGACCCGCACAAACGGCAGACCGTGCTCCATGCGCTTGAGAAAGCCCGGGTTCAGCGCGCGCGCTTCGCTTTCCAGCACGCCGCTGCGGGTTTGGATACCGGCTTGCGCCAAGCGCTGCATGCCACGCCCGGCCACTTCCGGGTTCGGGTCCTGCATCCCGGCCACCACGCGCGCAACACCGGCCGTTACCAGTGCATCGGCACACGGCGGCGTGCGCCCGTGGTGGCTGCACGGCTCCAGCGTGACATACACCGTGGCGCCACGCGCCTTGGCACCGGCGGCGCGCAGGGCATTCGGCTCGGCATGCGGTTCGCCGGTGCGCTCGTGCCAGCCTTCGCCGACAATCTGCCCGTCACGCACAATCACGCAGCCCACACGCGGGTTGGGGTGGGTGGTGTACACGCCCTTGCGCGCCAATTCGAGGGCGCGGGCCATGTAATGGGCGTCGAGGACAGCTTGTTCGGCAGACGGAGGGTTCATTTTTTGGCAGGCTCACGGGCCAGGCGGTCGATTTCTTCGCGGAACTCATTGAGGTCCTGGAAGCGTCGATACACCGAGGCGAAACGGATATAGGCGACTTCGTCGAGCTTTTGCAGCTCGCCCATCACCAGCTCTCCAACCACCAGGCTCTTGACCTCGCGCTCGCCGGTCGCACGCAGCTTGTGCTTGATGTGCACCAGCGCCGCCTCCAGCCGCTCGACACTCACCGGGCGTTTTTCCAGCGCGCGCTGCATACCGGCGCGCAATTTGTCTTCGTCAAAAGGCTGGCGACTGCCGTCGGACTTGATCAGACGTGGCAATACCAGTTCGGCGGTTTCGAAGGTGGTGAAACGTTCACCGCAGCCAGAGGCCAGGCATTCGCGCCGGCGACGTACTTGATCGCCCTCGGCGACCAGACGCGAGTCAATGACCTTGGTGTCGTTGGCACCGCAGAAGGGACAGTGCATGGTGGCAGGCAACAAAAAAAGGGAGGGCCATGGTAGCGCATCCCTGTGGCAAGACAAGCCATAGCCTTTACGGTATATAGGCAGGCTTATATGTTTCTTTATTTTAAAGCCACGGATTTTGCCCTTTCTGGAGCCGTACATGCAGTTACGACCACTTGTTTTACTCACCCTGTTCAGTTTTCTGGTCGCCTGCAGCAGCGAAGCCCCCAAGCCTTCGGTGCCTCAACCGACGCCCGCCCAAGAGAAAAAAGTGCCCGGCATTGAAGACCTCGGCCCGCTGCCGGCTTACCAGCGCGAAATCAACGGCACCCTCAACGGCGTGCCGGCCAACGCCGAAGTCGAACTGGCCCTGCTGGTGATTGACGAGCGCAACCGCCCGCAACAACTGCTCGCCAGCAGCGTATTGACCGGTAACGGCAAGCCCCTGGCCTTCCGCCTGCGCTTTAACCCGGAAGCGTTCCCGGCCGGTGCGCGGGTTGAATTGCGCGGTCGCGCCAGCCAGTCCGGCCAGTTGATCCTGCACCTGCCCGCCGTGCGTATCACCCAGGCGATTACCCAGGCCACGGGCCCGCTGCAGCTCGTCCCGGCGCCATGACACCACCGCTGGACCTGCAACGCGCCCTGAGCGCGCTGATCGGCGACGCGCAACTGGTGCCCTGCCCGCTGCCGGGCACCGAGCTGTCGTTGTGGCTGCTGGACGCGGACAATATGGACCGCGCCTTCAGCCAGGAAGAAACCCGGCGCATCCTGCATGAACCGCCCTACTGGAGTTTCTGCTGGGCCAGCGGCCTGGCGCTGGCGCGTTACCTGGCGGCGAACCCCGAGTGGGTCGCCGGCAAGCGCGTGCTGGATTTTGGCGCAGGCTCTGGCGTGGCCGCAATTGCCGCCGTCAAGGCGGGTGCGCTGGAAGTGGTCGCGTGTGATTTAGACCCGCTGGCGTTGGCATCCTGCAGGGCGAATGCCGAACTCAACGGCGTGGAACTGCGTTATTCAGCCGACTTTTTCGCCGAAGCCGATCGCTTTGACCTGATCCTGGTGGCCGACGTGCTTTACGACCGCGCCAACCTGCCGCTGCTTGATCAATTCCTGACGCGCGGCCGTGAAGCACTGGTAGCAGACTCGCGCGTGCGCGACTTCCAGCACCCGGCTTATCAGCGCCTGGAAGTCCTTGATGCGCTGACCCTGCCAGACCTGGCCGAGCCTTGGGAGTTTCGCAAGGTGAGCCTGTACCATTCGCGGCGCGCTTGAGGCCATCGCGGGCAAGCCCGCGCCCACAAGGGAATGCGATCAAGTGTGGAAGCGGGCTTGCCCGCGATAGCGATCTGGACTCCATCACCTTATAGTTGCCCCATTCCCGCTTTATTCGAGACGCCCCATGAGTGAGCCCACGCCGTACATCTTCGACGTCACCACCGCCAACTTCGACCAGGCAGTGATCCAGAACTCCTTCGAGAAACCCGTGCTGGTGGATTTCTGGGCGGAGTGGTGCGCGCCGTGCAAGGCGCTGATGCCAATGTTGGCGAAAATTGCCGAGAGTTATCAGGGTGAGTTGCTGCTGGCCAAGGTCGATTGCGAGGCTGAGCAGGATATCGTCGCGCGCTTTGGCATTCAGAGCCTGCCCACCGTGGTGCTGTTCAAGGACGGCCAACCGGTGGACGGGTTTGCCGGCGCGCAGCCGGAGTCGGCGGTGCGCGCAATGCTGGAGCCGCACGTGCAGATGCCACCACCGGCGGCGGCTGATCCGCTGGAGCAGGCCCAGGCGCTGTTTGCCGAAGGCCGCATCAGCGATGCCGAAGCCGTGCTGGTGACGCTGCTGGGTGAAGACAACACCAACGCCGGCGCGCTGATCCTGTACGCGCGCTGCCTGGCCGAGCGCGGTGAACTGAGCGAAGCCCAGGCCGTGCTCGACGCCGTGAAAAGCGACGACCACAAGGCCGCCCTCGCCGGCGCCAAGGCGCAAATCACGTTCCTGCGCCAGGCCGCCGAGCTGCCGGACGCCGCCGACTTGAAAAGCCGCCTGGCGCAAAACCCGCAGGATGATGAGGCGGCCTATCAGCTGGCGATTCAGCAGCTGGCACGCCAGCAATACGACGCGGCGCTGGAAGGCCTGCTCAAGCTGTTTATCCGCAACCGCAGCTACAGCGAAGGCTTGCCGCACAAGACTTTGCTGCAGGTGTTTGAACTGCTCGGCAATGACCACCCGCTGGTCACCGCGTACCGCCGCAAATTGTTTGCTGCGCTGTACTAATCGCCGATCCAGCTGTACAGCGGCGTGTCCCCGCCGCTGGTCACTTTCACGCGGGCGCTATGGCGCAAACGCACCAGCAGGCGCTTGCCTGATGCGGCGTCACCGGCCAAGCCTTCCAGCTGATCGAGCAATTCCAGCCCGTTGAGTTGCCCGGCCTTGCGCAACAGGTCCTGGGCGTTCTGCCACAGATCATCAGTGTGTTTGACCGGCGCGGCAGCGGGCGCGCTCGGCGTGGGCGCGGCCTGCAACTGGGCGCCCAATCGCGCCCAATCGCCGTCGTCCAGCTCCAGGGTCAAGTCCACCGGCATGTCGCCGACAGTTCCACGAATTCGCAACATCGTCCTTACTCCTGCACTTTTCTGACGGGCATGCTCCCACGCGGCTTGCGCAACGCCAAGCGGGCGGTCAAACTCTGGCGCTATTGTTATAAGATCACATAACAAAACTTTCATGTTCTGGAGCCTTCTCATGCGCCGTCTGCTGCTTGCTTTGCCGTTTGCCCTGCTGCCACTGGCAGTTGCCCATGCTCACGATGATCACGAACATGAGCACGGCAGCCTCGGCGCCCACGAGCATGGCGTTGGGCGTCTCAATGCGGTACTCGACGGTCAGGCACTTGAGCTGGAATTTGACAGCCCGGCCATGAACCTCGTGGGTTTTGAACACCAGGCCAGCACGCCCGCCGACAAAGCCAAGGTTGCCGCAGCCCGCAAGTCACTGGAGAACCCACTGGCCCTGTTCAATGTGCCCAAGGCCGCCGGTTGCGTGATCAGCACCCAGGAACTCAACAGCCCGCTGTTCGGCGACAAGCCGGAAGCCGACCATGACGACGACGACGACGACGACGACGATGACCATGCCACCGACGGCAAAGGCGCAGCCGCCCACGAACATCATCATGACCACAGCGAAATCCACGCCCACTACCAATTCACCTGCGCCACGCCGACGGCCTTGAGCAACCTCGACCTGACCCAGGTGTTCAAGACCTTCCCCGCCACTCAGAAGATTCAGGTACAACTGATCGGCCCAAGCGGCCAGCAAGGTGTGGAAGCCACGGCGCAGGCAGCTACCCTGACATTCTGATTTGAAAACCCAATCACTGTGGGAGCTGGCTTGCCTGCGATGCAGACGACTCGGTCAGTCAGATGCACCGCGTTGATGCCATCGCAGGCAAGCCAGCTCCCACATTGGATCGGCGCCACGCTCCACAACCAGGCGATATTGATTTCACATGACCCAAGCACTGATCGAACTGTCTGACCTGGGCTTCAACTGGCCCGGTCACCCACAGTTATTGGACATCCCCGCGTTTAGCCTGCAAGCAGGCGAAACCCTGTTTCTCAAAGGCCCGAGCGGCAGCGGCAAAACCACGTTGCTCGGCCTGCTTGGCGGCGTGCAGAAACCCAGCCGTGGCAGCATCCGCCTGCTCGGCCAGGAGCTGACCGAACTCTCGGCAGGCGCCCGCGACCGCTTTCGCGTGGACCACACCGGCTACATCTTCCAGCAGTTCAACCTGCTGCCGTTTCTGTCGGTGCGCGAGAACGTCGAGTTGCCTTGCCACTTTTCCAAGCTGCGCGCGCAACGCGCGGTTCAGCGCCACGGCAGCGTCGACCAAGCCGCCGCGACCTTGCTCGCGCATTTGGGCTTGAAGGACAAAGACCTGCTGGAACGCCGCGCCGACTCACTGTCCATCGGCCAACAACAACGCGTCGCCGCCGCCCGCGCGCTGATCGGCCAACCGGAACTGGTGATCGCCGACGAACCCACCTCGGCGCTGGACTACGACGCCCGCGAGGCTTTCATTCAATTGCTGTTCGCCGAATGCCGCGACGCTGGCGCCAGCCTGCTGTTTGTCAGCCATGACCAGAGCCTCGCGCCGCTGTTCGACCACCACCTGTCGCTGGCCGAACTCAATCGCGCCGCCACGCCCGCAGAGGTTTGAGATGTATTTGTTTCGTCTAGCCATGGCCAGCCTGGCTAACCGCCGCTTTACCGCGATCCTCACCGCCTTTGCCATCGCGCTGTCAGTCTGTTTGTTGCTCGCGGTGGAGCGCGTGCGGGTTGAGGCGCGCAACAGTTTTGCCAGCACCATCAGCGGCACCGACCTGATCGTCGGCGCGCGTTCGGGCTCGGTCAACTTGCTGCTGTACTCGGTGTTCCGTATCGGCAATGCCACCAACAACATCCGTTGGGACAGCTACGAGCACTTCGCCGCCAGCCCGCAGGTGAAATGGGCGATCCCGATTTCCCTCGGCGACTCGCACCGCGGCTATCGGGTGATGGGCACCAACCAATCCTACTTCGAGCATTACCAATACGGTCGCAAACAGAACCTCGAACTGGCCAGCGGCCGCGCCTTTGCCACCGACCCGTTTGAAGTGGTGCTCGGTGCCGAAGTCGCCGAGGCGCTGCATTACACGCTGGGCGACAAGCTGGTGCTGGCCCACGGTGTCGCGGTGGTCAGCCTGGTCAAACACGATGACAAACCGTTCACCGTGGTCGGTATTTTGAAACGCACCGGCACGCCGGTGGACCGCACGCTGCACATCAGCCTGGGCGGCATGGAAGCCATTCACATCGACTGGCACAACGGCGTGCCGGCCCAGGGCAAAGGCCGCATCAGTGCCGATCAGGCGCGCAACATGGACCTCACGCCACAGGCCATCACCGCGTTTATGCTCGGCCTGAACAACAAGATTTCCACCTTCGCCCTGCAACGCGAAATCAATGAATTCCGTGGCGAGCCGATGCTGGCGATATTGCCGGGCGTGGCCCTGCAAGAGTTGTGGAGCATGATGGGCACCGCCGAAAAAGCGCTGTTCGTGATCTCCCTGTTCGTGGTGCTGACCGGTTTGATCGGCATGCTCACAGCGATCCTCACCAGCCTCAACGAGCGCCGCCGTGAAATGGCAATTTTGCGCTCGGTGGGCGCGCGGCCGTGGCACATCGCAACGCTGCTGATCTTTGAAGCCTTCGCCCTGGCCTTGTCCGGCGTGGTCGCTGGCGTCGGCTTGTTGTACGTGTGCATCGCCGCCTCGCGCGGGTATTTGCAGGCCAATTACGGCCTGGACCTGCCGATGTCATGGCCGAGCGAATATGAATGGACCTTGCTCGCCGGCATCCTCGCGGCGGCGCTGTTAATGGGCAGCGTGCCCGCGTGGCGCGCCTATCGACAATCACTGGCCGATGGCCTGTCCATACGTTTATGAGGAAGGCTTCGATGCGTCGCGCCCTGTTTGCAATGTTGCTGTTGGTGGCAGTGCCCGTCTGGGCCGCAGACCAGCCCAAGGATCTGTCATGGCAGGAGATGATCCCACCGGACGCGCCGCCGGAAATCCCCAACATGAAACCGCTGCACGACCTGTCGAACATGGCCGATGCGTTGTCGGTCGAGTCGGCGCCGGCCGCCAAGCAGGATTTGCCCAATGCGCCGGTGGTGCAAAGCCTGGACGGCAAGCACATCCGTTTGCCGGGTTACATCGTGCCGCTGGAAGTCAGCGAAGAAGGCCGCACCACCGAGTTTTTGCTGGTGCCGTATTTCGGCGCGTGCATCCACGTACCGCCGCCGCCCTCGAACCAGATCGTGCATGTGAAAAGCGAAGTCGGGGTGAAACTCGATGAGTTGTATCAGCCGTACTGGATCGAAGGCGCGATGCAGGTCAAGCCGTCATCCAGCGAACTGGCCGACGCCGGTTATCAAATGGATGCCGACAAGATTTATGTCTACGAGCTGCAGGAATAGGGGCTTATCGCCCTTTCATTGAGCTGAGTCAAAGGATCGAACGGAACGATCTTTACCATTGGACGTACAACTTTTAACGTCCTTTTGGAGCTCCCATGAACAAGTCTCTGCTCGGCGCGTCCCTCTTCGCGCTCGCCCTCGCCGCCCCTGCCGTCCACGCTCACGAAGCGGGCGACATTCTGATTCGCGCCGGTGCAATTACCGTGAATCCGAAAGCTGACAGCGGCCATGTGAAGGTTGATCACGGCCCATTGGCGGGCACCAACCTGGGCGGCAAGGCGACCATGAGCAGCGACACCCAACTGGGTTTGAACTTCGCCTACATGCTGACCAACCACGTCGGTATCGAGCTGCTGGCGGCCACGCCGTTCGAGCACGATGTGAAGATCAAGAACACCGCCCTCGGCGCCGCCAATGGCAAGCTCGGCACCCTCAAGCACTTGCCGCCAACCTTGAGCGTCGTGTACTACCCGCTGGATAGCAAATCCGCCTTTCAGCCGTACGTGGGCGCCGGCATCAACTACACCTGGATCTACGACGAGCACGTCGGCAGCCGCGCCGAACAAGCCGGTTTCAGCAACTTCAAGGCCGAAAACTCCTGGGGCTGGGCCGCACAGATCGGCGCCGACTACATGATCAATGACAAGTGGATGATCAACGCCCAGGCGCGCTACATCGACATCAGCACCAAGGCCACCGTCGATAACAACGCGCTGGGCCAAGGCACACGCGCCAAGGTCAATGTGGACGTCGACCCGATGGTTTACATGGTGGGTATCGGCTACAAGTTCTAAGTCACACGGCATAACCCATGTGGGAGCGGGCTTGCTCGCGAAAGTGCAGGGTCAGTCGACTGATGTATTGACTGACCTTGCACATTCGCGAGCAAGCCCGCTCCCACGTTTGGTTTTATAGCGTGTCAGCTGTGGCGATAGAACCTGTCGGGCATCGCAGGCAAGCCAGCTCCCACACAAAACCGGCTCCCACATTCCGGTTTTGTGTGGTGTCAGCTGTGGCGGTAGAACCGGTCCAGCAACGCCGGTAACCCGGCCCGCCACGCCCGAGGCTTGATGCCAAAGGTGTGCAGGATTTTCTTGCAGGCCAGCACCGCGTGTTGCGGTTCATCTGCCGCATCCGGGCGTGCCGCGTGAGCCTGGGCGGTAGGCGACTCGATCGCCAGCGGGTGGAAATTACGCGCTTCGGTAAGGATCGCCTGGCCCAGCGCCAACGGTGTGGTCGCCTCGTGCCCGGCGTAGTGATACGTGCCCCACAGCGGCGCCGCGCAATCAAGTTGCTTGAGCACCGAGATGATCACCCGCGCGGCATCGTCCACGGGCGTCGGGTTGCCCCGGCGATCATCGGCCATCAGCAACTCGTCCGGTTTCTCGGCCCGCGCCAAAAAGCGCCCGAGCGTGCCGTCGACGCTGTCATCCAGCAGCCAACCAAAACGCAGCAGCACATGTTGCGGGCAGGTGGCGCGCACGCTTTGTTCGATGCGCCACAACGCCTGGCCGCGCAGGCCCAGGGGCACCGGCTCGTCTTTCTCGCTGTAGGCGGTGGCGCGGGAGCCATCGAACACGCGGTAGCTGGACGGTTGCAGCAAGGTGATGTTGTGGTGCTGGCACAGCTCGGCCAGGCGCTCGATGGCGAATTCCTGAGCGGCCAAACGGCTTTCGCTGACCGCTTCGGCCTGAAACCAGTCGAAATAGTAGGCGAGGTTGATCAACGCATCGGGACGGGTGTCGTCGAGCAATTGGGTCAGGCTCGCGGCATCCCAGCCGTCTTGGGGCGGTTTGGGTGCGAGGAAACCGATGTCTTCCTCTGCACCGAGGCGAATCAGCGCTTGCCCGAGGGCATTCCCGCCGCCCAGTAACATAAGGCGCATTCGCATAGAGTGTGCAGGCCCGGTCTGTTTGGAACGATGGTTATTGTCGGCAGGCGGATGAAGCCGGCCGTAGGTTTATTCCAGAATCGTTGCATTTTGCGGGTTTGTAGCGCAACCGTCACGGATAAAGTGCGGGGTTGCAACTTGGCACCGCCGGTTGCATATAAGGGGTATGAACCTTCCTGAAACCACGGACACGGTCTTGAACGGCTTTCACCCCGCTGTCAGCGCCTGGTTCCGCAGCTCTTTCCCTTCGGTCACCAGCGCCCAGGCCCAGGCGTGGCCGCTGATTCGCCAGCGCCGCTCCACCCTGATCGCCGCGCCCACCGGTTCGGGCAAGACCCTGACGGCGTTCCTCGCCGTGTTGGATGACCTGGTGCACCAGGGCCTGGCGAATGGCGGGCAACTGCCGGACGAGACGCTGGTGGTGTATGTCTCGCCGCTCAAGGCACTGTCCAACGACATCCAGATCAACCTGCAAAACCCGCTCACCGGCATCACCGAGCAGCTGCAGGCGATGGGCTTGCCGCCCTTGGTGATCCGCACCGCCGTGCGCACCGGCGACACCCCGCAAAAAGACCGTGCGCAGATGCGCAAGCGCCCGCCGCATATCCTGGTGACCACTCCGGAATCGCTCTACGTGCTGCTGGGATCCGACTCCGGTCGGCACATGCTCGCCAGCACGCGCACGGTGATCGTCGACGAAATCCATGCCATCGCCGCCAGCAAGCGCGGCAGCCATATGGCCCTGAGCCTGGAACGCCTGCAAGGCCTGTGCGCCGAACCGCTGACCCGCATTGGCCTGTCTGCCACGCAAAAGCCCATCGAGGCGGTGTCGCGCTTTTTGGTCGGCACCGACCGCCCCTGCGCAATTGTCGATATCGGCCACGCCCGCCCGCGTGACCTGGATATCGAAGTGCCGCCGGTGCCGCTCTCGGCGGTCATGGCCAACGATGTGTGGGAACTGGTCTACAACCGCCTCGCCGACCTGGCGCGCGAACACCGCACCACGCTGATTTTCGTCAACACCCGGCGCCTGGCCGAACGCCTGGCGCGGCACTTGAGCGAGCGCCTGGGCAAAACCGCCGTGGCCGCGCACCACGGCAGCCTGGCCAAAGAGCTGCGCCTGGACGCCGAACAACGGCTCAAGGCCGGCGAGCTGCAAGTGCTGATCGCCACTGCGTCCCTGGAGCTGGGGATTGATATCGGTGACGTCGACCTGGTGTGTCAGATCGGCTCACCCGGCTCCATCAATGGTTTTCTGCAACGCGTCGGCCGTTCCGGGCACCAGGTCGGCGGCACGCCCAAGGGGCGCTTGTTCGCCACCACCCGCGATGACCTGATCGAGTGCGCCGCCCTGCTCGACTGCGTGCGCCGGGGTGAGCTGGACACCTTGCAGATCCCGGTCGCGCCGCTGGATGTACTGGCCCAGCAGATCATCGCCGAGGTCAGCGCCCAGGAATGGTCGGAACCCGCATTGCTCGATCTCATTCGCCGCGCCTCGCCCTACGCCGCGCTGGATGTGCGCCATTACCAGGCGCTGTTGCAGATGCTCGCCGAGGGCTATAACGGCCGCCAGGGCATCCGTAGCGCCTACCTGCACCGCGACGCCGTGACCCACACCCTGCGCGGGCGTCGTGGCGCCAAGCTGACGGCCGTGACCAGCGGCGGCACCATCCCCGACAACGCCGACTACAGCGTGCTGCTCGAGCCCCAGAGCCTGAACATCGGCAGCGTCAACGAAGACTTCGCGGTGGAAAGCATCGCCGGGGATATCTTCCAGCTCGGTAATACCTCCTACAGAATCTTGCGGGTCGAAGCCGGCAAGGTGCGGGTTGAGGACGCCCATGGCCAGCCGCCGACCATTCCGTTCTGGCTGGGCGAAGCGCCAGGGCGCAGCAACGAATTGTCGGCGGCGGTGGCGCGGTTTCAAGGCCAGCTCGACGCGCTGCTCAGCGCCACGCCCGGCGACTTGCAAGCGGCCCTCGACTGGCTCACCGGCACCCTTGGCCTGAACCACGCCAGCGCCGAGCAGATCCTCGATTACCTGGCCCGCGCACGCCTGGCCTTGAGCGCGCTGCCGTCCCAGGACACGTTGATCATGGAGCGGTTTTTCGACGAGTCCGGCGGCACTCAACTGATCATTCACACGCCGTTCGGCAGCCGTATCAATCGCGCCTGGGGCCTGGCGTTGCGCAAGCGTTTTTGCCGCACGTTCAATGTCGAATTGCAGGCGGCGGCCAGTGAAAATGCAATCGTGCTGTCGCTGTCGACCAGCCACAGTTTCGAGCTGGATGATGTGTGGCGGTATCTGAACAGCAACAGTGCCGAGCACGTCCTGATCCAGGCCGTGCTGGACGCGCCGCTGTTCGGCGTGCGCTGGCGCTGGAACGCCGGTGTGGCACTGGCGTTGCCGCGTTATACCGGCGGGCGCAAAGTGGCGCCGCAGATCCAGCGGATGAAAAGCGAAGACCTGATCGCCAATGTGTTTCCCGACCAGATCGCCTGCCTGGAAAACCTCACCGGCGAGCGCGAAGTGCCCGAGCACCCCTTGGTGGAGCAGACCCTCGACGACTGCCTGCACGACGCCATGGACAGCAACGCCTGGCTGGCGCTGCTGCGGCGCATGGAAAGCGGCGAAGTGCGGCTGATCAGCCGCGACCTGCCGGCGCCCTCGCCCATGGCCGCGGAAATTCTCAGCGCGCGCCCCTACACCTTTCTCGACGACGCACCCTTGGAAGAACGCCGTACCCAAGCCGTGCTCAACCGGCGCTGGAGCGACCCGCACAGCACCGACGACCTCGGCGCACTGGATGCCGAGGCCATCGCCGGCGTGCGCGAGGAAGCCTGGCCGGCGCCCAATGGCCTGGACGAAATGCACGAAGCGCTGATGAGCCTGGCCTGCATTGCCACTCATGAGCTCACGCCGCAATGGGCCGAGTGGCTGCAGGCCTTGGCCAAGGGCGGGCGCGCCTATGCATTGAGCAATGGCCTGTGGGTGGCGGTGGAACGCTTGAGCTGTTTGCAGGCTATCTATCCCAACGACTTGCCGTTGCTGCCGGGCTTCGATGAACCCTGGACCGTTGATGATGCGCTGGTGGAAGTGCTGCGCGCCCGCCTCGGCGGGTTCGGCCCGCTGAGCCTGATCGAGATCGCCGCGCCGTTGGCCCTGCCGGTGGCAGACGTAACCCAGGCACTCGCTCGCCTGGAGCAGGAAGGCTACGTGCTGCGCGGCCGTTTCAGCCCTGGCGCCAGCGAAGAACAGTGGTGCGAACGGCATTTGCTCGCGCGCATTCATCGCTACACGGTCAAGCGCCTGCGCCGCGAAATCGAGCCCGTGGCGCTGCAGGATTTCATGCGCTTCCTGTTCGATTGGCAGCACCTGTCCGACGGCACACGCGGCCAGGGCAGCGCCATGTTGCCGCAGATTGTCGCGCAGTTTGAGGGCTACGCCGCCGCCACCTCGGCCTGGGACAGTGACTTGCTCAGCGCGCGCCTGAAGGATTACTCATCCACCTGGCTCGACGACCTGTGCCGCAGCGGCAAGCTGGTATGGACGCGGCTGAGCAACAAGGCCGGCGCGATGGCCCTGCGCAGCACACCGGTGGTGTTGCTGCCGCGCAGCCAAGTGCCGCTGTGGAGCGGGCTGACCGAGATGACCGACAGCACCACGCTGTCGCCCAAGGCGCAGAAAGTCCACGTGGCGCTGCGTGAACATGGCGCGCTGTTTTTCGACGAACTGGTGCACGAAGCCCACCTGCTGCGCAGCGAACTGGAGACGGCGCTGCAGGAACTGGTGGGCGCAGGGCTGGTGAATGCCGACAGCTTCGCCGGCCTGCGCGCGCTGACCACACCCGCCAGCAAACGCCAGGCGCGCAGCAGCCGACGCGGACGCGGGGCGTTTGTCGGCGGCATGGACGACGCCGGGCGCTGGGCTTTGCTGCGCCGTTCACCGAGCGCCGCCGGGCCACATTCGGCCGAGACGCTGGAGCATGTGGCGATGACCTTGCTGCGCCGCTATGGCGTGGTGTTCTGGCGGTTGCTGGAGCGTGAGGCGGATTGGTTGCCGAGCTGGCGCGAATTGCTGCGCACTTTCCATCGGCTCGAAGCGCGCGGGGAGATCCGCGGCGGGCGGTTCGTCAGTGGGCTGGCGGGCGAGCAGTTTGCGTTGCCGGAGGCAATCGGGTTATTGCGCGAAGTCCGCCGCCGGCCGCATGACGGCAGTTTGATTGCGGTGTGCGGGGCTGATCCGCTGAACCTGGTGGGCACGCTGCTGCCGGGCAGCAAAGTGCCGGCGGTGAGTGGCAATCGGGTTGTGTACCGCGATGGGTTGCCGGCGGCGGTGAGGGTCGCTGGCAAGCAACAGGTATTGCTGGAGGTGGATCAGTTGGCGGTGCAGGAGAAGTTGATCAGGCATTGACGCCTGGATTGACCTCACCGGCCTCATCGCGGGCAAGCCCGGCTCCCACATGGGAACGCACTCCCACCGTGGGAGCGGGCTTGCCTACGATGAGGCCCACACAGCCACGCAAATTATTGAGGCCTGGGCTGTTCCGTCAACACCACCGACGCCGGCACTTCCTCATCCGGCTCATCCACATGCGCCGTGCGTTTGGGCAGCCAGATCTGCTGTGGATAAGTTTGCGCGAAGTGCACCTCATCACAGTTATCCACAAGCTTTTTCAAGCGCTGGTTGAACGCGCGGCTCACCGCGTACTGCCCGCCTGACACCGTGCGGAATTGCGCGGTCAGCACCACGCCGTTGAGGTCCATCTTGTCGACGCCAAACACCTCCAGCGGCCCTTGCAGGTTGTACTTGAGGAACACATCGTCGCGAATCGATTGCCCGGCCTCGCGGATCAGGTCCACGGCCTTGTCCACATCGGTGTCGTAGGTGAACTGCACCGAGAAGAACGCATAGGCAAATTGCCGCGACTGGTTGGTGACCGCCTTGATCTGCCCGAACGGCACCGAGTGCACAAAACCCTTGCCGTCGCGCAGGCGCAACGTCCGGATGGTCAGGCCCTCTACGGTACCGGCGTGGCCAGAGTCGAGCACGACCCAATCGCCGATGGACAGCGTGTCCTCGATGATGATGAACAGGCCAGTGATCACGTCCTGCACCAATTGCTGCGAGCCAAAACCGATGGCCAAACCGACCACACCGGCACCGGCCAGCAGCGGCGCGACATTGATGCCAAGGTTGGCCATGGTGGTGATCGCGCAGATCACCACTAGGATGATTTTCACCGCGTTACGCAGCAGCGGCAGAATGGTTTTGACCCGCGTACTCGGCTGACGGCTGGAGCGCTTATTGACCGGTGGTTTCAGCGCTTCCTGAATCGCGGTGTCGAGCACCACCCAGAACAGCCAGGTCACCAGCAGGATCAGGCCGATGCTGCTCAGGGAGTCGCTGATCGCGCGGCCCACCGAGTTGCGCTGGGCAAATTCGAACAGCGAGACGCCCCAGATACGCCCCAGGATTTCGATAAACGCGATGGCCATGGCGATGCGCAAGATCGCGTGCAACAGGCTGAGGAAGCGCTCCTTGTAGGCGCTGCTGCGCTGGATCGCCACCTGGCTGCGGGACTTGAACAGGTGTTGCAGCACGGTGCTGAGAAACACCGTGCCGATCAGCAAAATCGTGGTGAACAGCGCGCAGCGCAGCGCCTTCTGGTTATCGTCGCCCGCGCCGATCAGGTTGATCGCCGAGACCAGCACCATCAACAGAATGGGCCAGTACCACAGCCCGGAAAACACCCGCAGCGATTGCTGCAGCGCAGGGTGTTTGAGGCGCTGGGCCAGTGGCCGATTGCGGATCAAATGCGCCACCGGCCGGCGCAGGCGCACCACCAATACACCGAAAATCACCGCCGCGAACAGGCCGGTGAAAACCGCAATGCTGCTGGTGATATTGCCACCCAACTGTCGGGCGATCTGCGGACTGGTCAGCGCGTCGCTGAGGGCGGCCAGGAAGCCGATCAGGAACAGCGGCTTGGGGCAGTAGTCGCGAATGATCTGCACCGCCGGACGCTTGTGGCCCAGATTGAACATGACGATCACGCACAACAACATCGACGTAGAAAAGATGCCGCTGCTGGTGGCGTAGGCAAAACACAGCGCCAGCGCGCGGCCTACCGACGAGGCCAGGAAGTGGCTGACGTAGAGGGTCAGCGGCAGACAGATGAGCGCGGGGATTGTGTAGGGCACCACGTACCCCAAGACTGCCAGCAAGCGTTCGCGCCGTTCGACGAACGGCCGACGACTCAAGCGCTGCACAACAAAGCGCCCCAGCAGGGTCAACACCACAAAGGCGCCAACCCAGACGCCGGACAGCAACAGGAAGTCGCCGGCCACGCTCCACGGCGACCGTTCGGCCGTCTGGTCGACCAGGCGCCCCACTTCGTCCGCCGCGCGATCGGCACGCAAGCGCCAGGCGTCGATGAGGTTCTGGTTAAGGTCGAGCTTGTCTTGTACATCGTCAATGCTGGAACTGATGGCGCCCAGCAGGCCGCCCTCGACCAGCAACTCCGGCTTAGCGGGCGCCGCCGCTGCGGCAGGCGCGGCAGGCGCTGCGGCGGCCGCCGGCGTAGCAGCTTGCAATGCGCCATTGCCACACAACAGCAGCGCACCAAGCAGTAATGCAGTCTTTAAATTCAGCAAAACACCGGGCTCCATCAGCAGGGTCTGTAAGGAACTGACGGGTTTGAGCCTTGATCGTTCCCCGCCATTGGGCATCTTTGCCTCCCGGTCAAATATCAAATGCCGATCACTGTCTTTTTCCGCACAAGCAAAATCCCGACACTGCGCTCCTGAATCACACCCATCGGAGTTGCAGCCATGCCCATTGCCCTGCTCGCGCTGACCCTCAGCGCTTTTGCCATCGGGACGACCGAATTCGTCATCGTTGGCCTGTTACCCACCATCGGCGCCGACCTGGGCGTCGACCTGCCGTCCGCCGGCTTGCTGGTCAGCCTGTACGCCTTGGGCGTGGCCATTGGCGCGCCGGTGCTCACCGCCCTCACCGGCAAAGTGCCGCGCAAACTGCTGCTGTTGTCGCTGATGGTGCTGTTCACCCTCGGCAACCTGTTGGCCTGGCAGGCGCCGAGTTATGAATCGCTGGTGCTGGCGCGGATCGTCACCGGCCTGGCCCACGGGGTGTTTTTCTCGATTGGCTCGACCATCGCCACCAGCCTGGTGCCCAAGGAAAAAGCTGCCAGCGCGATTGCGATCATGTTTACCGGCTTGACCGTTGCACTGGTCACCGGCGTGCCGCTGGGCACGTTTATCGGCCAGCACTTCGGCTGGCGGGAAACGTTCCTCGCCGTCTCGGCCCTGGGGGTGATCGCGTTTATCGGCAGCCTGATCTATGTGCCGAACAGCATCGCCCACAGCAAACCCGCCTCGTTGCTGCAACAACTGCAAGTGCTCAAGCAGCCGCGCTTGCTGCTTGTGTACGCCATGACCGCCATCGGCTACGGCGGCTCGTTCATCGCGTTTACCTTTCTGGCGCCGATCCTTCAGGACATTTCCGGCTTCAGCGCCGGCACCGTCAGCCTGGTGCTGCTGGTGTACGGCATCTCGGTGGCGGCGGGGAATATCTGGGGCGGCAAGCTGGCCGATAAACGCGGCCCGATCAGCGCGTTGAAAATCATCTTCGCCCTGCTCGCGGCGGTGCTGTTCATCCTTACCCTGACCGCCAGCAACCCCTGGCTGGCGCTGGCCACCGTGCTGGTGTGGGGCGCGGTTGCCTTCGGCAATGTGCCGGGCCTGCAGGTGTACGTGGTGCGCCAGGCTGAACATCACACCCCGCAGGCGGTGGATGTGGCGTCGGGCTTGAACATTGCGGCGTTCAACCTCGGAATCGCCGGCGGCGCCTGGGCCGGGGGCTTGATCGTGGCGCACATGGGCTTGATCCATACCGCGTGGATCGGCGGCTCAGTGGTGTTGGTGGCCCTGGCGCTGACGGCGTGGAGTGGCCGATTGGACCGGTTGGGGCCGGTGTATGCCGACAGCTCGACGCGCACGGCAGTCGGACACTGATTCGGCCCCGACGCACATCCAATGTGGACGCTGGCTTGCCTGCGATTGCGGTACGCCAGCGTCGCATTCAGCGCCGGCCCCATCGCTATCGCAGGCAGCACGCTCCCACATTCCTTACCTTGTACCGTCTGTAGGAACGGCGAAACTTTCCGACAAAAACCGCAGTCATCCCAAAACGGAGGTCACTTGGCCCTACATCCACGGGAGTAATCATGGCGGCGATTTACATCGGCATTTCCGGCTGGCGCTACACGCCCTGGCGGGGGGATTTCTACCCCGAGGGCCTGACCCAGAAACGCGAATTGCAATTTGCGTCACGCGCCGTCAACAGCATCGAAATCAACGGCTCGTTCTACGCCCTGCAAACACCCAAGCGTTATGCCGAGTGGTACGCCGACACGCCTGAGCATTTCGTGTTCAGCGTGAAGGCACCGCGCTACATCACCCACATTCTGCGCTTGCGCGATGTGCACAAGCCGATGGCCAATTTCTTTGCTTCCGGGGTGCTGGAACTGAAAGAAAAGCTCGGGCCGATCCTCTGGCAATTCCCGCCCAGCTTCACATTCGACCCGCCGCTGTTTGAAGCCTTTCTTCAACAACTCCCCACCGAAACTCAACAGGCCGCCGCCCTCGCCCGCGAGCACGAGCCGCGCCTGAACGGCAAGGCGAGCATGCAAGCCCATGGCAAAAAGCCGCTGCGTCATGCGGTGGAAATTCGCCACAAGAGTTTCGCAGTACCGGAGTTTGTGCAGATGCTGGACAAGCACGGTGTGGCACTGGTGGTCGCCGATACCGCCGGCAAGTGGCCGTATATCGAAGACGTCACCGCCAACTTCCTGTACCTGCGCCTGCACGGTGACAAAAAGCTCTACGCCAGCGGCTACACCGCCGAGGCGATCAAGCGTTGGGGTGACCGCATCGATCGCTGGCGCCAGGGCAAACAGCCGGAGGATGCGCATTTGGTCGACCCGAAACACACGCCACGCGCGCGCAAGCAACGCGATATTTTTTGCTATTTCGACAACGACATCAAAGTGCGCGCGCCCTTCGATGCGCGCCAACTGTTGCAGCGCTTCGAGCTGGATAAACACTTGGCCACCGAGCCCGGCACGTTGCCAGCACCCGGGGTGCTGCCATGACCCATCCGGAATTGATCCCCGCCACGCCCACTACCGCCATCACGCGCTTCAAAGTGCTGACGGTGAATATCCACAAGGGTTTCACCGCGCTGAATCGACGCTTCATCCTGCCCGAACTGCGTGAAGCGGTGCGCAGCGTGGGCGCCGACATGGTGTTCTTGCAGGAAATCCACGGCACTCACGAACGCCATCCCCAGCGCTACCAGGACTGGCCGAAGATGCCGCAATACGAGTTCCTGGCCGACAGCATCTGGCCGCAGTTCGCTTACGGGCGCAACGCGGTCTACCCGCACGGCGACCACGGCAACGCGTTGCTGTCCAAATTCCAGATCGTGCGCTACGACAACCTCGACATCTCGCAAAGCGGCCATGAAAGCCGCGGGCTGCTGCATTGCGTATTGCGCCTGCCAGGCACCGGCCAAGAGGTGCATGCGATCTGCATGCACTTGGGCCTGCGCGAGGTGCATCGTCAGCAGCAATTGCGTTTGCTGGAACAGCGCATCAGCGAAATCCCGGCCGACGCGCCGCTGGTGGTGGCCGGTGATTTCAACGACTGGCGCCAAAAGGCCGACCTGAGCCAGAGCGGTCTCAGAGAAGTGTTTGTTGAAGCCACTGGTAAGCCCGCGCGCACGTTTCCGGCGCGCCTGCCGCTGTTACCGCTGGACCGCATCTATGTGCGCAACCTGAAAATTCACAACCCCAAGGTACTGACTACCCGGCCGTGGTCGCATCTGTCAGACCATGTGCCGTTGTCGGTGGAGATCGAGTTATGACCGTCGCGGTAGAGCACATTGCCACCGACCAGCCGCCAGATGACGCCAAGGCGCGTGATGTCGATTACGGCTGGCAGAGCGGCAACCGTCTTGAGTTGCTGGAGAACGGCGAGGCTTACTTCCCCAGGGTGTTTGAAGCGATGCGCGAGGCCCAGCGGGAGATTTTGCTGGAGACCTTTATTCTGTTCGAAGACAAGGTCGGCCATGAGCTCAAAGGCATCTTGATTGAGGCGGCGCAGCGCGGCGTCAAGGTGGTGGTCAGCCTCGACGGGTTTGGCTGCGGCGAGCTGAGCCCGGCGTTTCTGGGTGAGCTGGCCGAGGCTGGCGTGCTGGTGCAGATGTTTGACCCGGCGTCGAAAATGCTGGGGATTCGCACCAACTGGTTCCGTCGCCTGCACCGCAAGATCGTGGTGGTGGACGCCACCGTGGCGTTTATCGGCGGGATCAATTTTTCTGCCGACCATCTGGGCGATTTCGGCCCCGAAGCCAAGCAGGATTACGCCGTGCGAGTGACCGGCCCTGCGGTCGCCGACCTGCATCATTTTGCCCTCGCCCAAAGCGGCCGCCAGGTGCGCACGCGGCGGGGCTGGCGACGACGCCAGCAACGACCGTCCCTGTGGACAACGGCCAATGAGGAAGGTCTGGTTCGCCTGATTTACCGCGACAACGTGCAGCACCGCGACGATATCGAAGAGGCCTATATCCACGCCTTGAGCAAGGCGCAAAAACGCGTGGTGATAGCCAACGCCTACTTCTTCCCCGGCTACCGCCTGCTGCGCGAGATTCGCAATGCCGCGCGCCGTGGCGTGCACGTGCAACTGATCATGCAAGGCCAGCCCGACGTGCTGTTGGCCAAGCTGGCGGCGCGCATGCTCTATGACTATTTGCTCAAGGACGGCGTGGTGATCCATGAGTATTGCCAGCGCCCGCTACACGGCAAAGTCGCGTTGGTGGATGACGAGTGGAGCACCGTAGGCTCAAGCAACCTGGACCCATTGAGCCTGTCCCTGAACCTGGAAGCCAATGTGTTGATTCGCGACCGCGCGTTCAACCAGCAGCTGTACGAACGCCTGGAACTGCTCGCCCGCGAGCACTGCCGGACCATGCCGGAAAACCGCAAGCCCCGCCTGTGGCTATGGCGGTTGACCGTGGGTTTTTTGGTGTTTCATGTGATGCGCCACTTCCCCGTGCTGACGGGCTGGCTGCCCGCGCACAAACCGCGTTTGAAACCCTTCGAGAGCCAGGCCCATGACCTCTGAAGCCGGTGGTTCACGACTCAAACGCTGGAAGAAGCCGCTGACCGTTGTCTTCTTCCTGGTGTTGATCGCGCTGTTCACCCTGCTGGCACGGCGCATCGACTGGAGCGAAGTGCTGCAGACGCTCGGCGACTTCAAGCTGCGCACGTTGCTGATCGCCAGCGCGCTGACCCTGTGCAGTTTTCTCGTCTACGCCAGTTTCGACCTCATCGGCCGCACTTACATTCGCCAACCGCTGGGTTGGAAGCAAATCCTGCCGGTGGGGATCATCAGCTACGCGTTCAACCTTAACCTGAGCGCGTGGGTCGGCGGGATTGCCATGCGTTACCGGCTGTATTCGCGGCTTGGGGTGAGCACCGGCAATATCGCCAAGATCCTTGGGCTGAGCCTGGCCACCAATTGGTTCGGCTATATGGCGCTGGCCGGTGTGGTGTTCAGCAGCGGTTTGGTGACGATGCCGCCCGGGTGGAAAGTCAGCACCCTGGCGTTGCAGGGCATTGGCGTGGTGCTGGTGTTGGCCAGCCTCGGCTACTTGGCGGCGTGCCGGTTCTCGAAGAAGCGTGCGTGGTCGATCAAGGGCATCGAGATCAATCTGCCGTCGTTGCGCATGGCGTGTTTGCAGTTGGCCCTGGGCGCGTTGAACTGGTCGTTGATGGCAGCGGTGATTTTTACCTTGTTGCCGGCCAAGTTGGACTATCCACTGGTGCTGGGGGTGTTGCTGATCAGCGCGATTGCCGGTGTGGTTACGCATATTCCAGCGGGGCTTGGGGTGTTGGAGGCGGTGTTTATTGGCTTGCTGCAGCATGAGGCGTCGCGCGGGAGTTTGCTGGCCGGGTTGATTGCCTATCGGGCGGTGTACTTTATTTTGCCGCTGGTGATTGCGTTGGTGATGTACCTCGCGGTGGAGGCCAAGGCCAAGGCGTTACGGGTTAAAAAGACACCGGCTTGATGCAGGTTGGCAGGACCTGCGCCATCGCGGGCAAGCCCGCTCCCACAGTTGGAATGCATTTCACTGTGGGAGCCGGGCTTGCCCGTGATAGCGCTTGAGGGGGCAACGCTTTATCGGGCCTGGATGATGCTCAACCGTTCGCCCACCACCATCTCGGTAATCCAGTCCACCAGGATTGAGGTGTAGGCCTGCTGCGACACCGGGTCGCTCAACGAGTGGTCGGCGCCGTCGATGATGCGGTGGGTCAAGGAGTGAGTCTGCTGGCACGCCGCGCGGTAACTCATGATGGTGGCGTGGGGCACATGGTCGTCGGTTTCCGACTCGACAATCAGCACATCGCCGGTGAATTTCGCGCAGGCATGCAGGGCGCGGTTGGTTTCGGCGTGCACCAGGGTGCTGCGGTAATCCATCAGGTCGACCTTATCCAGATCGCGTTTGGGCTTGAGCCATTCCTGGTCGCGGTACAGCGCCGGCACGCGCAGCGCCAGCCAGCGCACCGGGCGCAATGAGGTGAGGATCGCCGCCAGGTAACCGCCGTAGCTGGTGCCCACCACCGCCACGGCCGAGGTGTCGATGGCCGGGTGCGACAGCAAGCGGTCGTAGGCCGCCAGCAGGTCGCGCAGGTTGTCTTCGCGGGTAACGCGCGACAACGGAATACCGGTGCCGGCGTGGCCGCGCAAATCAAAAGTCAGGCATACACAGCCCAGGCCGGCAATGCCTTTGGCGCGCTCAAGGTCGCGCTCCTGGCTACCGCCCCAACCGTGCACAAACAACACGCCTGGCACTTTGGATTTGGGGCTCAGGAATGTCCCGCTCATTTGCTCGTCGTCGATGTCGATCGCAATGCTTTCACTTCTAGCCGTCATAAGATTTAACCGTCACGTACTTGAGAAGAAAGTCGCTGTTGTCTGCAGGGCCGCGGTACACCTCGATGGCGTCCGCCGGCAGCGGTTGGTCCACGTAGGTTTCCACCGATGAAACGTGGATGGCACGCAGGCTCGGGTTATTGATGAAGCTTTGCAGCGCCGCGACTTCCGCGCTGCTGGCGCCGCCCATGCGCCAGGATTGTTCGAGCACGCCGCTGCGGCGTTGGCCGTCACTGTCCAGGCCTTGGGCAATGTCGTAGTTGCGGCGCGAAGCGTAGAAACCAGGGTAGGCCTCATCGGCGGCCGTGTCGAAAACCTGGGCTTGTTCGATGGCCTCACGCACGTCGTCGGGCAGGTCGAGCTTCAACAGGTCGGCGTAGTGGCCAGGCACGACGAGTAAGTCGGAGCCGCCGTAGACCGCTTCGCCCTGCCCGTCTTCAGTGAGGTACTGCTGGCCGCAGTAGCTGATGACGTGTTCGCCGATAAAACTCTGGCCCACGCTATGGGTGATCACCTCGTGCAAGTCCTGCTCAAGCACCACGCCTTCCGTAAACAGCGTCGCCACGTCGGGTCGCGCCAGCAGCGCTTCGAACTCATCGAGGCTGTGGATAACTTCCTGTCCCCGACCGGCGCACGCATGCACAGGCTTCAGGCGGATCGGCCCGCTGTAGAGCAAGCGCGTGGCGGCGGGCAATGCGTCTTTAAGGGCAAAGACGCTAAGGCCATCGAGGACGACCGGGCGCACCCGCTCGGCAAACGCCGACAACCAGCCTTGCGGCGCCGTCGCTTCGGGGCTCAGCAGGCCATGAGTGATGGCCTTGGTGCAGATGAAATCGTAGTCGACGTAACCGCCCCACACATCCTCTGGGCCTTTTACCTGCAGCGCCAGCGCCTGGGCGGCGCCCACCAGGGTTTGCGTTTGCAGCACATACACGTCACGCCCGGCATGTTGCTGCGGGTCGTAACTGCCGCCGAATTTCAGCCCCAGAATCTGTGCCAGCCACCGCGCCAGCGCCCGGTTGGTTTCAACCTCGTGCTGCGGCGCGCCCGCTCGCGTGGAATGAGCAACCACCAGCTTCTTGCGTTGAGTCGGGGTCATGCGTCCCCCTTAGCTATCCCGCCATGTGTGTACACCCATGGTTGCAGGGATCAGGCCAAGACGATTTCAGGAAAGAGCGTCTTTAAATCAATCAGTTGCTTAAAAAGCGATGGCAGTTGGCCTGTCTTATTCTGCACGACAGGCGGTTGAACAGGCGGCGTTCTGCACGATTCCCTCAGCCACTGCGGCTGGCGGCAGCTAAGATACGGGGCCCTTCACTCTGCAACGAGACATCACCCATGGCCAAGCAAGCGCTCATCCTGATCGACATTCAGAACGACTACTTCCCTGGGGGCAAGTGGCCGCTCGACGGCGTGGACGCGGCGGCCAACAAGGCCGCGCAGGTGCTGCAGGCCTTTCGCCAGGCGGGCGACGCGGTGATTCACGTTCGCCATGAGTTCACCTCCGAGGACGCACCCTTCTTTACACCGGGTTCCGAGGGCGCGCACTTGCATGCCAAGACCGTGAACGAGGCGAATGAACCGGTGGTGCTCAAGCACGTCGTGAATGCATTTCGCGGGACGGATCTGCGGGCGTTGCTGGAGCAACGGGCCATCACCGAAGTGGTTGTGGTGGGCAACATGAGCCACATGTGCATCGACGCCGTGGTGCGGGCTGCGGCGGACCTGGGCTACAAGGTCACGCTGTTGCATGACGCGTGTGCGACACGGGACCTGGAATTTAACGGGCAAGTGATTCCGGCAGCCCAAGTGCATGGGACCTATATGGCTTCACTGGCTTTTGCCTACGCGGACGTGGTGTCGACGGCGGAGTACTTGAAGGCACAAGCGGCAGCGGCATGACCGCCACTTGTGTAACGAGCGTTAACGGGTCGCGATGATGAAAAGGCGAGGGAACGGCAGCAACACAGTGCCATCGCCCAGTGCTGGATACGCCTGGGTAATCCGCGTCTGATATTCATGCAGGAAGGCGACTTTTTCGCGCTCGGTCAACGGTGCGAGGAAGGGCCGTAATGCCGACCCCTTGAACCATTCCACCACGGCGCCGTGATCCGCCAGCGGGTGCAGGTAGGTGGTGCGCCACACATCGACAGTGCTGCAGTGCTTGCTCAACAGCTCGTAGTAATAGCTCGCCGTGTGCCGTTCATTGTGTTTGACCGAACCGATCTTCGCCGCCCATGGGCCCTGGGCAGCGACTTCGCGCGCCAGCCGGTGGGCTGGTTCGTCGAGGTTATCCGGTGTCTGCACCGCCAGCGTACCGCCAGGCGTCAGTTGGCTGACCAGGTGCGGATACAGCGTGGCGTGGTCCGGCAACCATTGCAGCGAAGCGTTGGCCAGAATCACATCACATGGCTGTGCCGGTTCCCAGGTGCCGATGTCGGCCAATTCGAAATTCAGCGCCGGCAGGCGTTTGCGTGCGTCGATCAGCATGTCGCCGGAACTGTCCATGCCGGTGACATGCGCCTGCGGGAAACGTTCGGCCAGCACTTCGGTGGAATTACCGGGGCCACAACCGAGGTCCACCGCCGTGTTTACCGGGCGATCTGGAATGGCCGCGACCAGGTCACGAACCGGACGGGTGCGCTGCTGTTCAAACATCGTGTACTGCTTGGCTGACCAGGTCATCACGGCTTTCCTTCTTTTTCGAGAGTGGCCACAGCCTAAATCTTGTGAGCCATGAGAACAAATGCCAGGATTGGCGACCTCCCATACCTTGAAAGTATCCCTATGCTGGAACTTCGCCAACTCAGAGCCTTCGTGGCGATTGCCGAGGAAGGCTATATCACTCGCGCGGCGCAACGCTTGGGCATGCAACAACCGCCGCTGACCCGAATGTTGCAAAGCCTTGAGGCCGAGCTAGGCGTGACATTGATGGAGCGCCTGCCGCGCGGCGTGCGCCCCACGACTGCCGGCTTGGCGTTGCTGGATGAAGCACGAGAAGTCTTGGCGCGGGCCGATGGTATCGCCGATATCGTGCGGCGCGCCGCCCGCGGTGAGCGTGGCCGGCTGGCTATCGGTTTTACCAGTTCGGCGGCATTGCACCCGTTCGTGCCCAGCGTTTTGCGCGTGTTTCGCGAAACGTTTGTCGGTGTCTCGGTGGCCCTGGAAGAAGCGGGTACCGGCGAGCTGCTGGACGCGCTGGCCCATGAAAGACTCGACGCAGCGTTTATCCGCTCGCCGCTCAGCGGCAGTCAAACGTTGCAGGACCAGCCCATTCTGGTGGAGCCGATGCTGCTGGCGCTGCCTACCGATCACCCGCTGGCAAACGACGCGGTAACTCCCCTGCCCCTGGCGGCACTGGCCACCGAAGCCTTCGTGCTTTATCGGCGTCGCGTCGGTCTGGGTTTGTATGACGCGATTCTGGTGGCCTGCCGTGAAGCGGGTTTCAGCCCGCAGGTGGTCCAGGAAGCGCCGCGCATGACCGCGACATTGAGCCTGGTGGCGGCGGGCCTTGGCGTCTCCATCGTGCCAGCGTCCATGCAGCGGTTACGGGGGGATGGCATTGTTTATCGCGAACTGACGGACTGCCAAAGCCTGGTGGCGCCATTGCATTTGGCGACGCGGGTCGGTGACGGCTCGGCGGTGTTGCAGCGCTTCAAGCAGATGGTGGTCAGCGCCGCCGCGAAGGATGCCTGAGCGTTGGCGGCAGAACCTTTGCCGCCAGGCAGCTTGGGATCAGTTGTTGAGGGCCGCGGGTTTCACGCGCGGCCACTTACTCATGTACGGTTCGCCGTTGAGGGGAGTTCTTCGCCCAGGCTGCCATTGGGCATGGGCGTCAGCACGGTTGGGGTCAGCCATTTTTGCTTGGGCAGGCGAAGCAAGAAGCGTGTTCGACACAGTGTTCATCCATGGTTGTGTTGATCGATAGGCCTGAGTACGAACCGGGCTCTGGCGCGCACGTCAGTCATCTAACGCGGTATGACAGCCGATCGGTGCTAGTGGCATTTGAGCGTCCCGCGCCCATTTCCGAGAGGCACCGCAGTTTCTGTAGGCAAAGAAAAAGCCCCGAGAGCATGGCTCGCGGGGCTTTGAGCGAAGACGTTACCGATTAGAACGGGATATCGTCATCAAAGCTGTCGAAATCCGGAGCAGGCTGTGGAGCGGCCTGTTGTGGAGGTGGCGCCTGACGCGACTGCTGCGGTGCCGACTGCTGCGGACGCGGAGCCTGCTGGCGTGGGGCCGGAGCGGACTGCTGGTAGTTGTTGCCCCCGCCTTGTTGGTCGCCCTGCTGTGGACGGCCGCCGAGCAGTTGCATGGTGCCTTGCATGTCGACCACAATTTCAGTGGTGTAACGCTTGATGCCGTCTTTTTCCCACTCGCGGGTTTGCAGTTTGCCTTCGATGTAAACCTGCGAACCTTTACGCAGGTACTCGCCGGCGATCTCTGCAACCTTGCCGAACATCGACACGCGGTGCCATTCGGTTTTCTCGACCTTCTGGCCGGTCTGCTTGTCAGTCCACTGTTCGCTGGTCGCCAGACTCAGGTTGGTCACGGCGTTACCGTTAGGCAAGTAGCGAACTTCGGGATCCTGGCCGCATGTACCGACCAATATGACTTTGTTAACCCCACGGGCCATAACGTTCTCCTAAGCTGGGCGCGCTGTCGGCACTGGGTTGACCAGTTGCTCGAGCGTCGCGCGATCCAATAATTCGGTGTCCAATTTGATGTAGATGGCGGCTTCTTCAGCAATAACCACAGCATCCGTAACCCCAGCGACGGCCTTAAGGCGCTCAACCAGACCGGCTTCGCGGATCGCTTCTGGCGATAACGGCAAACGCAGGCTCGTCACATAGGGAGGTTCGCGCATGGTAACAGCAAAGGCTAGCCAGAGGGCAGCCAGACCTGCGCATCCCAGGAACACAACCGACAAACCGCCATGCTGGAACATCCAGCCGCCCATGATGCCGCCAAGCGCAGAGCCGAGGAACTGGCTGGTGGAATAAACCCCCATCGCCGTGCCCTTGCCACCGGCCGGTGAAACTTTACTGATCAGCGAAGGCAGCGAAGCCTCCAGCAGGTTGAACGCGGTGAAGAACACCACCGTACCGATTACCAGCGCCCGCAGGCTGTCGCCGAACTCCCAGAAGAATAGCTCAGTGAGCATCAATGTCGCGACGGCGCCCAGGAGAACTCGTTTCATTTTGCGTTTCTTCTCGCCGTAGATGATGAACGGGATCATGGCGAAGAACGAAATCAGCAAGGCGGTCAGGTAGACCCACCAGTGCTGCTCCTTGGGCAGGCCGGCTTTTTCGACCAGAGCCAGGGGCAGTGCGACGAAGCTGCACATCAGCATCGCGTGCAACACGAAGATACCTAAATCCAGACGGAGCAGGTCCGGGTGCTTGAGCGTCGGCAACAATGCCTTGCGTGCGACGCCGGACTCACGGTGCTGCAAGGTGCCGGTGGAGCGCGGCACCATGAAGGCCACGATCACGATCCCGAACAACGCCATGCCGCCCGTGGCCAGAAACAGCCCGTGCAAACCAAAGGCGCGCGTCAGCAATGGACCCACCACCATGGCCACCGCGAACGACAGGCCGATGGTCATGCCGATCATGGCCATGGCCTTGGTGCGATGTTGTTCGCGGGTCAAGTCCGAGAGCAGCGCCATGACGGCTGCGGAAATTGCGCCGGCGCCCTGCAGCACGCGCCCGGCGATCACGCCCCAGATCGAATCCGACTGCGCGGCAAGCACGCTGCCGAGCGCGAACACGATGAGACCCAGGTAAATCACCGGGCGACGGCCGATGCGGTCGGAAATAATCCCGAACGGAATCTGGAAAAGCGCCTGGGTCAGGCCATAGGCGCCAATCGCCAGGCCGATCAGGGCGGGAGTCGCGCCTGCGAGATCCATTCCATAGGTCGCCAGCACCGGCAACACCATAAACATGCCAAGCATACGGAAGGCGAACACCAGGGCCAGACCGCTTGCTGCTCGGGTCTCGCCGCTACTCATGCGTTCGCTGTGGGGATCGTGCATGGAAAAACCTCGTGTGAACCGGCGGCGATTCTACCAGTCCCATCGATTGAGAGGGTATATGCGGCGCTTTGCCGCGCAGCTTTCATGTAAGGCTGCAACCGGCACTTTGACAGTGTATATTCATCCAGTCTTTAGCCGTATACTCCTGCATTATTTACGCCCGCCGTGCGAGGCCATCTTGGACAAGATCCTGATTCGTGGGGCTAGAACCCACAACCTGAAGAACATCGAC
The DNA here is from genome assembly GCF_963890955.1 of Pseudomonas sp. MF6747. Lineage (NCBI taxonomy): Bacteria > Pseudomonadati > Pseudomonadota > Gammaproteobacteria > Pseudomonadales > Pseudomonadaceae > Pseudomonas > Pseudomonas sp. MF6747. Next base: position 297,979 of record NZ_CAWPSZ010000051.1, read on the forward strand.
CTGACCCTGCCCCGGGACAAACTGATCGTCATCACCGGCCTGTCCGGCTCCGGCAAATCGTCCCTGGCGTTCGACACGCTGTATGCCGAAGGTCAGCGTCGCTACGTGGAATCGCTGTCGGCCTATGCCCGGCAATTCCTGTCGATGATGGAAAAGCCTGACGTCGACACTATTGAAGGCCTGTCGCCGGCAATTTCCATCGAGCAGAAGTCGACCTCCCATAACCCGCGCTCTACCGTGGGCACCATCACCGAAATCTACGACTACCTGCGTCTGCTGTATGCGCGTGTGGGTATTCCGCGCTGCCCGGACCACGATATTCCCCTGGAAGCCCAGACCGTCAGCCAGATGGTCGACCTGGTGCTGGCCCAGCCGGAAGGCGCCAAGCTGATGCTGCTGGCGCCGGTGATTCGCGAGCGCAAAGGCGAACACCTTTCGGTCTTCGAAGAGCTGCGTGCGCAAGGTTTTGTGCGCGCGCGCATCAACGGCAAGCTGTATGAGCTGGATGAAGCGCCGAAGCTCGACAAGCAGAAGAAGCATTCCATTGATGTGGTGGTCGACCGCTTCAAAGTGCGCGCCGACTTGCAGCAGCGCCTGGCCGAATCGTTCGAGACCGCGCTGAAGCTGGCGGATGGTATTGCGCTAGTCGCGCCGATGGACGACGAACCGGGTGAAGAGGTTATCTTCTCCGCGCGCTTTGCCTGCCCGATCTGCGGCCATGCCATCAGCGAGCTGGAACCCAAGCTGTTTTCCTTCAACAACCCGGCCGGCGCGTGCCCGACCTGCGATGGCCTGGGCGTTAAACAGTTCTTCGACATCAAGCGCCTGGTCAACGGTGAGCTGACTTTGGCGGAGGGCGCGATTCGCGGCTGGGACAGGCGCAACGTCTACTACTTCCAGATGCTGGGGTCATTGGCCTCGCACTATAAATTCAGCCTGGAAGTGCCGTTCAACCAGCTGCCGGCCGAGCAGCAGAAGGTCATCCTGCACGGCAGCGGCTCGCAGAATGTCGACTTCAAGTACCTGAACGACCGTGGCGATATCGTCAAACGCTCGCACCCATTCGAAGGCATCGTGCCGAACCTGGAGCGTCGTTACCGCGAGACTGAGTCGGCAAGCGTGCGTGAAGAGCTGGCCAAATTCCTCAGCACTCAGCCTTGCCCGGATTGCCGCGGCACGCGTCTGCGTCGCGAGGCGCGGCATGTGTGGGTGGGCGAGAAGACACTGCCGGCCGTGACCAACCTGCCGATTGGCGATGCCTGTGAATATTTTGGTGTACTCAAGCTGACCGGCCGCCGTGGGGAAATTGCGGACAAGATCCTCAAGGAAATCCGTGAGCGCCTGCAGTTCCTGGTTAACGTTGGCCTGGACTACCTGTCGCTGGATCGCAGTGCAGATACGTTGTCTGGCGGTGAAGCTCAGCGGATTCGCTTGGCCAGCCAGATTGGTGCTGGCCTCGTGGGCGTGTTGTACATCCTCGATGAACCGTCGATTGGCTTGCACCAACGGGACAATGACCGCCTGCTGGGAACCCTGAAGCACCTGCGGGATATCGGCAACACCGTGATCGTAGTCGAGCACGACGAAGATGCGATTCGCCTGGCGGACTACGTGGTCGACATCGGCCCGGGTGCGGGTGTGCACGGTGGCCATATTGTTGCCGAGGGCACGCCTGCCGAGGTGATGGCCCACCCGGACTCTTTGACCGGCAAGTACCTGTCTGGCCGCGTGAAGATTGAAGTACCGGCCAAACGTACGCCACGCAACAAGAAAATGGCGCTGCACCTGAAGGGCGCACGCGGTAACAACTTGCGCAACGTCGACCTGGAAATTCCGCTGGGTCTTTTGACCTGCGTGACCGGTGTATCCGGCTCGGGCAAGTCGACACTGATCAACAACACGCTGTTCCCGCTGAGTGCCACCGCCTTGAACGGCGCGACCACGCTGGAAGCAGCCGCGCACGACAGCATCAAGGGCCTGGAGCATCTGGACAAAGTCGTCGACATCGACCAAAGCCCGATCGGCCGTACACCACGCTCCAACCCGGCGACCTATACCGGCTTGTTCACCCCAATCCGCGAGCTGTTTGCTGGCGTACCGGAATCCCGCTCGCGGGGTTATGGGCCGGGCCGGTTCTCGTTCAACGTCAAGGGCGGGCGCTGCGAAGCGTGCCAGGGCGATGGCCTGATCAAGGTAGAGATGCACTTTCTGCCGGACATCTACGTGCCGTGTGACGTGTGCAAGAGCAAGCGTTATAACCGCGAAACCCTGGAGATCAAGTACAAGGGCAAAAGCATCCACGAAACCCTGGAGATGACCATCGAGGAAGCTCGGGTGTTCTTCGACGCGGTTCCAGCGTTGGCGCGCAAGCTACAAACGTTGATGGATGTGGGCCTGTCGTACATCAAGCTGGGGCAATCGGCGACTACCTTGTCCGGCGGCGAGGCGCAGCGGGTGAAGCTGTCTCGTGAGCTGTCCAAGCGCGATACTGGCAAGACTCTGTATATCCTCGATGAGCCGACCACGGGTCTGCACTTCGCCGATATCCAGCAATTGCTGGACGTACTGCACCGCTTGCGTGACCACGGCAACACAGTGGTGGTTATCGAGCACAACCTGGATGTGATCAAGACTGCCGACTGGCTGGTGGACCTGGGGCCGGAAGGCGGCTCCAAGGGCGGCCAGATCATTGCGGTGGGCACACCGGAGCAGGTTTCCGAGATGCCGCAGTCACATACCGGTTATTACTTGAAGCCGTTGCTGGCACGCGATAAAGCCTGATTTTTCGGGCGCATTAAAAAGCCCCTGTCACTTTGCGGTGACAGGGGCTTTTTTGTAGCCGGGAATCAGAACTGCGATTGCAGGTAATTCTCCAGGCCAACCAGCTTGATCAGGCCCAACTGCTTTTCCAGCCAGTAGGTGTGATCTTCTTCGGTGTCGTTAAGCTGCACACGGAGAATTTCGCGGGTCACGTAGTCATTGTGCTGCTCACAGAGCTCGATGCCCTTGCAGAGTGCGGCTCGCACCTTGTACTCAAGGCGAAGATCGGCTGCGAGCATGTCAGGCACCGTGGTACCCACATCCAGGTCGTCGGGGCGCATACGTGGCGTGCCTTCGAGCATCAGGATGCGGCGCATCAGCGCGTCAGCGTGCTGTGCTTCTTCTTCCATTTCGTGGTTGATACGCTCGTAGAGCTCGGTAAAGCCCCAGTCTTCGTACATGCGCGAATGGATGAAATATTGGTCACGAGCTGCCAGTTCGCCCGTCAGCAACGTGTTGAGGTAATCGATTACGTCGGGGTGACCTTGCATCGCCCTACATCTCCCTGCTTGAAAGTCTGTAGTTTGAACCATGATGACCCGAAGGTCACGGGACCAACGGCAGAAAAGTGAAGATTTCCGGAGAAAAGTAGCTGAAATAACGCAAAAACCGCCCAAATGAGGGCGGTTCTGCTTATCGTTTAGACTTAACTAAGCGTTACACCCAATGCCTTTGCGATTGCGTCTCCATAAGCCGGGTCAGCTTTGAAGAAGTGCTGCAGCTGGCGCTGCACCACATCGCTGGTGACGCCGGCCATTGCACCGGCAATGTTGCTGACCAGCAGGGCTTTCTGACTATCGTCCATCAAACGAAACAGTGCGCCGGCATGGCTGTAGTAGTCAGTGTCCTCACGGTGATCGTAGCGATCAGCGGCACCGCTCAAGGCCAAGGCGGGTTCTGCATACTGTGGCGCTTGTTTGGGCGCATCAGCGTAGCTGTTTGGCTCATAGTTAGGCGCTGCGCCACCATTGCTGCCGAAGGCCATCGAACCATCACGTTGGTAGCTGTTTACCGGGTTGCGTGGGGCGTTCACCGGCAATTGCTGGTGATTGGTACCCACGCGGTAGCGGTGAGCATCGGCGTACGCGAATACACGGCCTTGCAGCATGCGGTCTGGCGACAGGCCGACACCCGGCACCATGTTGCTTGGGCCAAACGCGGCCTGCTCAACTTCAGCAAAGTAGTTCTGCGGGTTACGGTTGAGCTCCAACTCGCCGACTTCGATAAGGGGAAACTCTTTCTGCGACCAGGTTTTAGTCACATCGAAGGGGTTCTCGTAGTGAGCGTTAGCTTGGGCTTCAGTCATGATCTGAATGCAGACACGCCATTTCGGGAAGTCTCCGCGCTCAATCGCACCGAACAAATCACGCTGTGCGTAATCAGGATCTGTACCGGCCAGGCGCGCGGCTTCAGCTGGCGCCAGGTTCTTGATCCCTTGCTTGGTCTTGTAGTGCCACTTAACCCAGTGACGCTCACCACGAGCATTGATCAGGCTATAAGTGTGACTGCCGAAGCCGTGCATGTGACGGTAGCCGTCAGGAATGCCGCGATCCGAGAAGAGGATGGTGACTTGGTGCAACGCTTCTGGAGAGTGCGACCAGAAATCCCACATCATCTGCGCACTTTTCAAATTGCTTTGCGGCAAGCGTTTTTGGGTGTGGATAAAGTCTGGGAATTTCAGCGGGTCACGGATGAAGAATACGGGCGTGTTGTTGCCCACGATGTCCCAGTTACCTTCCTCGGTGTAGAACTTCAGGGCGAAACCACGGGGGTCGCGCTCAGTGTCGGCCGAACCGCGCTCGCCGCCGACAGTGGAGAACCGCAGGAAGGTCGGTGTTTGTTTTCCGACGGACTCGAACAGCTTTGCACTGGTGTACTGAGTGATGTCTTGAGTAACGGTGAAGGTACCGTAAGCACCCGAGCCTTTGGCGTGCACGCGGCGCTCAGGAATGTTTTCACGGTTGAAGTGTGCAAGCTTCTCGATCAGGTGGAAATCGTCGAGCAGCAAAGGACCGCGCGGGCCGGCGGTACGGGAATTCTGGTTATCGGCAACGGGCGCACCGCTGGCGGTCGTAAGGACTTTACTCATGCTCAATCTTCCTCAGGTCAGACTCGGAACTGCCGGCTAATCGGCTTGGAGGAAGTATTGACTATCAAGATGACTCCATCAAATGCATTAAATCATGGTCTTTGATAGAGAATAACTAATGAGCCAGCCGCGCAAACGGCGATGGCTTAATAGCAGCACGGGCAGCGACGTAGGAAATACGGCTGTTTTTTAGACGCACACAAAAAACCGGGCACTAGGCCCGGTTCTTCGTTGCAGACTGTCGTCTTACTCGGCGGATACAGCTTCGCCGGCAGTAGCACGATCAACCAACTCGACGTACGCCATAGGCGCGTTGTCGCCAGCGCGGAAACCGCACTTGAGGATGCGCAGGTAGCCACCCTCACGGGTAGCGTAACGCTTGCCCAGGTCGTTGAAGAGCTTACCAACGATAGCTTTCGAACGAGTACGGTCGAAAGCCAGACGGCGGTTAGCCAGGCTGTCTGTCTTGGCCAAAGTGATCAGCGGCTCAGCAACGCGACGCAGTTCTTTAGCTTTCGGCAGTGTAGTTTTGATCAGCTCGTGCTCGAACAGCGACACCGCCATGTTTTGGAACATGGCCTTGCGGTGCGAGCTGGTACGGCTCAGGTGACGACCACTTTTACGATGACGCATGGTTCATTCCTTACCAAACTCACGTTCGGTGATTACGACGATCAGGCAGTCGCCTTGTCGTCCTTCTTAAGACTTGCAGGCGGCCAGTTGTCGAGGCGCATGCCGAGGGACAGACCGCGGGAGGCCAGAACGTCCTTGATTTCAGTCAAGGATTTCTTGCCCAGGTTCGGAGTCTTCAACAGTTCTACTTCGGTACGCTGAATCAGGTCACCGATGTAGTAAATGTTTTCCGCCTTAAGGCAGTTAGCCGAACGTACAGTCAGTTCCAGATCGTCAACCGGGCGAAGCAGGATCGGATCGATCTCGTCTTCCTGCTCGATTACCACTGGTTCGCTGTCACCTTTGAGGTCGACGAACGCAGCCAACTGCTGTTGCAGAATGGTTGCAGCGCGGCGGATAGCCTCTTCAGGATCCAGAGTACCGTTGGTTTCCAGATCAATAACCAGCTTGTCCAGGTTAGTACGCTGTTCGACACGGGCGTTTTCCACCACGTATGCGATACGGCGAACCGGGCTGAACGAAGAGTCAAGCTGCAAGCGACCAATGCTGCGGCTTTCGTCTTCATCGCTCTGACGCGAGTCGGCCGGTTCATAACCACGACCACGAGCTACGGTGAGCTTCATGTTCAGGGCGCCGTTAGACGCCAGGTTAGCGATTACGTGATCGGGGTTAACGATCTCGACATCATGATCCAGCTGAATATCGGCAGCGGTAACCACCCCCGAACCCTTCTTCGACAAGGTCAGCGTAACTTCGTCACGGCCGTGCAGCTTGATAGCCAGACCTTTAAGGTTCAACAGGATTTCAATTACGTCTTCCTGTACACCTTCGATGGCGCTGTACTCGTGGAGCACACCGTCAATCTCGGCCTCGACTACTGCACAGCCGGGCATTGAGGACAACAGGATGCGGCGCAGCGCGTTGCCCAGGGTGTGGCCAAAACCACGCTCGAGAGGCTCGAGAGTGATCTTGGCGCGGGTTGGACTGACAACCTGCACATCAATGTGGCGGGGTGTCAGGAACTCATTTACCGAAATCTGCATGGATGCACCTATTTTCTAGCCCTTACTTGGAGTAGAGCTCGACAATCAGGCTTTCGTTGATGTCGGCGGACAGATCACTGCGAGCAGGAACGTTCTTGAAAACGCCCGACTTCTTCTCAGTGTCTACTTCTACCCATTCTACGCGGCCACGTTGGGCACACAGATCGAGAGCTTGGACAATGCGAAGTTGGTTTTTTGCTTTCTCGCGAATCGCGACCACGTCACCAGCACGAACCTGGTAAGACGGGACGTTAACGGTTTGGCCGTTTACGCTGACGGATTTGTGCGATACCAGCTGACGGGATTCGGCACGAGTCGAACCAAAGCCCATACGGTATACAACGTTGTCCAGACGGCATTCGAGCAGTTGCAGCAGGTTTTCACCGGTTGCACCTTTCTTGCCAGCAGCTTCTTTGTAGTAGCCGCTGAACTGACGCTCGAGAACGCCATAAATACGACGGACCTTCTGCTTTTCACGCAGTTGGGTGCCGTAATCGGACTGGCGACCGCGGCGTTGGCCGTGGATACCAGGTGCTGCTTCAATGTTGCACTTCGATTCGATCGCGCGCACGCCGCTCTTCAGGAAGAGATCGGTGCCTTCGCGACGAGCGAGTTTGCATTTTGGACCAATGTAACGAGCCATTCTTTACAATCTCCTGGATTACACGCGGCGCTTCTTCGGCGGACGGCACCCGTTGTGCGGGATTGGCGTCACGTCGGTGATGCTGGCGATCTTATAGCCACAGCCGTTCAAAGCACGGACAGCAGACTCACGACCTGGACCTGGACCTTTGACGTTGACGTCGAGGTTTTTCAGGCCGTATTCCAGCGCAGCTTGACCAGCACGTTCAGCAGCTACTTGAGCAGCAAACGGGGTGGACTTGCGGGAACCGCGGAAACCCGAACCACCAGAGGTAGCCCAAGACAGCGCGTTACCTTGACGGTCGGTGATGGTCACGATGGTGTTGTTAAAAGATGCATGGATGTGGGCGATGCCATCAACCACTGTCTTTTTAACTTTTTTACGAGGACGAGCAGCAGGTTTTGCCATGATAATTTTCCTGTCGATTCGCTGGGGCGATTACTTGCGGATCGGCTTACGCGGACCTTTACGGGTACGCGCGTTAGTCTTGGTACGCTGACCGCGTACTGGAAGACCACGACGATGACGCAGACCGCGATAGCAACCGAGGTCCATCAAACGCTTGATTTTCATGTTGATTTCGCGACGCAGGTCACCTTCAGTGGTGAACTTCGCCACTTCGCCACGCAGCAATTCAATCTGCTCGTCGCTCAGATCCTTGATCTTAGCGGCTGGGTTTACCCCAGCAACTGCGCAAATTTTCTGCGCAGTAGTGCGACCAACACCATAGATGTAGGTCAGCGAGATAACAGTGTGCTTGTTATCTGGAATGTTAACGCCTGCAATACGGGCCATTCAGTGGGACTCCAATTGACAGCTACCTACGCCCCGGAAGCCAAGAAATAGGGCGCGAGATAATATCGCTGTAATAACAAATAATCAACCCGGCAGCGCACTAGCTGCCGGGCTTCAAGCGGATCACACTCAGCCTTGGCGCTGTTTGTGACGCGGTTCCGCGCTGCAAATTACTCGAACAACACCTTCGCGGCGAATAATCTTGCAGTTACGGCACAGCTTTTTCACCGATGCACGAACTTTCATCACCAACTCCTCGAACCTTATGGGTACTCAGCGCAACATGCCGCTGCCGTAACCCTTCAGGTTGGCTTTCTTCATCAGGGATTCGTACTGGTGCGAAACGAGGTGCGATTGTACTTGGGACATGAAGTCCATCACAACCACGACCACGATCAGCAACGAGGTCCCGCCAAGGTAGAACGGAACGTTTGCTGCAACCACCAGGAACTGGGGCAACAAGCACACGGCCGTCATATATAGAGCACCGAACAGGGTCAAACGAGTCAGAACGCCATCAATGTAGCGCGCAGACTGCTCACCTGGACGAATACCCGGAATAAAGGCACCGGACTTCTTCAGGTTTTCCGCTACGTCTTTCGGATTGAACATCAACGCCGTATAGAAGAAGCAGAAGAAAATAATCCCTGCACTAAACAGCAGAATATTCAACGGCTGACCAGGAGCGATCGACTGAGAGAGGTCCTGCAGCCAGCCCATGTTTTCAGACTGACCAAACCAGGTACCCAACGAAGCCGGAAACAGCAAAATGCTGCTCGCGAAAATTGCCGGAATAACACCGGCCATATTCACTTTCAGCGGCAAGTGGCTGGTCTGCGCAGCGAAGACCTTACGGCCCTGCTGACGCTTGGCGTAGTGAACAGCAATACGACGCTGACCACGCTCAATGAACACCACAAAACCGATAATCGCTACTGCCAGCAGACCGATAGCAACCAGAGCGAAGATATTGATATCACCCTGACGTGCAGACTCGAAAGACTGCCCAATTGCTCTCGGAAGACCGGCGACGATACCTGCGAAAATCAACATCGAGATACCGTTACCAACACCACGCTCAGTAATCTGCTCACCCAGCCACATCATGAACATCGCACCAGCCACAAAAGTGGATACCGCGACGAAATAGAAGCCAAAGTCACCAGTGAACGCAACGCCCTGCCCTGCCAGGCCAACGGACATGCCGATAGCTTGAACCAGGGCAAGGACGACAGTGCCGTAGCGGGTGTACTGGCTAATCTTGCGACGGCCAGCTTCACCTTCCTTCTTCAACTGCTCCAACTGCGGGCTGACGGCGGTCATCAGTTGCATGATGATCGATGCCGAAATGTACGGCATGATCCCCAGTGCAAAAATGCTCATCCGTTCCAGCGCGCCGCCGGAAAACATGTTGAACAAGCTAAGAATGGTCCCCTCATTCTGTCGAAACAGGTCTGCGAGTCGGTCCGGGTTGATACCTGGAACCGGGATGTGTGCGCCTATTCGGTAGACGATAATCGCCAGGAACAGAAAACGCAGACGAGCCCAGAGTTCAGACATACCGCCTTTGCCGAGCGCTGAGAGAGCACCTTGCTTAGCCATTTATTCCTCGAACTTGCCGCCAGCTGCTTCGATAGCCGAACGCGCACCTTTGGTGGCGCCGATTCCCTTGCCGATAGTGACAGCGCGAGTCACTTCACCGGACAGCATGATTTTCACACGCTGTACGTTGACGTTGATCACGTTGGCATCTTTCAGGGTCTGCACAGTAACGATGTCGCCTTCCACTTTAGCCAGCTCGGACAGACGCACTTCTGCGCGGTCCATGGCCTTCAGGGAAACGAAACCGAACTTAGGCAGGCGACGATGCAGCGGCTGTTGGCCGCCTTCAAAGCCTGGAGCGATGGTGCCACCGGAGCGGGAGGTTTGACCTTTGTGGCCACGGCCACCAGTCTTACCCAAACCGCTACCGATACCACGGCCCGGACGATGCTTTTCGCGACGGGAACCCGGCGCTGGACTCAGATCATTGAGTTTCATCGATTAACCCTCTACACGCAGCATGTAGTAAGCCTTGTTGATCATCCCGCGATTCTCGGGAGTATCCTGGACTTCTACAGTGTGACCGATGCGACGCAGACCCAAACCCTTAACGCACAGTTTGTGGTTAGGAATGCGGCCGGTCATGCTTTTGATCAGCGTTACTTTAACGGTAGCCATGATCAGAAGATCTCCTTGACAGTCAGACCACGCTTGGCAGCGATGGACTCAGGAGATTGCATAGCTTTCAAACCTTTGAAAGTGGCGTGAACCACGTTTACCGGGTTGGTCGAGCCGTAGCACTTGGCCAGAACGTTCTGAACGCCAGCAACTTCGAGGACAGCACGCATAGCGCCGCCAGCGATGATACCGGTACCTTCAGAAGCAGGCTGCATGTACACCTTCGAAGCGCCGTGAGCGGACTTCATTGCGTACTGCAGAGTGGTGCCGTTCAGATCAACTTGGATCATGTTGCGACGAGCAGCTTCCATTGCCTTCTGGATCGCAGCAGGCACTTCACGTGACTTGCCACGGCCGAAGCCAACGCGCCCTTTACCATCACCAACCACGGTCAACGCGGTGAAAGTGAAGATACGGCCGCCTTTAACGGTTTTGGCTACGCGGTTAACTTGAACCAGCTTCTCAATGTAGCCTTCGTCGCGCTTTTGGTCGTTATTTGACATAACTTAGAACTCCAGCCCAGCTTCACGAGCAGCATCAGCCAGCGCTTTCACGCGACCGTGGTACTTGAAGCCAGAGCGGTCGAAAGCCACTTGCGAGACGCCAGCGGCCTTAGCACGCGTAGCGACCAGCTGGCCAACCTTTGTGGCCGCGTCGATGTTGCCAGTGGCACCATCACGCAGTTCTTTATCCAAAGTCGAGGCGCTTGCCAGGACTTTGTTGCCGTCGGCCGAGATGACCTGGGCGTAGATGTGCTGCGACGAGCGGAACACGCAGAGACGCACGACTTCGAGTTCGTGCATTTTCAGGCGTGCTTTGCGAGCGCGACGCAGTCGAGTAACTTTTTTGTCGGTCATTTGCTATGCCCTACTTCTTCTTGGCTTCTTTACGACGGACGACTTCGTCCGCGTAGCGCACACCTTTGCCTTTGTACGGCTCTGGTGGACGGAAGTCGCGGATCTCAGCGGCCACCTGACCTACCAGCTGCTTATCAATACCCTTGATCAGGATATCGGTCTGGCTAGGGGTCTCAGCGGTGATGCCTTCCGGCAGTTCGTAATCCACTGGGTGCGAGAAGCCAAGGGCCAGGTTCAAAACCGTGCCTTTTGCTTGCGCTTTGTAACCAACACCGACCAGCTGGAGCTTGCGCTCGAAGCCTTGGCTTACGCCTTGGACCATGTTGTTTACCAACGCACGCGTGGTACCGGCCATTGCGCGAGTTTGTTGATCGCCATTGCGAGCAGCGAAACGCAGCTCACCAGCTTCTTCAACGATCTCAACGGACGAATGGATGTTCAGTTCAAGAGTGCCCTTGGCACCCTTCACCGAAAGCTGTTGGCCTGCGAATTTTACTTCGACACCGGCTGGCAGCTTAACGGGGTTCTTAGCGACGCGAGACATGCTTATCCCCCCTTAGAACACAGTGCAAAGAACTTCGCCGCCGACACCGGCAGCGCGCGCAGCACGATCCGTCATCACACCTTTGTTGGTGGAGACGATAGACACGCCCAGACCGCCACGAACTTTCGGCAGATCTTCAGCGGACTTGTACTGACGCAGGCCTGGACGGCTAACGCGCTTCACTTCCTCGATGACCGAACGGCCTTCGAAGTACTTCAGCTCGATGGACAGCAGTGGTTTTGTTTCGCTGCTGATCTGATAACCCGCAATGTAGCCTTCGTCTTTCAGGACTTTGGCAACAGCTACCTTCAACTTGGAAGATGGCATGCTTACGACGGACTTTTCAGCCATCTGGGCATTACGGATACGAGTTAGCATGTCCGCTAACGGGTCCTGCATACTCATGGGCTAGACGCTCCTAATACAAAAAAATTAGCCTTGCGGCTACATATGTCGCCGAGAATCTCCGAGCATAGAAAACACGGGCTCAGGCGAGCCGGATATTCTAGACACACTCCGGAAATGAAACAAGCCCCAAAAGGGGCTTGTTCCAGATTCAAGGTCACCGGTGGTCAGTATCTTGCGATGCAGGCCACCTGGACGTCGAAAGTACTTACCAGCTGGCTTTAACCAGACCTGGTACGTCACCACGCATTGCCGCTTCACGCAGTTTGTTACGGCCGAGGCCGAACTTGCGGTAAACGCCGTGTGGACGACCGGTCAGGCGGCAGCGGTTACGCATGCGCGAAGCGCTTGCGTCACGTGGCTGCTTCTGCAGAGCAACTGTAGCTTCCCAACGTGCTTCTGGACTTGCGTTCAGATCAACGATGATTGCTTTCAGTGCTGCACGCTTCTTGGCGTACTTGGCAACCGTGAGCTGACGCTTCAGCTCGCGGTTTTTCATGCTCATCTTGGCCATGGTCCTACTCCAATCAGTTGCGGAACGGGAATTTGAAAGCACGCAACAGGGCGCGACCTTCATCATCGTTCTTGGCAGTGGTGGTCAGGGTGATGTCCAGACCGCGGAGAGCATCGATCTTGTCGTAGTCGATTTCCGGGAAGATGATCTGCTCTTTCACGCCCATGCTGTAGTTACCACGACCATCGAAGGACTTGGCATTCAGGCCGCGGAAGTCGCGGACCCGAGGCAGGGAGATCGACAGCAGACGATCCAGGAATTCGTACATACGCTCACGGCGCAGAGTCACTTTGACGCCGATCGGCCAACCTTCACGGACTTTAAAGCCAGCGATGGATTTCCGAGCGTAAGTCACAACGACTTTTTGACCGGTGATCTTTTCCAGGTCAGCAACAGCGTGCTCGATGACTTTTTTGTCGCCGATCGCTTCGCCCAGACCCATGTTCAGGGTGATTTTGGTAACGCGCGGAACTTCCATCACGTTCCCGAGCTTAAGTTCTTCCTTAAGCTTGGGGGCGATTTCCTTCCGGTAAATCTCTTGTAGTCGTGCCATGGTCTTATCTACCTAGCAGTGTTCAAGCATCAACCGCTTTTTGGGTCGACTTGAAGACACGAATTTTCTTACCGTCTTCTACTTTGAAACCAACACGATCAGCCTTGTTGGTTTCGCCATTGAAGATGGCGACGTTAGAAGCGTGCAGTGGCGCTTCTTTCTCGACGATACCGCCCTGTACGCCCGACATCGGGTTAGGCTTGGTATGACGCTTGACCAGGTTCAGACCACCAACGACCAGACGGTCATCAGCAAGAACCTTCAGCACCTTACCGCGCTTACCTTTGTCTTTGCCGGCGATCACGATGATCTCGTCGTCACGACGAATCTTTTGCATGTCGGATCTCCTTACAGCACTTCTGGGGCGAGCGAGACGATCTTCATGAACTTCTCAGTACGAAGTTCACGGGTCACTGGCCCAAAGATACGGGTGCCGATCGGCTCTTGCTTGTTGTTCAGAAGAACAGCAGCGTTGCCATCAAAGCGGATAATGGAGCCATCTGCACGGCGTACGCCGTGACGAGTGCGGACTACAACAGCAGTCATCACTTGGCCTTTTTTCACTTTACCGCGAGGAATTGCTTCCTTGACGGTAACCTTGATGATGTCACCGATACCAGCGTAACGACGATGGGAGCCACCCAGCACCTTGATGCACATAACACGGCGAGCGCCGCTGTTATCGGCCACATCGAGCATGGATTGAGTCTGAATCATATAATTTCTCCGACCCCTAGTCCTTAGACTTCCACAGCGCGTTCGAGAACATCAACCAGTGCCCAAGACTTGGTCTTGGCCAGCGGACGAGTTTCACGAATAGTGACTTTGTCGCCGATGTGGCACTGATTGGTTTCGTCGTGCGCGTGCAGCTTAGTCGAACGCTTAACATATTTACCGTAGATCGGGTGCTTAACGCGACGCTCGATCAAAACGGTGATGGTTTTGTCCATCTTGTCGCTGACAACACGGCCAGTCAGCGTACGGACAGTCTTTTCGGCTTCAGCCATGATCACTTACCTGCCTGCTGGTTGAGCACAGTCTTCACGCGAGCGATGTCACGCTTAACTTGCGAGAGCAGATGAGACTGCCCCAACTGGCCAGTTGCTTTCTGCATACGCAGATTGAACTGGTCGCGCAGCAAGCCGAGCAGTTGCTCGTTCAGCTGCTGTGCGGATTTTTCACGAAGTTCATTCGCTTTCATCACATCACCGTCCGTTTAACAAAGGCGGTGGCGAGCGGCAGCTTTGCAGCAGCCAGGGCAAAAGCCTCACGCGCCAGCTCTTCAGTTACACCCTCGATTTCATACAGGACTTTGCCTGGCTGAATCTGGGCTACCCAGTATTCCACGTTACCCTTACCTTTACCCATCCGAACCTCGAGAGGCTTTTTGGAGATCGGCTTGTCCGGGAATACACGGATCCAGATCTTGCCGCCACGTTTTACGTGACGGGTCAGAGCACGACGCGCTGACTCGATCTGACGAGCGGTGAGACGACCACGAGCTACAGACTTCAGCGCGAACTCGCCGAAGCTGACTTTGCTACCGCGCTGTGCCAGACCACGGTTGTGGCCTGTCATCTGCTTGCGGAACTTCGTACGCTTAGGTTGCAACATTTGGCGTACCCCTTACTTAGCAGCTTTTTTACGAGGCGCTGGTGCTTGTGGTTTCAGTTCTTCTTGGCGACCACCAATTACTTCGCCTTTGAAGATCCAAACCTTTACACCGATCACACCGTAAGTGGTGTGAGCTTCGTAGTTGGCATAGTCGATGTCGGCACGCAGGGTGTGCAGTGGCACACGACCTTCGCGATACCATTCAGTACGTGCGATTTCAGCACCGCCGAGACGACCGCTCACTTGGATTTTGATGCCTTTGGCACCAATGCGCATGGCGTTCTGCACGGCGCGCTTCATAGCGCGACGGAACATTACGCGACGCTCCAGCTGCTGAGCTACGCTCTGCGCAACCAGCATACCGTCGAGCTCCGGCTTGCGGATCTCTTCGATATTGATGTGCACAGGCACACCCATTTGCTTGGTCAGGTCCTGACGCAGTTTCTCAACATCTTCACCTTTCTTCCCGATAACGATACCTGGACGAGCGGTGTGGATGGTGATACGTGCAGTTTGTGCCGGACGATGGATATCGATACGGCTTACGGACGCGCTTTTTAGTTTGTCTTGGAGATACTCACGCACCTTCAGATCAGCGAACAAATAGTCCGCATAAGTCCGACCGTCTGCGTACCAGACGGAGGTGTGCTCCTTGACGATTCCCAGGCGAATGCCAATGGGATGTACTTTCTGACCCATCTCTTCGACTCCGTTACTTGTCAGCAACCTTGACAGTGATATGGCAAGACCGCTTGACGATGCGATCAGCACGGCCTTTGGCACGTGGCATGATGCGCTTCAGCGAACGCCCTTCGTTGACGAAAACGGTGCTGACCTTCAGGTCATCAACGTCTGCGCCTTCGTTATGCTCGGCGTTGGCTACGGCCGACTCCAGCACTTTCTTCATGATCTCGGCGGCTTTCTTACTGCTGAAAGCCAACAGGTTGAGCGCTTCGCCCACCTTCTTCCCGCGGATCTGGTCGGCGACCAAGCGGGCTTTCTGGGCGGAGATTCGAGCGCCCGACAACTTAGCGGCTACTTCCATTTCCTTACCCCTTAACGCTTGGCTTTCTTGTCTGCCACGTGCCCACGATAAGTGCGGGTACCGGCAAACTCGCCTAGTTTGTGGCCGACCATGTCTTCGTTAACGAGAACTGGGACGTGTTGACGACCGTTGTGTACTGCGATGGTCAGACCGACCATTTGTGGCAGGATCATCGAACGACGCGACCAGGTTTTAACTGGTTTGCGATCGTTCTTTTCCGCCGCCACTTCGATCTTCTTCAGTAGGTGAAGATCAATAAAAGGACCTTTTTTCAGAGAACGTGGCACTGTCGTATCCCTCTATTTACTTGCGACGACGGACGATCATTTTGTCGGTACGCTTATTACCACGAGTCTTCGCGCCCTTAGTCGGGAAGCCCCATGGCGATACCGGATGACGACCACCAGAGGTACGACCTTCACCACCACCGTGTGGGTGGTCAACCGGGTTCATGGCAACACCACGAACGGTTGGGCGAACGCCACGCCAGCGTTTGGCACCAGCTTTACCCAGCGAACGCAGGCTGTGCTCGGAGTTCGAGACTTCACCCAGGGTCGCGCGGCATTCAGCCAGCACTTTACGCATCTCACCAGAACGCAGACGCAGGGTCACGTAGACACCTTCACGAGCGATCAGCTGAGCCGAAGCACCAGCGGAACGAGCGATTTGCGCGCCTTTACCTGGCTTCAATTCGATGCCGTGTACGGTGCTACCAACTGGAATGTTGCGCAGTTGCAGAGCGTTGCCCGGCTTGATCGGTGCCAGAGCACCTGCGATCAGCTGGTCGCCAGCGCTCACGCCTTTAGGGGCGATGATGTAGCGACGCTCGCCATCTGCGTACAGCAGCAGAGCGATGTGAGCAGTACGGTTTGGATCGTATTCGATACGCTCGACAGTGGCAGCGATGCCATCTTTGTCGTTGCGACGGAAGTCGACCAGACGATAATGCTGCTTATGGCCACCACCGATGTGACGAGTGGTAATACGACCATTGTTGTTACGACCACCAGTCTTCGATTTCTTCTCGAGCAGCGGTGCGTGAGGAGCGCCTTTATGCAGCTCCTGGTTGACCACCTTGACCACAAAACGGCGGCCAGGGGAAGTCGGTTTGCATTTAACGATTGCCATGATGCACCCCTTCCTTACTCAGCACTGCTGCTGAAATCGAGATCTTGGCCTGGCTGAAGGGAGATAACTGCCTTCTTCCAGTCATTACGCTTGCCCAGACCGCGAGCAGTGCGCTTGCTCTTACCCAGAACATTCAGGGTAGTAACACGCTCAACTTTCACGCTGAACAGGCTTTCGACGGCCTTCTTGATTTCCAGCTTGGTTGCGTCAGTTGCAACCTTGAAAACGAACTGGCCTTTCTTGTCAGCCAGAACCGTAGCCTTTTCGGAAACGTGCGGGCCAAGCAGAACTTTAAATACGCGTTCCTGGTTCATCCCAGCAGCTCCTCGAATTTCTTCACGGCCGACACGGTGATCAACACCTTGTCGTATGCGATCAGACTAACTGGATCGGAACCTTGCACGTCACGTACATCAACGTGAGGCAGGTTACGAGCAGCCAGGTACAGGTTCTGATCAACAGCTTCGGACACGATCAAAACGTCGGTCAGGCTCATGTTGTTCAGTTTGCCCAGCAGATCTTTGGTTTTTGGACTTTCAACAGCGAAGTCCTGAACCACGACCAGACGATCAGTACGCACGAGTTCAGCAAGGATGGAGCGCAGTGCTGCGCGATACATCTTCTTGTTGAGCTTCTGAGTGTGATCCTGAGGACGAGCTGCGAAAGTGGTACCGCCGCCACGCCAGATTGGGCTACGGATAGTACCGGCACGAGCACGGCCAGTACCTTTCTGACGCCAAGGGCGCTTACCGCCACCACGTACGTCGGAACGGGTCTTTTGCTGCTTGCTACCTTGACGGCCGCCGGCCATGTAGGCCACGACTGCTTGGTGAACCAGCGTCTCGTTGAATTCGCCGCCAAATGTCAGTTCGGAAACTTCGATCGCTTGAGCGTCATTTACATTTAATTGCATGTCAGCTTCCCCTTAACCGCGAGCCTTGGCCGCTGGACGTACAACCAGGTTGCCGCCAGTAGCGCCAGGAACAGCACCCTTGACCAACAACAGATTGCGTTCAGCGTCGACGCGCACTACTTCGAGGGACTGCACGGTCACGCGCTCAGCGCCCATATGACCGGACATTTTTTTGCCCTTGAATACACGACCAGGAGTCTGGCACTGGCCAATAGAGCCCGGGACGCGGTGGGAAACGGAGTTACCGTGAGTGTTGTCTTGACCACGGAAATTCCAACGCTTGATCGTACCCTGGAAGCCTTTACCTTTGGACTGACCGGTTACATCAACCAGTTGACCAGCGGCGAAGATTTCAGCATTGATCAGATCGCCAGCCTGGTAGTCGCCGTCTTCGAGACGGAACTCCATAACAGTGCGACCAGCTGCAACGTTTGCTTTAGCGAAGTGACCTGCTTGAGCAGCAGTCACGCGCGAAGCACGACGCTCGCCGACAGTGACTTGCACTGCACGATAGCCATCGGTTTCTTCAGTTTTGAACTGGGTGACGCGATTCGGTTCGATCTCAATGACCGTGACCGGAATGGAGACACCTTCTTCGGTGAAAATACGGGTCATACCGCATTTACGACCGACTACACCAATAGTCATGTTGTAAACCTCATGAGTGTACGGGGCTTTCACCCGCTATGGCCGCCCATTTCAGAGCGTTACACGACTAAGACCCAAGTCTTAGCCGAGGCTGATCTGTACTTCCACACCGGCCGCCAGATCGAGCTTCATAAGTGCATCAACGGTTTTATCCGTTGGCTGGACGATGTCCAGTACGCGCTTATGAGTACGGATCTCGTACTGGTCACGCGCGTCTTTGTTGACGTGCGGGGAGACCAGAACGGTGAACCGCTCTTTACGGGTAGGCAGTGGAATTGGACCACGCACTTGAGCACCAGTACGTTTCGCGGTTTCCACGATTTCCTGGGTGGATTGGTCGATCAGGCGATGGTCAAAAGCCTTCAACCTGATACGGATTTGCTGATTTTGCATTGGATTTCAGACTCCGGCTGCTATTCCCAGCGAGCGCAATACGCCCGTTAAAAGGAGGCGCAATTCTATAGACGGCCCAGATAGGTGTCAACCCAATAAAAAAGGCCCCCGCTGAGCGGGGGCCTCTTCAAAACATCAAGGCTATCTCGGAAGAGATAATTACTCGATGATTTTAGCTACAACGCCAGCACCAACGGTACGGCCGCCTTCACGGATAGCGAAGCGCAGACCGTCTTCCATTGCGATGGTTTTGATCAGGGTAACAACCATTTTGATGTTGTCGCCTGGCATAACCATTTCAACGCCTTCCGGCAGTTCGCAGTTACCAGTCACGTCAGTAGTACGGAAGTAGAACTGTGGACGGTAGCCTTTGAAGAACGGAGTGTGACGACCGCCTTCTTCTTTGCTCAGCACGTACACTTCAGCTTCGAACTTGGTGTGCGGCTTAACCGAACCTGGCTTAACCAGAACCTGGCCACGCTCAACGTCGTCACGCTTGGTACCACGCAGCAGAACGCCGCAGTTCTCGCCAGCACGACCTTCGTCGAGCAGCTTACGGAACATTTCAACACCGGTGCAGGTGGTGACGGTAGTGTCACGCAGACCAACGATTTCCAGTGGATCTTGAACCTTAACGATACCGCGCTCGATACGACCAGTTACAACAGTACCGCGACCGGAGATCGAGAATACGTCTTCGATTGGCATCAGGAACGGCTTGTCGATAACACGAACTGGATCTGGGATGTAGCTGTCCAGAGTTTCAACCAGTTTACGAACGGACGTGGTGCCCATTTCGTTATCGTCTTTGCCTTCCAGAGCCATACGAGCAGAACCGATGATGATCGGAGTGTCGTCGCCTGGGAAGTCGTAAGTGCTCAGCAGATCGCGCACTTCCATCTCAACCAGTTCCAGCAGCTCAGCGTCGTCTACCAGGTCAGCCTTGTTCAGGTAAACCACGATGTACGGAACGCCTACCTGACGGGACAGCAGGATGTGCTCACGGGTTTGTGGCATCGGACCATCAGCGGCCGAGCAAACCAGAATTGCGCCGTCCATCTGGGCAGCACCGGTGATCATGTTCTTCACATAGTCAGCGTGACCTGGGCAGTCAACGTGAGCGTAGTGACGGATCAGCGAGTTGTATTCAACGTGCGCGGTGTTGATGGTGATACCACGAGCTTTCTCTTCTGGTGCGCTGTCGATTTTATCGAAATCAACGATTGCGGAACCGAATACTTCGGAGCAAACGCGAGTCAGAGCAGCAGTCAGAGTGGTTTTACCGTGGTCAACGTGACCGATGGTGCCAACGTTGACGTGCGGTAGGGAACGATCAAATTTTTCTTTAGCCACGACAATTAACTCCTTGCCTAAAGGACTGAATCAGCCTTGTTTTTTGGATACAGTTTCAGCGATGTGCGCCGGAGCTGTGTTGTATTTTTTGAATTCCATAGAGTAGCTTGCGCGACCCTGAGACATGGAGCGAACGTCGGTCGCATAACCGAACATCTCACCCAACGGAACCTCGGCGCGAATCACCTTGCCGGAAACCGTGTCTTCCATACCCAAGATCATGCCGCGACGACGGTTAAGGTCGCCCATGACATCACCCATATAGTCTTCAGGTGTAACAACTTCTACCGCCATGATTGGCTCAAGCAACTCACCACCGCCCTTCTGGGCCAGTTGCTTGGTTGCCATGGAAGCAGCCACCTTAAACGCCATCTCGTTGGAGTCGACGTCGTGGTAAGAACCGTCAAAAACGGTTGCTTTCAGGCCGATCAGCGGATAGCCGGCAACAACACCGTTCTTCATCTGCTCTTCGATACCCTTCTGGATAGCCGGGATGTATTCCTTAGGAACAACACCACCAACTACTTCGTTCACGAATTGCAGACCTTCCTGACCTTCGTCAGCAGGAGCAAAACGGATCCAGCAGTGACCGAACTGACCACGACCGCCGGACTGACGAACGAACTTGCCTTCGATTTCACAGTTCTTCGTGATGCGCTCACGATAGGAAACCTGAGGCTTACCGATGTTGGCTTCGACGTTGAACTCACGGCGCATCCGGTCAACCAGGATGTCCAGGTGCAGCTCGCCCATGCCGGAGATGATCGTTTGACCAGTCTCTTCATCAGTCTTGACGCGGAAAGATGGATCTTCCTGAGCAAGTTTGCCCAGAGCGATACCCATTTTTTCCTGGTCATCCTTGGTCTTAGGCTCTACGGCAACCGAAATAACCGGCTCCGGGAAGTCCATGCGAACCAGGATGATTGGCTTAGCAGCGTCGCACAAAGTCTCACCCGTGGTGACGTCCTTCATGCCGATCAGGGCCGCGATGTCACCAGCGCGTACTTCCTTGATCTCTTCACGGGCGTTTGCGTGCATTTGCACCATACGACCCACGCGCTCTTTCTTACCTTTAACCGAGTTGATCACGCCGTCGCCGGATGCCAACACGCCCGAGTAAACGCGGACGAAGGTCAAGGTACCCACGAATGGGTCGGTAGCGATCTTGAACGCCAGGGCCGAGAACGGCTCGCTGTCGTCTGCATGACGCTCCATTTCTTCTTCCTCGTTATCAGGGTTGGTACCCTTGATAGCAGGAATGTCAGTTGGAGCAGGCAGGTAGTCGATCACAGCATCGAGAACCAGGGGAACACCCTTGTTCTTGAACGAGGAACCGCAAACAGCCAGGACGATTTCACCAGCGATAGTACGCTGACGCAGAGCGGCCTTGATTTCCGCGTTGGTGAGCTCTTCACCTTCGAGGTACTTGTTCATCAGCTCTTCGCTGGCTTCGGCAGCAGCCTCAACCATGTTGTTGCGCCACTCGTCAGCCAGTTCCTGCAGTTCTGCAGGGATAGGCTTACGAACAGGAACCATACCTTTGTCGGAATCATTCCAGTAAACAGCTTCCATGTTGATCAGGTCGATCTGACCTTGGAAGTTGTCTTCGGAACCGATAGCCAATTGGATTGGCACCGGAGTATGACCCAGACGCTGCTTGATCTGACCGATCACGCGCAGGAAGTTAGCGCCAGCACGGTCCATCTTGTTTACGTAAACAAGACGTGGAACGCCGTATTTGTTGGCTTGACGCCATACGGTTTCCGACTGAGGCTCAACACCCGAGGTACCGCAGAACACAACGACAGCGCCGTCGAGTACACGCAGGGAACGCTCAACTTCAATGGTGAAGTCTACGTGGCCTGGGGTATCGATTACGTTGAAGCGGTGCTCGTCTTTGTACTGCTTCTCGGAACCTTTCCAGAAGGCGGTAATAGCAGCAGAAGTAATGGTAATACCACGCTCCTGCTCCTGAACCATCCAGTCTGTGGTCGCGGCGCCGTCATGCACCTCGCCCATTTTGTGACTTTTGCCGGTGTAAAACAGTACGCGCTCGGTGGTGGTGGTTTTACCAGCATCCACGTGAGCAACGATACCGATGTTACGGTAGCGGCTAATCGGAGTAGTACGAGCCATAAAGCCCTCGCAAAATTAGTGAAGCTAAGATTAGAAGCGGTAGTGCGAGAAAGCTTTGTTAGCTTCAGCCATACGGTGCACGTCTTCACGCTTCTTAACAGCAGCACCTTTACCTTCAGCAGCGTCCAACAGTTCGCCAGCCAAACGCAGAGCCATAGACTTCTCGCCGCGCTTACGGGCGAAGTCTACCAACCAGCGCATTGCCAGAGCGTTACGACGGGACGGACGAACTTCGACCGGAACCTGGTAAGTAGCACCGCCTACACGGCGCGACTTCACTTCGACCAGCGGAGCGATGGCGTCGAGAGCTTTCTCGAAGATTTCCAGGGGGTCGCTGTTCTTGCGTTCTTTAACCTTTTCCAGCGCGCCATAAACGATACGCTCGGCAACGGCTTTCTTGCCGCTTTCCATCACGTGGTTCATGAACTTGGCCAGAATTTGGCTTCCGTATTTTGGATCGTCAAGCACTTCGCGCTTGGCTGCTACGCGTCTTCTTGGCATGGATAAGCCCTCAAACGGTCTTCAGGTTCGCTCGGAATCAGTGCCCTTTCGGGACGCCTCCGACCTTACTCTTATCGACTCAGAAAATAAGATGATTCAGTTTTACAAAAAGCCGCTACTACTTAGGCTTCTTGGTACCGTACTTCGAACGACCCTGGTTACGACCTTTAACGCCGGAAGTATCCAAGGAGCCGCGTACGGTGTGGTAACGAACACCTGGCAAGTCTTTTACACGACCGCCGCGGATCAGTACCACGCTGTGCTCTTGCAGGTTGTGGCCTTCACCGCCGATGTACGAGGAAACCTCGAAACCGTTGGTCAGGCGCACACGGCATACTTTACGCAGTGCCGAGTTAGGTTTTTTCGGCGTAGTGGTATACACGCGAGTGCATACGCCACGACGTTGCGGGCAGTTCTGCAGCGCAGGTACGTCGGATTTCTCGACGATACGCTTACGCGGCTGACGTACCAGCTGGTTGATAGTTGCCATCTACTAGCTCCACTGTTGTCTTGCGACGCTATTGTCTTGCAAGAAAAGCAAAATGGCAGGAACGAATTCCCGCCAAATTTAGGGGTACAAGAGTCTAAAGAGGATCTTGCCCCCAGTCAAGGCAAGGCCCCGACCTCCCCTCTCATCGAACCGGGGCAAAATTGCCTCGATCCGACGAATGGGGGCTGCCAGGGCCCAGACTTATTTACCGCAGAACTCAGTTACCGCTTGAGTTCAGCGCTTCGGTCAGTGCAGCTTCCACTTCACTGGCGCTTACGCGCAGCGGCTTGTCAGCATCACGGCGGCGTTTGCGCTCGCTGTGGTAAGCCAAACCGGTACCTGCCGGGATCAAACGACCCACGACCACGTTCTCTTTCAGGCCGCGCAGGTAATCGCGCTTGCCGGTTACCGCTGCTTCGGTCAGTACGCGAGTGGTCTCCTGGAAGGAGGCCGCCGAGATGAACGACTCAGTGGACAACGACGCCTTGGTGATACCCAGCAACACACGAGTGAACTTGGAGACAAATTTGTCTTCCGCGCCCAGACGTTCGTTTTCTACCAATACGTGAGTCAGTTCCATCTGGTCGCCCTTGATGAAACTGGAATCGCCGGATTCAGCGATTTCAACTTTACGCAGCATCTGACGCAGGATGGTCTCGATGTGCTTATCGTTGATCTTCACGCCTTGCAGACGGTAAACGTCCTGGATCTCGTTAACGATGTACTTGGCCAGCGCACTCACACCCAGCAAACGCAGGATGTCGTGTGGATCGCTCGGGCCGTCGGAGATAACTTCGCCGCGGTTTACCTGCTCGCCTTCGAAGACGTTCAGGTGACGCCACTTCGGAATCAGCTCTTCATACGGATCGCTACCGTCGTTCGGAGTAATAACCAGACGGCGCTTGCCCTTGGTCTCTTTACCGAACGCGATGGTGCCGCTGACTTCAGCCAGAATCGACGCTTCTTTCGGACGACGAGCTTCGAACAAGTCGGCAACACGCGGCAGACCACCGGTGATGTCACGGGTCTTCGAAGTTTCTTGCGGGATACGCGCGATAACATCACCGATCGCGATCTTCGCACCATCCGCTACACCGACCAGGGCGTTGGCTGGCAGGAAGTACTGAGCGATTACGTCAGTGCCTGGCAGCAACAAGTCCTTGCCGTTGTCATCGACCATCTTCACGGCAGGACGGATGTCCTTACCGGCAGCTGGACGATCTTTCGCGTCGAGTACTTCAATGTTGGTCATACCGGTCAATTCGTCAGTCTGACGCTTGATCGTGATGCCTTCTTCCATGCCCACGTAGGTCACGGTACCTTTCATTTCGGTAACGATTGGGTGAGTGTGCGGATCCCACTTGGCCACGATTGCGCCAGCGTCGACCTTGTCACCTTCTTTAACCGAGATCACAGCACCGTACGGCAGCTTGTAACGCTCACGCTCACGACCGTAGTCATCAGCGATTGCCAGCTCACCGGAACGGGATACAGCAACCAGGTGGCCATCCACTCGCTCAACGTGTTTCAGGTTGTGCAGACGGACGGTACCGCCATTCTTCACCTGAACGCTGTCGGCTGCGGAGGTCCGGCTTGCCGCACCACCGATGTGGAACGTACGCATGGTCAGCTGGGTACCCGGCTCACCGATGGACTGGGCAGCGATAACGCCGACCGCTTCACCGATGTTCACCTGGTGACCACGAGCCAAGTCACGGCCGTAGCACTTGGCGCAAATGCCGTAGCGGGTTTCGCAGCTGATCGGCGAGCGAACAATCACTTCGTCGATGCTGTTGAGTTCGATGAACTCGACCCACTTCTCGTCTACCAGAGTGCCGGCAGGAACGATAATTTCCTCGGTACCTGGCTTGAATACGTCACGGGCGATTACTCGACCCAGTACGCGCTCACCCAACGGCTCTACAACGTCGCCGCCTTCGATGTGCGGAGTCATCAGCAGACCGTGTTCGGTGCCGCAGTCAACTTCAGTCACAACCAAGTCTTGTGCAACGTCTACCAGACGACGCGTCAGGTAACCGGAGTTAGCGGTTTTCAACGCGGTATCCGCAAGACCCTTACGAGCACCGTGAGTGGAGATGAAGTACTGAAGTACGCTCAAACCTTCACGGAAGTTCGCAGTAATCGGCGTCTCGATGATGGAACCATCCGGCTTGGCCATCAGGCCACGCATACCGGCGAGCTGACGGATCTGCGCAGCAGAACCCCGTGCGCCCGAGTCGGCCATCATGTACATCGAGTTGAACGACTCTTGATCGACTTCTACGCCATGACGGTCGATAACCTTCTCTTTCGAGAGGTTTGCCATCATCGCCTTCGACACTTCGTCGTTGGCCTTGGACCAAAGGTCGATCACTTTGTTGTACTTCTCGCCCTGAGTTACCAGGCCGGAGGCGTACTGGCTCTCGATTTCTTTCACTTCATCGGTAGCAGCACCGATGATCTGAGCTTTTTCATCCGGGATAACGAAGTCGTTAACACCGATGGAAACGCCGGAAATAGTCGAGTAAGCAAAACCGGTGTACATCAACTGGTCAGCGAAGATCACGGTCTCTTTCAAACCAACCACGCGGTAGCACTGGTTGATCAGCTTGGAGATCGCCTTTTTCTTCATTGGCAGGTTGACGACGTCGTACGACAGGCCTTTTGGCACAACTTGATACAACAGCGCACGGCCGACAGTGGTGTCGACGATACGGGTGTTGGTCACGCTGCCGCCGTCACGGTCGTTGACGGTTTCGTTGATCCGCACTTTGACCTTGGCGTGCAGTGCGGCTTCGCCGGCACGGAACACACGGTCAACTTCCTGCAGGTCAGCGAACACACGACCTTCGCCTTTGGCGTTGATCGCTTCACGGGTCATGTAATACAGACCCAATACAACGTCCTGAGACGGAACGATGATTGGCTCACCGTTGGCTGGCGACAGAATGTTGTTGGTCGACATCATCAACGCACGCGCTTCCAACTGAGCTTCCAGTGTCAGCGGTACGTGCACGGCCATTTGGTCGCCGTCGAAGTCGGCGTTGTACGCAGCACAGACCAGAGGGTGCAGCTGGATAGCCTTACCTTCGATCAGTACCGGTTCAAACGCCTGGATACCCAGACGGTGAAGGGTCGGTGCACGGTTGAGGAGAACCGGGTGTTCGCGGATCACTTCAGCGAGAACGTCCCAAACCTCTGGCAGTTCGCGCTCGACCATTTTCTTGGCCGCTTTGATGGTGGTCGCGAGACCGCGCATTTCCAGCTTGCCGAAGATGAATGGCTTGAACAGTTCAAGTGCCATCTTCTTAGGCAGACCGCACTGGTGCAGACGCAGGGTCGGGCCTACGGTAATTACCGAACGACCGGAGTAGTCAACACGCTTACCGAGCAAGTTCTGACGGAAACGACCTTGCTTACCCTTGATCATGTCAGCCAAGGATTTCAGAGGACGCTTGTTCGAACCGGTGATAGCGCGGCCACGACGACCGTTGTCGAGCAAGGCGTCGACAGCTTCTTGCAACATACGCTTTTCGTTGCGCACGATGATGTCCGGAGCGGACAGATCGAGCAAACGCTTCAAGCGGTTGTTACGGTTGATCACACGGCGGTACAGGTCGTTGAGGTCGGAAGTCGCGAAGCGACCGCCATCCAACGGTACCAGCGGACGCAGGTCTGGCGGCAGAACCGGCAGAACGGTCAGCACCATCCATTCTGGCAAGTTGCCGGAACCCTGGAAGGCTTCCATCAACTTCAGACGCTTGGACAGTTTCTTGATTTTGGTTTCGGAGTTGGTTTGCGGAATTTCTTCACGCAGACGGCCAATCTCGTGTTCCAGGTCGATCGCGTGCAGCAGTTCACGGACAGCTTCGGCACCCATGCGGGCATCGAAATCGTCGCCGAACTCTTCCAGCGCTTCGAAGTACTGCTCGTCGTTCAGCAGCTGACCTTTTTCAAGGGTGGTCATGCCTGGATCGATAACGACATAGCTCTCGAAATAGAGAACGCGTTCGATATCACGCAGGGTCATGTCCATCAGCAAGCCGATACGGGACGGCAGCGATTTCAGGAACCAGATGTGGGCAACCGGCGACGCCAGCTCGATGTGCGCCATGCGCTCACGACGAACTTTAGCCAGCGCAACTTCAACGCCGCACTTCTCGCAGATCACACCACGGTGCTTCAAGCGCTTGTACTTACCGCACAGGCACTCGTAATCCTTTACCGGGCCAAAGATCTTGGCGCAGAACAGGCCGTCACGCTCAGGTTTGAACGTACGGTAGTTAATGGTTTCCGGCTTTTTAACTTCACCGAACGACCACGAACGGATCATCTCAGGCGATGCCAATCCAATACGGATGGCGTCGAACTCTTCGACTTGACCCTGGTTTTTCAGCAAATTCAGTAGGTCTTTCAAGGCCTTTCCTCCTGGCGGAGCAGAGAGCGGGCTAAACAGCCCCGCTCTCGATTCGCGTCACGTGTTATTCGGTTTCCAGATCGATATCGATGCCGAGGGAACGAATTTCTTTGATCAACACGTTGAAGGACTCGGGCATGCCCGGCTCCATACGGTGATCGCCGTCCACGATGTTTTTGTACATCTTGGTCCGACCGTTCACATCGTCCGACTTCACTGTGAGCATTTCTTGCAGAGTGTAAGCAGCACCGTATGCTTCCAGTGCCCAGACCTCCATCTCCCCGAAACGCTGACCACCGAACTGAGCCTTACCACCCAGCGGCTGCTGGGTAACCAGGCTGTACGAACCGGTAGAACGAGCGTGCATCTTGTCGTCTACCAAGTGGTTCAGCTTCAGCATGTACATGTAGCCAACAGTAACCGGGCGCTCAAACTTATTGCCGGTACGGCCGTCGAACAGCTGCATCTGGCCGCTTTCTGGCAGGTCTGCCAGTTTCAGCATGGCCTTGATTTCGCTTTCCTTGGCACCGTCGAACACCGGGGTAGCCATTGGAACGCCGCCGCGCAGGTTCTTCGCCAGGTCCAGGATTTCCTGGTCGGAGAAGGTGTCCAGCTCTTCGTTGCGACCGCCGATCTCGTTGTAGATCTCGTGCAGGAACTTACGCAGGTCTGCGACCTTGCGCTGCTCTTCGATCATACGGTTGATCTTCTCGCCCAGACCTTTGGCCGCGAGGCCCAGGTGGGTTTCAAGGATCTGACCAACGTTCATACGCGAAGGTACGCCCAACGGGTTGAGGACGACGTCGACCGGGGTGCCATTGGCATCGTGCGGCATGTCTTCAACCGGCATGATCACGGAGACCACACCTTTGTTACCGTGACGACCGGCCATCTTGTCGCCCGGCTGGATGCGGCGACGGATTGCCAGGTAAACCTTGACGATTTTCAGCACGCCTGGAGCCAGGTCATCGCCCTGCTGCAGTTTGCGCTTCTTGTCTTCGAACTTGTCGTCCAGCAGACGGCGACGATCAACGATGTAGGCCTGAGCCTTCTCGAGCTGCTCGTTCAGAGCATCTTCAGCCATGCGCAGTTTGAACCACTGGCCGTGCTCAAGACCGTCGAGGATTTCGTCGGTGATGTCCTGACCTTTCTTCAGACCTGCGCCGCCTTCGGCCTTGTGGCCTACCAGAGCGGAACGCAGACGTTCGAAGGTCGCGCCTTCAACGATACGGAACTCTTCGTTCAGATCCTTGCGGATCTCGTCGAGTTGAGTCTTCTCGATAGACAGTGCACGAGCATCACGCTCGACGCCGTCACGGGTGAAGACCTGTACGTCGATGACAGTACCCTTGGTACCGGTAGGTACACGCAGGGAGGTGTCTTTAACGTCGCTGGCTTTTTCACCGAAGATGGCACGCAACAGCTTCTCTTCCGGCGTCAGTTGGGTCTCGCCTTTCGGAGTGACCTTACCGACCAGGATGTCGCCTGCGCCAACTTCAGCACCTACGTAAACGATACCGGCTTCGTCCAGTTTGTTCAGTGCAGCTTCACCCACGTTCGGGATGTCTGCAGTGATTTCCTCTGGCCCAAGCTTGGTGTCACGTGCCACACAGGTCAGTTCCTGAATGTGGATCGTGGTGAAACGGTCTTCTTGAACAACACGCTCGGACAGGCAGATGGAGTCTTCGAAGTTGAAGCCGTTCCATGCCATGAACGCGATGCGCATGTTCTGACCCAGAGCCAGTTCACCCATGTCGGTGGACGGGCCGTCGGCCATGATGTCGCTACGCTGAACGCGATCACCCTTGCTCACCAGCGGACGCTGGTTGATGCAGGTGTTCTGGTTCGAGCGGGTGTATTTGGTCAGGTTGTAGATGTCGACACCGGCTTCGCCAGTTTCAACTTCGTCATCGGCAACACGAACCACGATACGGCTGGCATCAACAGAGTCAATCACGCCGCCACGACGAGCCACGACGCAAACGCCGGAGTCACGCGCTACGTTACGCTCCATGCCGGTACCTACCAGCGGCTTGTCAGCACGCAGAGTCGGTACAGCTTGACGCTGCATGTTGGAACCCATCAACGCACGGTTGGCGTCATCG
Source organism: Pseudomonas sp. MF6747 (assembly GCF_963890955.1). Classification (NCBI taxonomy): domain Bacteria; kingdom Pseudomonadati; phylum Pseudomonadota; class Gammaproteobacteria; order Pseudomonadales; family Pseudomonadaceae; genus Pseudomonas; species Pseudomonas sp. MF6747. The sequence goes on from NZ_CAWPSZ010000051.1 coordinate 327,838, forward strand.
TGTTCCAGGAACGGGATCAGCGACGCTGCAACAGAAACTACCTGCTTGGGCGAAACGTCCATCAAGGTGACGTCTTCCGGCGCCTTAACGGTGAACTCGTTCAAGTGACGAACAGCTACCAGCTCGTCGATCAGGACTTTCTTGTCGTTCATCGTGGCCGAAGCCTGAGCGATCACGTGATCAGCTTCTTCGATGGCGGACAGGAACACGATCTCGTCGGTGACCAGAGCGTCTTTCACTACGCGGTACGGGCTCTCGAGGAAACCGTACTGGTTAGTGCGCGCATAAGCGGCCAGGGAGTTGATCAGACCGATGTTCGGACCTTCCGGCGTTTCGATCGGGCAAACACGACCGTAGTGCGTCGGGTGAACGTCACGAACTTCAAAGCCTGCACGCTCACGCGTCAAACCGCCCGGGCCCAGTGCGGAAACACGGCGCTTGTGGGTGATCTCGGAGAGCGGGTTGTTCTGGTCCATGAACTGCGAGAGCTGGCTGGAACCGAAGAACTCTTTCACCGCCGCAGCCACTGGCTTGGCGTTGATCAGGTCTTGCGGCATCAGGCCTTCGCTTTCAGCCATCGACAGACGCTCTTTGACCGCACGCTCTACACGTACCAGGCCAACGCGGAACTGGTTCTCAGCCATTTCGCCTACGCAGCGAACACGACGGTTACCCAGGTGGTCGATGTCATCGACGATGCCTTTACCGTTACGGATGTCGACCAGAGTCTTCAGTACCGCGACGATGTCTTCCTTGCACAACACGCCCGAACCTTCGATCTCGGTACGACCGATACGACGGTTGAACTTCATCCGGCCGACCGCAGACAGGTCATAGCGCTCAGGGCTGAAGAACAGGTTGTTGAACAGGGTCTCGGCAGCGTCTTTGGTTGGTGGCTCACCAGGACGCATCATGCGATAGATCTCGACCAGCGCTTCCAATTGGTTGCTGGTGGAGTCGATCTTCAGTGTGTCGGAGATGAACGGACCGCAGTCGATGTCGTTGGTGTACAGCGTCTCGATGCGAACAACCTGGGCCTTGGCGATTTTTGCCAGGATCTCGGTGTTCAGCTCGGTGTTGCACTCAGCCAGGATTTCACCTGTCGCCGGGTGAACGATGACCTTGGCGGTGGTGCGACCCAGGACGTAGTCCAAAGGCACGTCCAGCGACTTGATACCGGCTTTTTCGATCTGGTTGATGTGGCGCGCAGTAATACGGCGGCCGGCTTCAACGATGACCTTGCCGTTTTCATCCTGGATATCCAGGACAGCAATTTCACCACGCAGACGCGAAGCAATCAGTTCCAGGCTGAGGGTTTCATCCTTCAGGCTGAACACGTTGGTGGTGTAGAAGGCATCCAGCACTTGCTCGGTGGTATAGCCGAGCGCGCGCAGCAGTACCGAGGCCGGCAGCTTGCGACGACGGTCGATACGCACGAACACGCAGTCTTTCGGGTCGAACTCGAAGTCCAACCACGAACCGCGGTACGGAATGATCCGCGCGGAGTACAGGAGCTTACCGGAGCTGTGCGTCTTGCCGCGGTCGTGGTCAAAGAACACGCCCGGGGAACGGTGCAGCTGGGAAACGATAACGCGCTCGGTACCGTTAATAACGAAGGTACCGTTTTCAGTCATCAATGGGATTTCGCCCATGTAGACTTCTTGCTCTTTGATGTCCTTGATCGCTTTGTTCGACGATTCTTTGTCGAAAATGATCAGACGGACTTTTACCCGCAAAGGTACGGCGTACGTAACACCGCGCAACACGCATTCTTTGACATCAAATGCCGGTTCGCCCAGGCGATAACCGACGTACTCCAGCGCAGCATTGCCGGAGTAGCTGATGATCGGGAAAACGGATTTGAAGGCCGCATGCAGGCCCACGTCGCGGAACTGATCTTTAGTCGCTCCCGCTTGCAAGAATTCACGATACGAATCCAGCTGGATAGCCAGAAGGTACGGGACATCCATGACGTCCGGCAACTTGCTAAAGTCCTTGCGGATACGTTTTTTCTCAGTATATGAGTAAGCCATCAGCGTTCCCCAGCTTGGTCACCTGCTTGTTTGGCCCCTCCCGACGGGAGCAGCCAGAAAATCTCGCAAACCCCATGGTTTGCACCACCGCATCGGGTGGCTACAGCGCGTTAGTGGCGGCGACCGAGTCGACAGCCAAGAACGGAAAAAGGCCGGTGGCAAGAGCCACCAGCCATCAGCCTTCAGCTTAACGCTTGGGCTGGAGACGCAAGGTCGATGCTTACTTCAGCTCGACTTTAGCGCCTGCTTCTTCCAGCACTGCTTTGGCTTTGTCAGCTGCGTCTTTGGACACTGCTTCCAGAACCTGGGCAGGAGCGCCGTCAACTACAGCCTTGGCTTCTTTCAGGCCCAGACCGGTCAGTTCACGAACTGCCTTGATCACGTTTACTTTCTTCTCGCCAGCTTCCAGCAGCATGACGTTGAATTCGGTTTGCTCTTCAGCAGCAACAGCAGCAACAGCTGGGCCAGCGGAAGCAGCGGCAGCGGAAACGCCGAATTTTTCTTCGAAAGCTTTGATCAGCTCAACAACCTGCAGAACCGACATTTCAGCTACGGCGTTGAGGATATCTTCTTGGGAGATAGACATTACTGTATTTCCTAAATTGGGGGACGGCCTACGCGGCCATCGAAATAAACAAAAATACGCGAAAGGAGGTGCTCAGCCTTAGGCTGCGGCAGCTTCTTTTTGCTCGCGAACTGCAGCCAGAGTACGAGCCAGCTTGCTGGTAGCGCCTTGAATCACGCTCATCAGCTGCGAAATAGCTTCGTTACGGGTCGGCAGTGTTGCCAGTACGTCGATTTGGTTAGCTGCGAGGAACTTGCCCTCGAACGCAGCTGCCTTGATCTCGAACTTATCCTGACTCTTGGCGAATTCCTTGAACAAACGGGCAGCAGCGCCTGGATGTTCTTTGGAGAACGCGATCAGAGTCGGGCCGGTGAACACGTCGTTGAGGACACTGTATTCAGTGTCAGCAACAGCGCGCTTGAGCAGGGTGTTACGTACAACACGTACGTATACGCCAGCTTCACGAGCCTCTTTACGGAGTCCGGTCATAGCGCCTACTGTCACACCACGGGCATCAGCCACGACAGCGGACAGAGCAGCTTTGGCAGCCTCGTTGACTTCAGCGACGATGGCCTTCTTGTCTTCGAGATTAATTGCCACGGGTTTAACTCCTGCTTGTTACCGTTTCATCTGGCCGAAGCCGGATGTCGTTTTGGTGTCTGATTCGGTAAGGAACCGGGAGCACCATCTGCGTAGGCTTGTGGTTTAAGACTTGCGCCGCCTACGGTCTTGGATAGCCCCCGCCAGGCAGGGACCCCAATTTTTTCAATCAGCGCGATCGCTCGCGCCAACTTGTGTCTTATACGTCCAGCGAGCCTTGGTCGATGACCAGACCTGGGCCCATAGTGGTGCTCAGGGTAACGCGCTTAACGTAGATACCTTTCGAGGAAGCTGGCTTGATACGCTTCAGATCAGCGATCAGGGCTTCAACGTTTTCCTTCAGCTTGACGGCATCGAAGCCGACTTTGCCAACGGAGGTGTGAATGATGCCGTTTTTGTCGGTGCGATAACGAACCTGACCAGCCTTGGCGTTTTTAACCGCGGTAGCTACGTCTGGCGTTACGGTGCCGACTTTAGGGTTAGGCATCAGACCACGTGGACCGAGGATCTGACCCAACTGACCTACAACGCGCATTGCATCCGGGGAGGCAATAACTACGTCGTAGTTCAGGTCGCCGCCTTTCATTTCGGCAGCCAGGTCGTCCATGCCAACGCGGTCGGCGCCGGCGGCCAGAGCAGCTTCAGCTGCCGGGCCTTGGGTGAAGACAGCAACACGTACAGTCTTGCCAGTACCGTGTGGCAGCACAGTAGCGCTACGAACGACCTGGTCGGATTTACGTGGGTCAACACCCAGGTTTACAGCAACGTCAACGGACTCGCTGAACTTGACAGTCGACAGCTCGGTCAGCAGGGCAGCAGCGTCTACAAAGTTGTAGGCCTTGCCTGCTTCGATTTTGCCGGCGATAGCCTTTTGGCGCTTGGTCAGCTTAGCCATTACACACCCTCCACGTTAAGGCCCATGCTACGAGCAGAACCGGCGATGGTACGCACGGCTGCATCCATATCAGCTGCAGTCAGATCCGCGTTTTTGGTTTTCGCGATTTCTTCCAGCTGAGCACGAGTTACGGTGCCAACCTTAACGGTGTTAGGACGAGCGGAACCGCTAGTCAGACCTGCAGCCTTCTTCAGCAAAACCGAAGCCGGGGTCGACTTGGTTTCGAAAGTGAAGCTACGGTCGCTGTATACAGTGATGATCACTGGAGTCGGCAGACCTGGCTCAAGACCCTGAGTACGGGCGTTGAAGGCCTTGCAGAATTCCATGATGTTCACGCCGTGCTGACCCAGAGCCGGGCCGACAGGTGGACTTGGGTTGGCCTGAGCGGCCTTCACTTGCAGCTTGATGTAAGCGGTAATCTTCTTGGCCATGAGGCACTCCAATTACGGGTTCAAACGCCTCGAAAGGCTCCCCGGTTACTTGCGCGTTTATCCCAGTGACGACAAAACCCCACAGCCTATGGCTGCGGGGTTGGGATGCTTGCTCAGCTAGACCTTTTCGACCTGGCTGAACTCCAGCTCTACCGGAGTAGAGCGACCGAAAATGAGCACCGCCACTTGGATCCGGCTCTTTTCGTAGTTAACTTCTTCGACAGTGCCGTTGAAATCAGCAAACGGACCATCTGTGACACGAACAACCTCACCCGGCTCGAACAACGTCTTCGGCTTAGGTTTGTCGCTGCCGTCAGCAACACGACGCAGAATCGCTTCTGCTTCTTTGTCGGTGATCGGAGCAGGCTTATCAGCAGTACCGCCGATGAAACCCATGACACGAGGAGTGTCCTTGACCAAGTGCCAAGTACCTTCATTCATGTCCATCTGAACCAGCACGTAGCCAGGGAAGAACTTGCGTTCGCTTTTACGCTTTTGGCCATTCCGCATTTCAACCACTTCTTCAGTGGGAACCAGAATTTCGCCGAAGCCATCTTCCATGCCTGCCAGCTTTACGCGCTCTAGCAAAGAGCGCATGACATGCTTCTCGTAACCCGAGTAAGCATGCACAACGTACCAACGCTTAGCCACGGGACACCCTTAGCCAACAATCAAGGAAACAAGCCAGCCGAGCAGGGAATCAAGCCCCCACAACAGCAACGCCATAACCAGAACAACAGCCACAACAATCAACGTGGTCTGCGTGGTTTCTTGGCGAGTCGGCCAAACGACTTTACGGATTTCTGTGCGAGCTTCCTTTACCAGGACTGCGAAAGACTTGCCTTTGGCAGTCTGCAGGCCTACAAAGGCAGCTACAGCAGCAAGGGCAAGCAAAGCGAGTACGCGGTACAGGATCGGCGAAGCAGAATAGTACTGATTGCCAACAACGCCTACGACCACCAATGCGACTACAGCAAGCCACTTGACCAGATCGAAACGAGAGCTTTGAGCTTCAGCCTTAGGAGTCATCTATGAAGATCCTGTGAAAAGAAAGCCAGACACACCACGTGAATCTGGCAGGTCAGGAGGGAATCGAACCCCCAACCTACGGTTTTGGAGACCGTCGCTCTGCCAATTGAGCTACTGACCTAAAACAAAATCAGGCCGACCATTATGCAGGCCTGAAAAAGACTTTACAACAACCAACCCCTAGAGACTTGAAATCACCCGACATTCACGCCAGGCAGAACACTATCAAGCCGAGTCAGCTGTTAAAACAAAGGCAGATATTTTCATATCTGCCTTGTTATATGGAGCTCTTGAGCGGATTTGAACCGCTGACCTCACCCTTACCAAGGGTGTGCTCTACCAACTGAGCTACAAGAGCAAAACACCGTGCACAACCTGCAAACTTGGAGCGGGTAGCGGGAATCGAACCCGCATCATCAGCTTGGAAGGCTGAGGTTCTACCACTAAACTATACCCGCGGAGCTTGCAGCTCACGCTAAAAATGGTGGAGGGGGAAGGATTCGAACCTTCGAAGTCGTAGACGTCAGATTTACAGTCTGATCCCTTTGGCCGCTCGGGAACCCCTCCTAAGCGAGCCGGCATTCTACATCACGCCGGCCTTCTGTCAAGCATTTTCTCATTAAAAATATGAGGTTAGCTGCGTTGACCTTCGCTTCACGCTGTAGACCGTGAAGGTCTTCACTGCGAAGCGGGCGCCATTCTATGCAAACTATTCGACACTTGCAACGCCTTCGCACAACATTATTTTATGTTTTAACTCATTGAATTCCTTAGCAAGGTTTTCAAAGGGCAGATCATCGGCCAGTCGCCTGCTTTCAGGGGACACGCGCAGCCAATAGCCGGTAGTGCCAGGTACATTGAGCAGTTGCACCTTGACCTTTATATCCAGGCTCATGAGACGCTGCTCAAGCAACTGCGCTTGTCGCTGATCAGCAAAGCCACCTATGTACAAGCATGTATTTTGCGGCTCAGGGGCGCTTGCCCGGTCACGGCGGACAACCGAATCAGAAGACTCACTCAACAGCCGGATGTCCTGCTGAGAGCCGCGATAGAGGCTCAGAGGCGTAACGTCCTTAGCGCGCAACGGCGCCTCTTGTTGATGCCAGATGTAATAGAAGGCATTGAGAACGAGCAAGAGCAAAAACAGCCAACGCATAAAAAACCTCAGTACAAAGGGCACGCCATCGCCAGTCCCACAAAGACCAGATCCGGAACAAAGCGAGCCTGTGGTACGGCATCCGAGACCAGGTCAGCATCCCCGCCCGTCAGGAAGACGGTGAAATCTTCCCCCCAATAACGCCGAGCCAACTCAAGCTGGGTTAATACAAACCCCCGAAGCATGAGCGTGCAGCCACGCTCAACGGCCTCAACGGTGGTTCGACCTGGGGAAAGATGCTCCATGGCCTGCTCTGCTGCGGCATCGTCGTAGCGAATCTTGCGGGTGTGTGTTCGCAGCTGACTGCGCATCAGGGGCATTCCAGGGCATATAAAGCCTCCTAGATGCTCACCGTCAGCAGCGATAAAGTCCGCAGTCGCGGCGGTACCGAAGTCGAGCACCAAGCAAGCACCCGGCGCCAACTTGAAACCGCCAAGCATTGCTAACCAGCGATCAAGCCCGAGGCGCTCGTACTCTTCATAACCGTTGCGCACTCCCGCCATTTCTCTCGCTGAGGCAGCGCAGGCCACTGTGACACCAAATGCCTCCTGCAATGCCTCAACCAACTTTCCCGTTTCCTCTGAAGCACGAACGCTCACCAGACGGCATCGCGTGAGCAGCAGACCCGGAATTGCGGTCAGACTTTCTATTAATGCGAGATCTGAACCGACAACACCCTCTGCGCAGGCGCTAATGCTCCGCGCATCGAGCACCCGCCACTTGATAAAGCTATTTCCACAGTCGAGCTCAAGAATCATCGCGCAGCCTCAGGCTTAACTCACCACCGCTATATATTTTCTCAACACCATCGACATTCAGACGCAGCGCGCCCTGGTGATCAATCCCCAGCACAATCCCATCAATCTGATTGACGCCTGCAATGAGAGTCACAGCCCTACCCTGCCACAAATGATTTCGCTCCCACTCCTCCTGCAACGCACTAAAGCCAAAGGCCTTATGGCGCTCCAAGTGGCTTTGCAGCTGCAGGCTTAGCTGCGCAACCAAGTAATTACGATCGACGGGCGCACCTGTTTCCAATTGCACTGAGGTCCACTGCTGATCTACCTCGGCAGCTTGCTGCATGTTCACGTTAATGCCTATCCCGATCACCACGTGACAGATGTCTGCAGGGTCACCCACCAACTCAAGCAAGATGCCGGCAATTTTCTTGCGCCCTACAAGGACGTCGTTTGGCCACTTCAGGGCCGCGCCCTGCACACCAGAATCACGCAGCGCTTGCATGACCGCCAATCCCACTACAAGACTAAGACCCTCCAGCTGCCGCAGCCCACCCTCGATGCGCAATACAAGGCTGTAGTAGACATTCTGAGCGAATGGACTCACCCACGTGCGGCCCCGCCTCCCCCTGCCGGCCGTCTGCTGCTCAGCAAGCACCAGAAATGGCGCAGCAACACCTGCGTCGACAAGACGCAAGGCTTCAGCATTAGTGGAGTCGATAGAGTCAGAGATGTGGACGGGCCATGCCAAAGAAGCGGCATTCACCGCAATCTCTTCCTTGCTCAGAAACACCAGCGGCGAAGCCAACTGGTACCCCTTGCCGCGAATTTTATGAATGGGCAAATTCAGCTCTGCCTCAAGGTGCTGGAGCTGCTTCCAAACAGCACTGCGGCTGACACCCAGGGCGGCACCCAGCGCTTCTCCGGAATGAAATCGGCCATCTTTCAGAAGTTCTAACAACGTCAGCATGCAAGTATCGCCTCACAATGAGGCACGCATGATAGCCATGCGCAAGGCCATTGCATAGAAAGGCCGGGATTTAGCGCCCATGGCCCGGAGGTAGCGGGGAGCTTGGGAGCTGGGCCTATCAGGAAAGCACACATTATCGTTGGCGCATCGCGATGCCTTCATACCTGCACTTTTCGACCGCCAAAAACAAAGCCCCTGTTTGCGTTAGCAAACAGGGGCTCTGGAATTTAATCTTGACGATGACCTACTCTCACATGGGGAAACCCCACACTACCATCGGCGATGCATCGTTTCACTGCTGAGTTCGGGATGGGATCAGGTGGTTCCAATGCTCTATGGTCGTCAAGA